>CAZWQV010000086.1:3101-6225 GCA_964636235.1 uncultured Thermoplasmatales archaeon
AATACATGTTATAATATAAATAATTTAAATTTCTAATCAAATATTTTTAAATAATCAATTATCTTTAAATTAGTATCTGAAACAGTACAATAATTGAATGGTACCAAAACAAGCAAACAGAATAGCTATAAAATAGATCATTGATTTCATTTTGAATGAATATAAATAAACAATTTATTTCAGATGATACTATTAATTGGCTTTTGGAAGATGATAATCCCTCTGTGAAATATTATACTCTTATTGATTTACTTGGAAAATCAGTGGACGATCCGGATGTTATCACTGCTAAAAATCAGATAATGGAAAAAGGTGTTGTTCCAAAAATTTTATCAAAACAAGAAAAGGGTGGTTATTGGGGCATACAAGATGATTTCTATGTGAGAGCAAAATATAAAGGAACCGTTTGGAATCTTATTATCTTAGCAGAATTTGGTGCCGATGAAACAGATGAACGGATAAAAAATACCTGTGAGTTTATTTTTAAAAAATCTCAAGATAGAAAAACTGGTGGTTTTTCTTGTGAAAGCATCGTTAATAACGGAGGAGCCCCGAGCAAAGTAATACCCTGTTTAACTGGAAATATGGTTTTTAGTTTGATCCGTCTTGGATATTTAGATGATCCACGGGTTCAAAAAGGAATTAATTGGCTAACAACCTATCAGCGTTATGATGATGGCGTACAAGAGTTACCGAAAGATTGGTTATATAAATCACGTAAAGCCTGTTTTAGTAAGCACTCATGCCATATGGGTGTTGTCAAAACATTGAAAGCTCTTGCTGAAATCCCACCAAATAAGAGAAATACTGATGTGAAAGATACCATTAATAACGCTGTTGAATATCTGTTGATCCATCATATTTACAAGAGAAGTCATGATCTAACAAAAACAGCAAAACCGGGATGGCTTCGACTTAGTTTTCCCCTGATGTATCAGACAGATATTCTTGAAATCCTTACCTTACTTACCAGACTAGATATAAAAGATGAACGAATGCAGGACGCATTAAACATAATGATCTCCAAACAAGACAATCATGGACGATGGATACTTGAAAACACATTAAATGGAAAAATCTTAATAAATATTGAAGCAAAAGGAAAGCCAAGTAAGTGGATTACCCTAAAGGCCCTTCAGGTCTTAAAAAGATATTATACATAGGTCGTTTATCATAAAAGATACGAATATTTTTATAATCATGAGAAATAATCACTTGTTATGAGTTTTAAAGAAACGGTAAAAGAGTTTGCTGTATTTATCAGAATACAACAACTGGGAACCTCTGTCACACCTATTATCGGTGCCTTAAGTGTCAAAGGTTCTTCACTTGATATTACCACTGCGTTTCTTTTATTTTTAATAACCATGATCATCAATATCGGAGGACAGATACATAATGATCTCTGTGACTATAAGATCGATAAAAGCTCAAAAGAACTGCAAAGACGTCCTCTGGTAAAAGGAACCTTTTCATTGAAACAAGCGAAAATATTTATTTTAATAAATCTAGTATTGGTTCTTATCCTACTTTTCTATTTTTATCCATCATTTTATGCCATCACAACAATACTGATCGGTTTTCTATTTGGAACATTATACAACCTGTATAGTAAACGATTACCAGGTGCAGATCTATTCTTATCTGCCTCATTTTCCTTATTTTTCCTTTTTGGCGCAATCGTTGCCACCGATAATTTCACTGGATTTCAAGATATCAGTAGTACAACATGGATCCTTGCAGCATTAGCGTTCATCCATGTATTTCTCATGGATGCTCTTGGAGGAGGATTAAAGGATGCTGAAAATGATCGGAAATCAGGAGCAAAAACCATCGCAGTAACACTAGGGGTAAAAGCAAATAAAACCTTATTCATTCCAACCAGTTTCAAACTTATCATGCTTCTCTTTGAGTTTGCATCTGTTTTTCTTGTGGCAGTACTCTACATATGGATCGGCCAGCAATTTAACATCATACAATTACTTTTAGTAATCCTGCTTCTGATAGGCGCGGTAGTAACCAATTTTAAAATGCTTTTCATGAAAGAGTTCGACCGGAAAAAAATCAAATACATCAATCGAAATCATGAACTTTTTGGATATATGCTGGTACCAATGATTCTCATAAACTCAACCGGCATAATATGGTTCATATTTCTCATATCATTACCACTGGTATGGTTCATGTTTTTCAACTTCATCCTCTATAAGGATAGCTGGAGAAATCCCAAGACATTTTAAACATGGTTCATCAGTTATATCATACTCAGATATTCCATAATTTGCATATTATCAATATATTCAATATGCTGATCAACTGATATCGATCCTTTGATTTTTACATGATATCTCCAATATGAAGCAAATAAAACCTTACTGAAATGAACATGTTTTACATCCATGGTAATATCAACAAAAATGGGAACAGAATCAATGATCTCATTGGCAATAACAGAGATAGTGGATGGAATTTTCCGACGATGATAAGTGGAAAAATCCTTCACCTTGAATTCTAAATGATCCGGGTTAATATTGTAAAATCCTTTATGATCCGGACAAACAACAGCAACAATATCTTCATAACCAGATCTTTTTAATACATTGGCTAAAACAATAGTAAAGGTATCACTATTTATTTTTCCCCAATACCATCCTTTACCATAGGTAAATGCCGACATAAGGGTATAATTCCAATTATGATCATGATATCCAATACCATCGACAGCCAAACTCTTTTTCCCATAAGTGATAGTGCCAGTAACCTTTCCTTTTGGAATTGCAACAGTCCAACTTTCCTTTTCCTTTGGTTCAATCTTGAATCCTTTTGTAATGCCCTTAAAAAATAAATCTGCTGTACAATCATCAATAGTCATCATAACATGATAGACCCATTCTCCCTTTTCCTGATAGCTTTTGATATTAAAATCAAGGATAGTATCATCATGAATCTGAATACCTGGATAATCGTTATTAACCTGAATATTTTTAAATGGAATTTTTTTCTTTTTTTCAAAGAGAATGTCATTTGCTTTATACAATTCAAAAAAAAGGATTGCTCTTCCCTTCTGTTTTCTAGTAAAAGTTCGAATACCAATATGAAAACTGAAATCATTAGAAAAAAATCC
>CAZWQV010000087.1:0-6170 GCA_964636235.1 uncultured Thermoplasmatales archaeon
ACGAACAGGATCGCTTATTGTCATGTATATTCCCATCTTTTTTATTAAAGAAGGTTATCAATATCAAATCTGGCAACCAATCATTATGGGCTTTATGTTTATTGGAGTGTATATAGCAACGATCAAAATGATTTCATTAAAACAATTTATCCGAAATGATTTACGAAAATTAATTAGTATTCAGGCATTTCTTCGATATTCTATTGTTCCCGTTATGCTTTTTACCGTCACTGGCTATCCTATTGGTATTTTTTTGATTTTCTTTCCCTTTCTTTGGTTTGGAATATTTAATAGAATATTATATGGGTCTTCATCAAAACCTAAAACACTTTAGAAGAATTTTAAATATTCAGCTACATCTATTATATCAATTTTTTCTTTCATATTATTTAGAATATATGATCCTGTATAATGCTCATGATATCTCCAATAATGAGCAGCCAATATTCCAATGTAATGATAAGTTTTCGGTTGAAAAGATACATCCATTTGAAATTGTGGATCATCAATAACTATCTGACATGAATAAGGCATTTTTTTCCAATGATCTTTTTGCTCTTCATTTATTAAAAAATGCATATATTTTGGATGAATGGATCGATACCCATCTTTTTGAGCAAGCATCACTAGTGTTTCAATATTTTTTTTATTCTTAATCACGCGTGCCCAGATTACTGATGCTTGTGGAAGATGTATTTTTCCAAAAAAATAACCCTTGGTGACAAATGGAGTTTTAATCGGATAAAAATTATGATCATGATATCCTTCTCCTTTAACAGGGATCTTTCTACCATGAAGAAATAAGGTTCCTGTAACAGAAAAACCAGGTATTACCATCCAATTTCCTAGATAGGTTCTGCCTTTAAATGATGCCATCGTTTTAATAAATTCTAAATCAAATCCTACTTTTGTATCTCCCCTATAAATTCGATATTTCCATTGCTTTTCATTTTCAATTCTTCCATTTAGAACCTCTTGATTATTAATTTTTAAAAAAGGAGTTTTTTCAGATCCATAGAATTTACGAAGCGGATATCGTTTTCGTATACTTTCTATTAGCTCTCCATCACGGAAGATAAATATTCCTGATAAAACTGTTCCAATTCGTCCGATATGAATTACATTTAAAAGAGATACGATGCTATAACCATTTTCGAAAACAGCATCATAATACCAGGTTTCCACATTACTAAAAAATCCAGCCCTATGTCGAGCATCATCTTGAAAAACCATTGATTCAGGAGTAAACATATGATATGCAGTAGAATTCATGGAAAACCACCCTATTAACTTATATTATTTCATAATCTTTTCTAAAACTAAATTTAACATATGACATTATTGAAAAATGGCATCTTTTAAAATATTTGACTAAATTATTCTAAATTTAACGAAGAATAATTAAAAATATTTATAAACACTAAGATATATTTATCCCCCATGTATGATGTTGTCGTGGTTGGCGGCAATCTCGCAGGGACAACCGCAGCAATAAATGCATGTGAAAAAGGTGTATCGGTCGCATTAATAGAAAAAAATAAAGAACCATTATACCCAGCTCATTGTGGCGAGGGAATAGATTCATTAACAGCAGCATTTATTGATCTAAAAAAAATTGGTTGTTACACAAATCATATAGAACATATGGAGATTAAACTAACCCATCAAAAAAAATATATGATCCATTTCAAAGAAAAAGGTTTGGAAGTATTTGACAGAAACTTTCTAGAAAAAAAATTATTAGAGAAATGTGAAAGCGACGGTGTGGATCTATTCTTGGGTCATAAAATGATTGATTTTCAGTCACCAAATTTAATTTTAACTAATTCAAACAAGCAAATCAATGGAAAAATAATTATTGATGCAAGTGGAATTGATTGTGTGGTGGGAAGAAAAAGTGGGATGAAACCAAAAATACGTCCACAGGATGTTGGTGTGTGCATTCAAAGTCGAATAAAATCAGATATTGATGCGAAAACCATGAAAACCTGGTTTCATAAACCGTATGCACCTTTTGGATACGGTTGGGTGTTTCCTATTGATACAAATTATGCTAATATTGGAATTGGTATTCCCGGCGGTCAACATGTTGATTTATCTGATTTATTAAATTCATATATTACAGAAGAATATGGGCAGGAATATCAAATAATTGATACATTTCGAGCATGCGTTCCCTCTGCAGCACCAGTCAATCGAGTTGTTAAGAATAATATACTTCTAACAGGTGATGCCGCTCGTCTGGCAAATGCATTTTTAGGAAGCGGCATTACCAACGCAATTATATCCGGTAGTTTAGCTGGTTGTATTGCAGCGGATCATCTAAATAATAATACTTCTTTGGAAAAATACCAGGAATTATTACAACCAAAGATTAATCGATTGCAGAAAGTCTATAATAAGAGAGATAAATCCTTATTTACAGATTCCTTTTATCCAAAATATAAACGAGGTTTTTTTGCATTGACGATTTTGAATAAAATATTACCGGAGACCTTTAATAAGCAAGTAGAAAAAATACTGGGAAAAGATATAGCTCTGATTAATCAATTTAAAAAAACACCTAGATTGTTTTAATATTTCTGTATCAGAATTATTAAGAATTGACATTGGATATAAGAATATATGAAAGATATTAATCAACAGATACACCAAATATTAAATGAAATTGTTCCTCTTTTAATTGATAATAATATTACTATTGGAACTGCAGAATCATGTACGGGGGGATTACTTGGTCATACATTTACCAATATTTCAGGAAGCTCTACTTTTTTTGAACGAGGTATCATTTCTTATTCTAATCAGGCCAAAATGGAATTGCTGGATGTTTCATCTGAGGATCTGAAAATATTTGGTGCGGTCAGTAAGCAAGTGGCAAAAGCAATGGCTGAAGGAATCAAAAAGAAAGCACAAGTTTCAATTGGTCTATCTACAACAGGTATTGCTGGACCAACAGGTGGAACAAAAGAAAAACCAGTTGGCCTGGTATATATTGGTCTTGCAGGAACTGATGAGACCATTGTTAAAAAATGCAATTTCGAAGGTAACCGTATAGAAAATAAATATAGTACTGTTTTAGAGATATTATTACTTCTGAAAAAATATCTCACCAATTGAATTATTGAGGTTTTTATGATAGAAATTGATGGATCACATGGAGAAGGAGGCGGGCAATTATTACGAACCTCACTTGCATTATCAATTATCACAGGTAAATCTGTTCATATCAGCAATATTCGTGCTGGAAGGCCGAGTCCAGGTCTAAAACCTCAACATTATTCATTTATTTCATTATTAAAGACGATTGCGAATGCAGATGTTAATGGATTAAGATTAAGAGCAACCGAAATTACCTTTAATCCAGGTATGGTGAAAGAAGGAAATTATCAATTTGATGTTGGAACTGCGGGCAGTATCGTTTTACTATTTCAAGCTGCTATTCTGAGTTGTCTAAAAAATAATCAACCCATAACCTTACAGGTAAAAGGAGGCACAGATGTTAAATGGGCCCCATCCTGGGATTATTTTACCAATGTTTTTTTACAAGCATTACAAGCGATGGGCATAACTATATCATATGAACTGCATAGGCGGGGATATTATCCCAAAGGTGGAGGTCTTGCAACTATTATGATTCAACCTGTGAAATCTATCTCAGCTCTGAAATGGGATAACCCATTAGAAACAACAGATGTATATGGCATCATTCATAGTGGAAACCTTCCGGATCATATAGGAAAGCGTATGAAAAATGCTTGCATACAACTATTAATACCTCATGATCTAAAGGGCCATCTTACTATTGAGCAAAAAAGCAGTTCTTCACCTGGAACAGGGATTACTCTTTTTACAAGAACTCAATCTGGTTGCATTGGGTCTGTTGGCTTGGGGCAAAGAGGCGTTCCTGCTGAATTGATTGCCAAACAAACAACTGAAAAATTCATTTCCTATATGCAATCTGAAAGCACAGTCGATCCGTTTTTATTTGATCAGATTCTTCCATTTTTAGCTCTTGGAAAGAATGATTCCACACTTAGAGTAGAAAAACTTAGCAATCATGCTAAAACTCATATGTGGCTTTTAGAACAATTTATTCCTCATACCTCTCTTTTTAATATTGATAAATATTCTCAAGGATATTCAATTACTATCCATGGTCAAGGATTACCATAAAAAAAAAGAATAAAATCGAAAATTGTCGTTAATATAGTCGACATATATTTGTACTAGCTCCTGTTTCTATAAGTAGATTTGGGGGATTTTATAAAAAAATAAATTATGAAAGGATTCTTCTGCCATAACATTTCCTTTCCCCCATACTTCCTCCAATTATTAAGCATAATCTAGTGATTTTATTTTATTTCTTACAAATGATATCGATACATATACCAGGATTAATGCAAGAATCAACCCGGTTAAAGGACCAATTGTGGGCCATGAAACTAAGAAATTATATGAAGCATGCATCAATGTTGCTACCAAAAAATAAGGAAAAACACGGAGAACAGATGTTTTCATTAGTAGTGATTTACCGTAACCATATCCAGTAAGTGCAGTTGCGGATGCATGAAGTAAACAACCACCAATGCTTCTAATGGACATAAAAATCAAGAAATATACCAATCCTTCTTTTAGAAAATCAAGTCCATATAACATGTTTTCTGTTGCGGAAAAACCAAGTCCTGCTACTGCTCCAAAAATCAATCCATCTTTAAATTCATCTAATTCCCGGTAAACTGTTTTTGTTCTTAATGCCAGAGGTTTAACCAGTTCCTCAACAAACGGTGCAATGATGACCGCAGTTAAGATTTCATAACTAAATAGATTATCCTTAATGGTAACAGTAATTGATACCTGTAGAATCATCTCTAAAACTATTGCGGCAATAACAGAAATAGAGGCACCCCAAAGAAAACAGACTGCTATAGCGATCCATCGTTCGCGATGATATCGTTCTGTGTTGCGAATCCATATTGCATAAGCAATTGGAGGTAAAAAAGAAGCAAGCAGCAATAAGATAATTTCTTTTGGTATAGACACAATAATGAAAAGTCATTTACCGTATTTAATATTTAATGAATTAATGAACGAAATACATTTGTTTTTCATGTTAAAGAGTGGGGAATTAGAAGTGAACGAATCAATTGATGCCATTAACACTAGATGGAACCATTGGAATGCATATTCCTTAATAATTTCAGATCAGGAGGAATAATTGATATATTTAGGTGAAATAATCAATTTTTTCCTTATATTATATTGAGGAATAAAGAACCAAGGAACATGGGTTTGCAAGCAGCCATTTAAATAATTGGTTCTTTTCAATTATGATTTCCATCTTTTTCAAAGAGCGTTTTATGGCATACAACGATTACAAATCCATCGTATAGCCTCCCCACTCGAGACATTGTATTCATTAATTCTTTATAAATATTGTTAAATATTTCACTCTATTTCAATTATTTTTTCAATTATGGGATACTATTAGCAACTTATTTATTATTTGTTTTTCCTTTCGAAATATTAATTTCCACAGTTAAAAAAATATTATAAGAAACTGCTTGAAAAAATATAATAAAATAGTTGTTGATGATGTTTATCATATGAAAATATTACATATATCCGATATCCATTGCAATATTGGATCTGATTTTGATCCTGAACGATTTGATAAAGGATTACAGCTTATCAACAGCGAAAAAAATGTTGATTTTGTTTTTATCAGTGGAGATTTAACTACAAATGGGCTGTTGCAAGAATATGAAATGGCCAAACAACGGGTTGAGCTAATAGATCATCGATGTATTATTGTACCAGGCAATCATGATGAGAGAAATCTTGGGTATAAATTATTTCCTGAGTTTTTTGGAGATCCAAGTTTCACTCATACTATTGAGGATATATGTTTTATTGGTCTGGCATCAAGTGAACCAGATAAGGACGAGGGACATTTAGGACGAGCTAGACATGAGATAATTAAAAAATCATTTGAAAAAAATTCATGTTTTACCATCGTTGGTTTTCATCACCATTTAATACCTGTTCCTAACTCAGGAAGAGAAACAAATATTATTGAAGATGCAGGCGAAACAATAGACATCCTTATTCGTAATAAAATTCCTTTAGTGCTCATGGGTCATAGACATGTTCCTTTTGGCATTCGCTTA
>CAZWQV010000088.1:0-6146 GCA_964636235.1 uncultured Thermoplasmatales archaeon
AGAATTTTGACTTTATCGAAAGACCACGGCCTTCATAATAATCTTGTAAATAGGAACCAAAAAGCCTATTTGAAATAAGCCAAGCATACATCCGGTCCGATCCTTTAGTGTAACAATAAGCAGTTAACAAAAGAAAAGGTGTTGTTGGTAATATTGGAATGACGATTCCTATTAAACCAACGATTAAAAAAAATGTACCCACCATTAACATTACTTTCTTTTTTATTGAATCCTTTACATTTTTTATAACATCAGGAATTTTTTCAACCCCTTCTTCAACTCCTTTTAGATTAAATTTGCTCCTGTTTTTCCGGGTGATGTGCAGTTGCTTTCGATACAAGCCAAAATGTAACAACAACAATTATTGAGATCAATATCCAAACAGAGTAAATATTTTCAAGGCGCAAAGGTGTTGGAAATGCCTGACCACCTGGAACCGGTATTATCTGATAAAATGTCCAGGGAGATCTGGCTGACTCTCGGACAAAACCCATCACTAAAATGACCAAAATTCCGAGTAGACCCGATAAAATCAAACTACTTCGAGCTGCTTTTGATAAATCTCCCCAATGATTCTCCTTATATTTGCTGAGCATTAAAACATCTATGGTAAGCATAGTAACTCCAATGAAAATAAGGATACCAATGCTAACATACTTCAAAGCCATATTTCCTATCGGATTTTGCCAAGCATTACTACTGAAAAAATATGGGGCATTTAACCATGCAGGTTGTATTAATATAAAAGTGGAAATAGCTGCTACGATTAAAAATATTAAATACAGTTTATGTAAATGTTTTGTTTCACTTTCTGAGAATACCCTTTCTCTTCGCTCAATAAAATAGAAGATAACCGTAAGAAAAAGAAAACATAAAGCTCCAACCATTAGAACCATTTCCCAGGCACGTGGTCCATGCATAATAAATTGAAAGGCACCATTACTTGCATTTTGTATTGCCACCATATAAAGTAATCCCAGAATCGGTTGAACGATAAGACCCAGTAGTCCCCAAAGCAATCCATAACTTGCGACCCAATCCCAGTATTTTCGATCTTTTTCTCCTTTTCTATCAAGAAAATGAAACGCACCTAGCATGGCAAGAATGAAGCCAATATAGGAAATCGATGCAAAAAGCCTATGAAATTGTAATTGCCAAAGTGTAGGATGAAACCATGTTGCTAATGCTTCACTCAGTGGTATTGTCATTATTCCACTAGTTGCATATTGAAGATCCATGATGCCAGGTGTTAACATTCCTCCCGCCACCATATTTATCATAAGTGTTTGGAAAAAAACAGAAATTGCATAACTATACCCTAATACCTGATGTTTTCTCTTTGATAATTTTTCCCAAGAAAACCAATATGAATATAAGAACACGATTTCAATTGCAAAAAGAATTGCTTCAATTAATAAAGGCCACCAATAAACATGAAAAACATTTGATGCAAACGTTGGAAATAATGAAATAAAAAAAAGCATACCCGCAACTGCAAATGTAGCTCCAAAGCTAAATAAAATCACATTAAACAAAGTCATAGATTTTGCAATGCGATTGTACCGTTCTTTTTTATTTCTTAAAAAAATACTTTCTGAACCTACAGCAACCCAACTCCCACCAAGATGTAAATTAGCAAATAACACATGTGTTAACATTACAAATGCTATAAACATCGATCTTCCTTGATTATTGATATCGACGGTTTGAATGGGAAGAGTCTCATTATATTTCGAATTAACCTGATTAAGTTGTCCTGATGACAATTCTGTTGAAGAAATTGATCCTTCTTGTCCAGGATATACAACAAACGTAATAAATCCAAAAAAAATAATAATAACCGCAACTAGAATCCAAAATAATTTCATACCGCCAATTATTTTTTGTGACGATTGATTAGGTTTTTTTATCAAATTTTTCGATTCAATCAGTTTTTCATCATTCATCTAACCCTACCTCCATTTTCCTGATAATGTTAAGAAGGTTTTATAATATTTTTTTTAAGAAGGATGAATAGTACAATACTTGCAATAATAAATAAAACTCCAGTTATTTCAAAACCAAAACTAACAACTTTATTTATCGGTACAAATCCAGTTGGGATAATATATCCATAGATTATAGATATGATGCCCATAAAGATCAAAGCTAAACTGATTATTGTATAAAAATTAAATCTTTCAACCTTCATCTATTTTTCCTCATTATCGCGATTTCCTTTATCATTAATTAGTTTTTCCTCTTATAATTTAATCAACTATGAACTTACCGTTCATAATAGTAGGATGAACATCACAACGGAAATAATATGTTCCTGGAGTACTTGGAGCAGTAAAGGTATAAGTTATTGAAGAAACACCAGTAATTATTTTCCCTTGGAAGATAGTTTTTGTTGCTGAGGGTGTATCATAAACAGCAAAATTATGTGGAATACCTGAATCCTCATTATGGAAAAAGACGGTAACCTCTGCCCCGGCAGGTACTGTGATAGTACTTCTGTTAAAAGCAATATCTTTCGCTTTAAGATAAATTATTGTAGAATTTCCACTAGCAACTGAACTTGTTAATGTGAATGATACGCTAGAAGTAACTGGTGGTTCCAGCGGCGTATGGTTGTTATTAACGAGTTCTACATTTATTGTATGGGAGCCAGCGCTGACATTGTGAAATGTGTATGTGGTATTCGCTGTTGCAGCCCATTTGACGTTTGACCCTGAAGGTGGTACTGCGGGTTGATTTGGCGTTGTGGGTGCAGAATAGTCAAGGAAATAATGGAGGTGTCCTTCACCTGCAACATTTGATTGACCTAGTTTATCCACTAAATTAAAGTTTGAAACCTGAACCTTAACCGTTATATTGCCCTCAGATAAACTTGCCCCATCGTGAGGTTGTGTTATAGTAAGAGTTGGTGTATTAGTAGTTGGTGGATTAGTATTTGATTGATTTACACAGCCAGTTAGCGAAGCTGATATAATGATTGCACCTATAATTAAAATATATATCTTTAAATGGTTCATAATTCTCTCTCCTCATTAATTCAGAAAAATTCATATGATCCGTACCTTATTTATACTTTACTAAATATGTTACTTTTAGGGAATAAAGATTTCAAATTGGGAAATCTTTAATCACCTATTGATTGTGATTTACAGTTCGACAAAGTGTCTAAATTAGAGGAAGTGAATATATAAATTTCTGCCCCTAAGAAAACAGAAAAAAGATAAAAAAATAATTACCAAAAAATACAATAGGTAACCTATGTTATTTCCAAAGAAATAAGGTAGGGCATTTAATGGATTTGTATTTATTTTAAAATGATGTCCTTTCATTTTTTATGTTTTTTATATTAAATGCTCTTTTTACTTATAGTTATCTTAGTTACTTCTTATGATCAGAGAATAACATTAAAAAAAACTCGAATAAATTCAATAATTTCCCTTGTTTATTATTTATTTTTTATATGTAAAAGAGAAATAAAAAGAAAAATAAAGATAAAAAAAATTGATTATGATATAAACCATCTCATTTCCTTTATCTATATATTATGTGTTCTACTTTTAATTAGTCTGTCTTGTTTTATTGATTATCACATTTTTTGCCTATGGGAAGGTACCCGTAGATCCAATTTTAAGTGCAATGACTGAATTAAGACCTATTCCTATCGGCCATAGTATTGTATCACCTTTTACTGCTGGCTGACCATTAAGTCCACTATTGGGAACCTGCAAAGACCATAACTGTTGACCTGTTGTTGCATTGAATGCATAAATCATTCCTGCGTATGTTCCTGTAAACACTAAATCATTTACCACTGTGGCTCCACCAACCGCAAATGAAGGCAATTTCTTATCCCAAACTATATTTCCAGTGTCGACATCAATCGCCGCTATGCCCCCAGTTCCTTGTGAAAGTGGTTTTACAGGACCAATCGATCCAGTAGATGAATAATACCAAGGCAGATCATCGTAAGCTGCATATACCAAGCCATTTGCATAGGCCATCGGTGTTTCTACCCCACCTAGCTGACCAGGTGAAACCTCCGTTGCGTTGTCAGGCAGAGATTGCGCATAGGTATAGTTGTTATGTTGTCCAACAGGTGTTTGCCACAAGGTTCCTCCTGATATCTTATCAAATGCAAAAACCACGCCTGCTTTACCAGACCCAAGTACAATATCATGCATAGTACCCTTAATAGTGGCAGTAGCTAAAATAGGTGGATTCTGGAAATCATGATCCATAACATCATGAGGGAATGCCTGATTGTACCATTTAAGAGAACCTCCAGAATGTTCTATAGCAAGCATAGAATTTGTATACAAATTTGGTCCTGGCCGACTCTCCCCGTTCTTAAAAATTACATTTGATTCGGTCGCCCCTGCGTAAGCACCATTTGGCCCAAGGTTATTTCCAGGATTTGCGGTACCCCAAAATGTCAAACCTGTTTTCAAATCAACAGCACAGCAATGCCATACTCCCCCTCCTCCATTGAGCTCTGGATGGCCCCACCAATTAGGGTCAGCGATCGTATTAAAAGCCCACTGTACAACACCATTACTTTCATTGAACGCATAAATATATCCAGGGACCCCATTTGATTGATTAAATCCTACATGCGGTGCGTTACCAGCATATACCATACCATCATAAGGAATGGGTTCGATTTGGATATACAAATATTTCGCTGCATTGACAGACGATAACGGAATACTCCAAATAGTTTTACCCGTCTTTATATCTAATGCACTCATGTTATATGGTCCTAGGGATGCAAAAACCTTTCCCCATCCCACTGAAACTCCAAGAGGACCAATCCAAGATATATTAACTTTATGGACCCAATTACTCGATCCATCAGACATCTTTATTGAGTACACATTGTATGCAGTATCGGTGTAATAAGCAGTACCACCCATAATAATTGGAATTGTTGGTAGTCCACCAAAAGCTCCACCACCCAGAGATTTTGATGAGATCCACTCTAATCCTAATTGATCTACATTTTTTGAATTGATTGTTGAAGTAAAAGTAGCTCTGCTATTATTATAATCATGATTCGGTAACGGCCAATCCATCCAATATTGTTTCACTTCTGGTGGGACACCTTCCCATCCATTATATATTCCATTTTCTGCATTTGCCGTTTGATTTTGACTGATACACCCTGTTAAAGAAGCCAGTATGATGATTGTTGCACCAAGAAATGCATATTTTTTTAATTCATGGTTCATATTCTCTCTCCTCACTAATAAAGTATATTTTGTATCCCTCTAACTTTATTTAATCTTTCCCATTTTCAGATTTTATGTGTTATTAGGAATTAAAGATTCCAAATCAAGGTATCTTTAATTCCTAATAAATAACGTCATAGATTTTTCAATGTGATTGCACCGTTCTTTTTTATTTCTTAAAAAAATACTTTCCTAACATACCGCAACCCACGAACCACCTTGGTGAAGATTATGTTTCCGACACAGTTTAGCTTGTTTGGCTCCCTGTTCGATTTCTCAAATGACCCCGATTCTAAACTCTCGTAAAAATCTTCTTCTTTTCTTGACCATCTTACTACCCCAATAGATTTTCTTGTTAACTTAACTTGTTGTGGACTATTAGAGGTTCACCCCAAATTTTAACTTATTATTAATAAATATTATAGTTATAGTTAAAAACAAGTTGTTGAATGTAAGTTCATGAAAATACACAAGATACTTTTTTTATTTATCGTACTTCTATCTGTTTCATCAGGGTTTACTGGTTGTATTCAACAAATTGGGGAATCTTCTTCTGGTGCTCCGCCAGAGATCATTCAAAATTTTGATGAATGGCCACTTCCCAATTTTGATTATGCAAACACTCGTGCAACAAAATATTCATCTATTAACTCAACCACGATATCTTCTTTACATCCAATATGGAACTACACAATTACAGGAGCAGGACCATTTGGAGCGGCAATAAGTAATCCTCTTATCCTCAATGAAGTCGTTTACTTTCAAGATGGTAAGGGGGATTGTGTTGCCCTTCATATCCAAAATGGAACAGAGATATGGTATTATACATCCAATGGATCAATAGTCTTGGGTCCAAATGGCCCTGCAGTTGGTTGGGGTAAAGTCTTCATATCAAAGGATGTTTATACCATGGTAGCA
>CAZWQV010000089.1:0-584 GCA_964636235.1 uncultured Thermoplasmatales archaeon
ATCTTCCCTCGACGTATGAGTTTGTGTTTAAAACCTATGGGTATTCATAAAATAATATCCATTCTTCTTTATTTTATTCAACAGAAGAAACAGAAAATAGTTTACCGGTAAATAAGCCAATCAAATCCCGGCTCGGGCCTCTATTCTTTAAGTAACATTTTTTTCATTATAAGATATAGGGCCTTTATTAAAATCCGTATTTTTTTTTAAAAAAAGAAAATAATAAATCGTTAATTTTTTATAGTATAATAAAATGAATTTAATATTCATATATAGATTTAGTTTTATGATATATTGGTTACAAAAATTAAATTCATATACAATAAAATGTGAAAAGTTCCAATATATTTATATTTAATAAGCGAAATATAATATATTTGATAATATTGATTGAATTGTGAAGTAAATATGAAAAAAATAAATTAAAAAATAAAATTTATTTTTTCGATTTTCGAAGCATCTAATTTAAATAAAGTTAAAATTTCTAGTTTTATAATTTTTTTACTGATATTAACAACATTTATTTATACGATTAATATAAAATCAGGTAATTGTGATGAATTATTTTATGGTATTGAAAATAA
>CAZWQV010000089.1:594-6086 GCA_964636235.1 uncultured Thermoplasmatales archaeon
TGATGGTACTCAGACAATTATTCCTTTAATTGAAGGGAAAGAAACAAAATATGCTCAAGGTGAAGTTAGGGTAACAGTAAATAAAATTGAAATAAATGGATCCTTAATATCGCCACCAAATATTGAAAATTTAATTATTGAAAATAATGGGGAAATAATTAAATCGTTTGAATATGAAGAATATTTATCTCTCACGATCAAAGTGCCAAAAGGAGAAGAGATTAATTTTATTAAAGAGATATCAAAAAATAAAATAATAAAATGTGCTTCTCTCCATGTCGCAGGAAAAATAGAATAGAGTAATCTTTGTTTATATGGCAGAGTACGAAGCTGTAGGTTCGCCTTTTGACCATTTCATTTATTAATATTTCTGACGTTGGCTGCTTTTTTTTCAAATTTTTTGTTTTTATAAAAAAAAGAAGAAAGAGGGGGAGTATCACACAAAGTGCTTTGATTTAAATGTTTTCCCTGTTTTTTCTCCTTGTACAAATCCCGGCTCGGGCCCTTTTTTAATTGGATTTTTTTGAATCGTTGATGATTCTAATAAATTATAAAAGGTTTTTTTAATTGTTTTTTGATTATTATATTATGAATTATAAAAAATATTTTTGTACAATTATATTTTTTATTTTTATCTTTCAAAGTGTTTCTATATGTGCAAATGTTTCAAAAGATAAATATGATGAATTTTTTGTATTAAGATTGAATTCATTTAATTTTCTTGAAAACATACAGAAGTATTCTTCTCATAAATTTATATTAAATGTTTCAACTGATTTAAATTCTAATTACCATTGTTTCTTGATAGAAAATAGAAATATGATTAATATTGGTACAATCTCTTATCATGAAATTAATTGTAGAAATATAACTTTTGTTTTTGACGTTTATGAGATATATAATGAAAATCTTTATCGTTGTGATCTTTCAAAAAAGGAAGGGGTCAATTCCGCATCTATAATATATGATTCATTTACTGGACATTGGAGTGGTGATGACGAACTTGGTGATATTAGTGGTTATGGACGATTGAATGGTTGTGATGATGGTAGTTTCAATGATTTCGAACGTGATGTAGAATTGTGTTTTTCGATTAAGGTGGTTGATTTCGATGGCGACTCTATTCCTCAATGGTATGAAGAACATGTCTACGGTACTGATTTTATGGTTAATAATTCAGAAGATGATCATGATTTTGATGAAATACCATTAAGTTGGGAATACAAATGGGGATACGATCCTTTTTCATATGATGATCACAAAACATTAGACGATGATGAGGATGGTCTTTGTAATTTTGAAGAATTTTTAGTATCGTCCTGGAATTCAGATCCTTTTCGAGATGATTTATTTTTAGAATTAGATCAAATGCAAATTGGTCCTAATGGTGAAGGATCTTTTATTCCAACACAATCTAGTATTATGGTGGCAGAAACCTTTGCGAAGAGAAATATCTTGTTTCATGTAGATGATGGGTACATGGGGGGTGGAGAGATTCTCCCATTTGAACCATTTCTATTTATGGGGCAAGGAAGGGAGTATTATTTTAAATATTTCTTAAATAATGATAGTAATAGTTGGAAAAGAGGAGTATTTCGATATGGGTTATTTGTCTATAATCACTTGCCAATACGGGGTATGGAATTTCCCGGTGAACATTCTATTCTTTTGTATTTTTTACCTGGTTTAAACTCTTTTGTTCTTTCAACATCAATTTTTGAGATGGTGGATAGATCTATCATTAATGCAAGTGCATTTATGATTCTACATGAACTTGGGCATACTTGTGGAATTTATATGGGAAAACCTTTTGGTTGTGATAATCAACTTATGAGATTTCCATGGAGTTTACAGCGTTTATTATTTTATAATTATAAATCTGTAATGAATTACAAATATGCATATAGTATTCTTGATTATTCTGATGGTTCGCATGGTCTTGGAGATTATAATGACTGGGAACATCTTGATTTAACTTTTTTTCAACCCTATGGAGCTTTATAAGAATAATAAGTATATAATGAATTAATTTTTTATTAAGGATAGAAAATACTATCATTATCCTTTAAAAGTATACTTTAACAAAATATATTATGATATGTTTATTACTATTAGGAAACTTTAAAAATATATTATTTATATAAAAATTGGAAAAATTATCTAATGGGTGAGTATATGAATCGTAATATAATAAAAATAACTAGTATTGTTTTTGTTTTTTTTGTTGTTTTATCTGCTTGCATTATTCCTGCTGCTCAGATAAAAAAAACAAAAGAAAAAATACAGGATAATATTAGCAGTAAATCTATTGAGGCAGGGACGGCAATTGCTTATATGAACACATATGATAAAAAAACTGGAGAGATTACTCAGGAACCGTTACGAAGTTTAACTGTTGAGCAAGCATATCAGCTCCATGATCAATTATTAAACGTAGAAAATACATGTTCTTCGAGCAGAGAGAAAATACTGATGCAAATTAACATTTTAAAAGAATGGGGTTTACTTTCTCATGATTTTTCAATTGATGAAAAAATTAAAAGAATTGATGCCTTTATAAATCAAATACCTATTCCAACTCAGACAGATGGCTTGGTTCCGAATGTTATTGTTTGTGGTCCTGCGGTTACCTCATTTTTAACCATAGGTGGACCGATAATTCCACTTCATGTATTATTATTCAAGATTCTGCCACCGTTTTGGTATAATACAACTAAGTTACATTTTGACACGTTTAATGGTACAAGAATGGTTGGGTTTTTAGGAGCATTACCTGCAACTGCTTTTTATTGTACTGCCATTACTTTTATTAATGCGTATGGTGCGGTTATTGGTGAGCATACTGTGAAATCTCCTTTTATTTCACTATCGGTTATTGATGTGCTTGTTGGCCTTTCTATTGCAATATTTGATGATGGGTTTCCAATTAATATTTTTGATTGGTTATTTGGAGTATCCTTAACTGGATTAATTGCATATATTGATATTGCTTAAACCATTTTTTTTTCTTTTATTTCTTTTCAGTTTAAAGGATATACGATACAAAATTATTTATAATTCATTTTACCTTTCATTACATATAATAGTAATATTTGGGGGCTAATAATGAGTTATATAAAATATAAAAATAAAATTGATATTAATGGTAAACAAATGATCATAAGCATTTTTGTAGGATTGTTACTACTGGTAAATGTATCAGTAATAACTGCGCACGCTGATGAAACTGATACTCAACTATTACAATTGCAGTATTCTTTTTCCTTTAATGAACCTATATTGAAAAAAATAACTGTTTTAAATCAAGGTTTTACTTCTGTTTCCATTCCTGAAACAGTCACAATCGGACAAAAAACAGGTCAACCTGCTCTTCCAATGAAACCAATAAAAATTCTATTACCTCAAGGAACAACTGTAAGTGATATCTCGATTACATGTTCAGAAAAACAACTTGTAGATACAACATCCAAGGATATTGATCTTAAATCATATCCTATTATGCCATATCAAAAACAAATACCAATTGGATCAACACCACCAGAATTTCTTTCCATTGATACTGATGTTTATAACACTTATGATATTGTCCCAACAGTTCGATATGATTATCTCCAAACTGGTTATTGCAGAGGATATACCATTTTATCATTATCATTATATCCAACAGAGTATAATCCTGTGGATGGACAGCTTTCTTTTTATGAGGATATGAAAGTAACAGTTGATTTACAAAACATGGAAACCTCAAATGCCATGTATCGAAATCTAGATCAAGATAAACAATGGGTGCAAACACTTGTGATGAATCCTGAAATAGCATCAACCTATCAATCTGTTCCAAGAGCTAGTGAATTATACACTGGTGGCTTATGTAATCCCTCAGATAATAATGGATTAGGATATGACTATGTCATCATCACCCCTGATGCTTTATATGATTTTGATGAAGCATATAATTGGGATGATTTAATCAATAAAAAACAAGCAGATGGACTTGAAGCCACCAAAATAAGAGTTGAAGATATTTATGCTTGTAGTGATTATTGGGATACCAGCAATTCCTTGTTCAATGATTCAGCAGCATTAATCAGACAATTCTGCAAAGATGCCTATCAAGATTGGCAAACACAATATATTCTCATTGGCGCAGATGATAGTGGAACAAATGAAATAGAACGAAGAGAAATGGATTCACAGGCAGAATCCTCAGTTGATACTGATATTTATTGGACGCATTTAGATAACACGTTTAACGCGGATGGTGATAGTGACTGGGGTGAAGAAGGTGATAGTGGCTTTGATTATTACTCAGAAATGTTTAGCGGAAGCATTCCCTGTGATGAACCTATTGATATATCTAATTGGTTGACAAAAAGTTTTTATTATGCAGATGCAACAGATAAGGATTATCTAGATAATGCGGCATTTTATGGTGGAGATACCACCTGGGATGCGCAAGGTGATACCATTATTGAATATAGTGCGATTATGGGGACAGATTCATGGATGGGGCCAAATCCAGATGGTGATGGACCATACCCTGATTGGTTGCTTGGATTTCAATATGGTTTTGAAACCTGGAATTCACATAATCCTGGAATGGAATATAATTTATCAGTGAAATGGACCGGTGATCCACCAAATCCAGGTTGGCAAGGAGGAAGCACTTCCTCAGCAATTGATGGATTAAAAAATGCAATTAATAATGATCAAGTTACCCTGATTTCTGCCGTTGCTCATGCCAATTCAGGTATGTCTATGGATGTCTATTCTTCATCATGGGAATCAAATTATCATAACACCAAACCCTTTTTCTTAACTGATCAAGGATGTCATTGTGGTGATATGGATGCATCAGATGATGGCGTGCTTCATTCTATGTTATTTCATTCAGATACCGAGCTTGCATTTGCCTGTGTATACAATACAGGATATGGCTGGGGTAACTATGATGGAACCAATGGTAGTAGTGCAGTACAAATGAAAAGTTTCTGGGATTACATGTTTGATTTAACCAATAATTCACAAACACCAGATAACTGGCAGCTTGGTAAAGCACAAGAATGGGCTCGTGATCTAATGGGGCCTGCCATTGATTGGAATCCAGATGGAGATGATGGATCCTATAGAAATAACATTCAATCCTGTTTACTTTTTGGTGATCCCGCACAAAAAATAAAGATACCATTTGTACCAGATCATGATATCCAAGTATCAAATCTTGATATTTCCAGTGTTGTTCCGCATGGTGAAACCCAGACCGTTTCTGCAACAGTTCGTAATGTTGGATTAAACACTGAAACAAGTATAGTGGTTGATTTTTTGGTAGATGATACTGTATTAGATACTACAACTATTGCAACACTTGACAGCATGCAATCAGAACAGGTTTCTTTTAATTGGGATCCTGCTATTGGAACATATCAAGTAGGAGTTGAAAGTCATTCAATCGCTAGTGAATATGATTTAACTAATAATAATGTTAATAAAAC
>CAZWQV010000090.1:0-5976 GCA_964636235.1 uncultured Thermoplasmatales archaeon
CTTTTTTAAGATATCAGGATGACATCTAAGCACAATAATTTTTGATACACAACCTAACAAATGAGAAATATGCCCATCAAGTATTATTGTTTCTAATGGATTTATATTCTCCATTAAAAGTCTATCCATTTGATCAATATCAATGATATCGGATTTACGTTCATTATCAAACCCACAGATTAAATTATGCTCCTTAGCATATGTATGAACATGAACCGTATCTATTCCTGATCGTTTAGCAATTATTGAAGCAATACTTGTTTTTCCAGTACCTGGGGTACCTGTTAACGCAATGATCATATTATACTAACTGAGTGAAATCATATCCTCTAAACCCTTCTTTATAGCAATAATGTAATTCCTGGAAATCATCTCTAAACGCTTTGATATCTTTTCTAACTGATTCGGGTTTTTCCTTTTTTAATAACACTCTTTCATAAAAATCTGCAACATCATTCATTTCTTGTTTTTTCATCCCGATTCGAGTTAATTCAGGTGTTCCTAACCGAAGTCCAGAAGGATCCATTGGATTGGTATCACCTGGAACAGTATTCATATTTGTTACAATACCTGCTTTTTCAAGTGTTTTAGCTGCTTCTCTTCCTTTTCCAGGTCCAATTTCAACAAGAATCTGATGGGATCTTGTAAATCCTAATTTTTCACCAAATACTTTAAAACCTTTTTCATGCAATGCTTGTGCAAGTGTCTGTGCGTTTTCGATAATTTGCTTTGCGTATGCTTCACCGAATTCAAGATGTTCTGCGAAAGCAATTGCTTTGGCTGCAACATGATGTAAATGATATGAAGAGGTAATGCCTGGAAACACTCCAAAGTTTAGTTTATTTAAGAATGATTTATCTTCTTTGGTTTCGCCTTTATGATCAGATACAATCATTCCTCCCTGAGGACCTGGAAGTGTCTTATGAGTACTACCGCACATAACATCAGCTCCCTCTCTAAGAGGATCTTGAAATTTATTTCCTGCTACTAAACCTAGAACATGAGCAGCATCATATACCAAGTTTGCTCCAACATCATGAGCCGCCTCTGCTATTTCTTTGATAGGACTGGGAAATAAGAAAACACTTCTACCATTTAATGCAAGTGTTGGCTTAACTTTTTTAATTAATTTAACAGCTCCATCCACGTCTATATTCATTTCTTCATCATTAAAAGGATATGAAACTAAATTAATACCCCGAATTGCTGCAGCACCCCATTTACCAAATGATATATGAGCCCCATTAGCCAGGTCAAGAACGGTTGCAGTTTGACCCGGTTGAATTAATGCTTTTAATATGGCCATATTTGCTGTTGTCCCTGCCGTAGGTCGAATATCAGCATAATGACATTTAAACAATTTTTTCGCAAGTTCAATCCCTTTTAATTCTATATTATCAAAGAATTCACATCCTTCATAATATCTATTACCTGGTGTTCCCTCTGCATATCGACCATGTAAATCTGATATAAGCATTTCTCTGCAGAGAGGTGAAAGCACATTTTCACTTGCAATCATTGGCAAAGATTCAGAATAAAATTTATTATTATTTTTTGCTTGCTCTTGTATATAAATAACTTCATTAAACCATTTCATAATCGTCAGCTCATTAGCCGATATTTACTAAGTGAATAAAAAGGTAATGGCAATAAAGCATAAGTTATATTTCAATAAAATCACTTGTGCTTTGAGTTAGTAATTCACAACCAGATTTTGTAACAAGTATATCATCCTCTATTCTTACTCCACCAAATTCTGGTAAATAAATCCCAGGTTCAACGGTTAATACCATATTCTCATTCAATGTTTCCTGGCATAGTACATTAAAACCAACTCCAGGATCATGAACGTTCAACCCTAAAGAATGACCTGTTGAATGTATAAAGCGATCCTTAAATTGAGATTGTTGGATAAACTCAAATGTTTTTTGGTGCACCGAGTTAGCAATTATTCCAGGTTTTATCATCTTAAATGCAAGAAGTTGAGCGTTTTTCACTGTTTCATAAATCTCTTTTTGTCTCTGTGATCCAGATCCAAAAATGAATGTTCTCGTAGTATCAGAGTGATAATTATCAACTGTTGCTCCAAAATCACAGAGTATGAAATCGCCTTTTTCTAACCGTTTATTTCCATGCGAATAATGCGGCATTGCGGTGTTTGATCCGAAACTAGAAATTGTTTCAAACGATGGTTTTTTTGCCCCAAACCGTTGAAGATGATAATCAATTTCAGCAGCTAATTCAAATTCATACATATTTTTTTTAATAAATTGAGGAATTATTTCTGCTACCTTATCAGCTATTTTACATGCTTTTCTTATTGTAGCAATTTCTGAGGCATCTTTTACCATCCGAGTAATAATGAATCCCTTTGATACATCAATAAACGATTTATAGTCCATATGAGATGATAAAAAGAGATAATCAGTATATAGAAGTGAAGAGGAATTTATTCCAATTTTTTTTGATGAATCAAGTATATCGCTGATTTTTTCTAATAATTCCTTTCGGTCTTTAAAAATATGCACGTTCTCTGTTGTCTTGTGAGCAATTTCCTGTTCTAAACTGGTAACCAAAAGATGAGCAGAACCATCAGGAAAAAGTATTAATGCACAGCCTTCAAATAAACCCTGATTAATATTAGTAACATAAAAAAAATTTTTATCAATGAATCCATCTGATCCATTTTTAATCAATATTGCATCAATACCATTTGGAATATGATGATAAATCCTTTGTATTCTTTTTTTTAAATCCATCAAAATTAGTAATCCCTACTATCTATTAGTAAATTGTTATTATGTGAAATTTTTTTTAAAAAAAAAATGATGATTTAAGACTTGTAATCATTAATCAAACTTTGTAAATCATCTAAATTACTTTTTATATTTTCAACTTCTTGAAGTTTATCGTGTTCAAAGTTTTCAAGAATTTCATGCAACGGTTTAGTTAACTGATAAACATGTACCGGACGACCTTTTCCTTTTTTCTTAAGATCGCGTTTTTTTGCCCATCCACGCTTTCTGAGTTCTTGCATTGCAACACTAACCTCTGGTTGTCTTAAATCAGCGCCTTGTTCTACATCTGCAGAACGGCATTCTTCACATTGAGAAATATAAATAAGTGTTTTAGCAAGATTACGCGGCATGCCTAAATCGGTAAATAATTCAACAGCCCGTTCATCATCTTCGTCTAATACCAAGGATCTTTTTCGTTTCATAATCCTCTCTCCTCAACCAAAAATAATCATTCTTCGGTATTTATATTTTTCTTATTTTTTCAAGATTTATAGATTTATTTCCTTTTTTTCCATTAAAGAATCATCTTTTTTAAATTTATGTAAAATAATTTTACTATCCGATAACATTTCCATTGCTAAGTCGTCGGGATAATCACCATCGTAAATAATTTCCTTCACACCGGCATTGATAAGCATTTTTGCACAAACAACGCAGGGAGTATTAGTAACATATAGAAACGAATCTTTTATTGATACACCAAATACCGCTGCTTGAATAATAGCATTTTGCTCTGCATGTAGTCCTCGACAGATTTCATGACGTTCACCACTGGGAACATTCAATCGTTGTCGTAAACAACCAGTTTCATCACAGTGTTTTAATCCTTTGGGCGGACCATTGTATCCAGTGCTTAATACGTGTTTGTCTTTTACGAGAACTGCACCCACATGTCTTCTTAGACAGGTGCTCCTGCTTGCAGCAAGATAAGCCATTTTCATGAAATATTCATCATATGATGGTCTTTTTCTTTTCATAAAATTGAATTCTCCCAATTATACAATTGTCTAAACATTAATTAATGTTACATTTTTTTGTAATAATTCATAATGCGTCATTTTTGTAGCGAAATAGTAAATGAATCAAAATCATTTGGAATTATTACATTTTCGAATATTGATTCAGCAATTTCATTAAGTTCTTTTACATCAATATAACGGGGGCTAATATGTGTAATGAAAAGTTTTTTTACACAGGATTTTTTAGCAATTTCTGCAGCCTCAGAAACAGTAGAATGACCATATTGGTATGCTAAATCTCCAAGGTTTTCATCAAATGTTCCTTCATGAATTAAAACATCCGAATTTTCAGCAAATGAAATCATAGACTCGATTGGCCTTGTGTCCCCCGAATATACGATTTTACGACCAGGTCTTTTTGGACCTAATACCATATCCGGTGTTATTTTTTTTCCATTTTCCAAAATTATATCTTGTCCTTTTTGAAGTTTACTGAATAATGGTCCTTCCGGTATATTCAATGCAAGTGCCTTTGGTTTATCAAACTTTCCAGGCCGTTGTTTCTCATCTAAGCAATATGCAACAGATGGAACTCCATGACTCACTTTCATTACATGAATTGCATATTCATCAAAATCTATAACATCTTTATCAGAAACTTCATGTGAAATAATTTCGTATTTTGCTTTGAAATATCCCAGGGATAATAAATCATGAACTAATTCATGAATTCCTTCCGGCCCATAGATGTGAAGAGGTAATTCTCTATCATTTAGTTGCATTGTTTGAATTAAACCAGGTAATCCTAAAAAATGATCACCATGGAAATGAGTGATAAAAATCTTTTTGATCTGCATATAACTAAGTTCAGATTTCTGAAACTGACGTTGTGTTCCCTCCCCACAATCGAATAAAATAATTTCCCCACCACGTTTCATGGCAATAGATGTAACATTTCTTTTAATTGAAGGCCAACTTCCCCCAGTCCCAAGAAAAATTAATTGTAATTGAGTCATAACGAAAAGCAGATAGAATAATTAGGTAAAATAATTATTGCTTAATTTTTTGACCCGATATAAAAATATCTAGTTAGACTTTTATGAACTGGAATCTCAATAATATAATCGATTTTGAAAAAGTCATTAATAAATTCATTATAACTTATTTTTGGAAAGCCAATAACAATTCTTCCATCTTTTTTTAAGACTGAATGTATACTCTTTAAAGCTCGTTGATATAATGATATGATAGATTCTTTATTAGTTGTTGTTGCTTTGCCATATGGAAAATCAGTAACAATGGCATCAACATAGCTGTTTAGTTTATTTTCAATATTGCCAATATCAGATTGGAAAACAATTTTTTTTCGTATATTGTAGAATTCAAGATTTTCAAGTGTTCCTTGGACCATTTTTTGTTCGATATCACTACCAATCACTTTGCATCCAATTAAACCTGCCTCGATTAAGAAACCTCCAGTCCCACAAAAAGGGTCGAATAGTATTTTATCTACATTAATCTTTGATAGATTGACAAGGCTTCTTGCAATTTTTGGATGAAGTGAAATTGGGGAAAAAAACGGCCTATGCTGTGCTTTTCGATCATTATATTGCTTCCGATCTATTTTTTTGATAATTAATCCAACATGGATAAAGTTATCTCCTATTAGGGTGAAAATTTCATTATCTGGTCTTTCTAAATCAACTTTTATATTTTTACTATAAAAACTAGCTATTGCTTTCATAATTGGTTTTGATATGATGTTTTTTGACCGATTTTTATATCTAACTGCAAGTGATCCTTGTATCTTTATTGGATGCTTTTTTAGTTTATCTCTTATTTCATCAATTCTTGGTACGGATGAAAATATATATTGTCCTACTGAATGGGATAATGCTATTCTATCAGTTATTTTTTTTAGCTGAGTATCATCTAAATCAATATCGATTATTAAAATATCAGCTGTTTGTAAAATTATTTCATATGAGTAATTGTATGAATCTAATGTGGTAAGAATTTCATATCTTGGTAGATTTTTATGTTCTTTGGATAATTCAAAATAGTATTGCATTGTTCATCAAATTTATCATTTTTCGATTTTGATATCAATCAATCTTACATGAATGTTATGATAGAGAAAAAAATGGATTAATAGTATCCATAAGTCTTAAAACAAAAGTCTATTAATGGAACATTTATCCATGGAAACGAATCTGAAA
>CAZWQV010000091.1:0-5973 GCA_964636235.1 uncultured Thermoplasmatales archaeon
TTCTTTTAAGGATTAATACTAAGACCATTATTCCAGCGAGTAAAAAGATAAGTTCAAAACCAGGTGATCCAGTTGTATCTTGATTATTTTGGTCATCGGTTTGGTCTTGTGTGCCATCACCATTTGAGGAGTTATCAGTATTATCATCAGTAGTGTTATCATTGCCATTATCTGTTGTATCATCAGTCGTGTTGTCATTGGTGGTATCATCGGTTGTGTTATCGTTTGAGGAATCATCGGTGCTGTCATCTCCATAGAATGGGGCATCAGAATTCGGTACCCAATCTCCCCAGTATTCAGCAGAGGTATAGTCTGTTACACTAGTATATTCATAGGCGTACCCATAAAACTCTTCTGCGTTTGTGTCTTCACCAACTATGGCAAATGATGCGGTTATAGTATCTCCTGAAACGGTTACATCACCTGCTGACATTTGAAATTCACCGGTGGTAGCTGCAGCAAGACCGTTTCCTTGTCCATTGGTCCAGGTGAACCAATAGTAGGCATCGGATGTGTTAAACCAGGCAGAATAAAAATGGTATTGAGAATCTTGAATGGTTCCTTCTACCTTGATTGATATCACCATGGTGTCACCATCCTTTTCTTGAGATAATTCAGTGATGTCAATATTTGGTTTTGTTCCAATGTTTTCAGCCCAGTTCCACGTAGTGCCTGTATAACTCCAATGTGCAACATCTGACGTTGGATCAGTTACCGTTGTTGCTGATACTGTAAAGCCAAAGACACAAAGGCTTAACAGACCAATAGTAAGTAATATTTTCTTATTCATCTTATATCTCTCCTCGTAATATGGACCTCAAATAAAAAAATTGTTATTAAGAACTCTGTTTTTTTCATTGTTTTTTGCTCTTTGTTTAAAAAGAATAAAGATTTGATAGAGTCCATGAGGACTCTTGAAAGAAATTTGCTAATATTGGAAATCGCTGAAATAATCGTTGAAATAATGAAGTATGATAAATATTTATTTTTGGCATGGTTACTGATAGACTACTCCAATCGCTTGTTATATCGTCTTCCTTGTATCTTACTTTTATTTCATAGCTACCTTCTTTGTTATAGGTATGTGCAATGGATACTTGTTCAGATGCATCATAAGGCCCTATCCATCCAGATGTTTTTTCATCACCCCATGAAAAAAACCAATAATATTCATCACCATTTGTTTCTGGTGAATAGGCAGTATAGGTTTGTTGTCTTTGTGCTTTTGCAACAGTTGGACCTTTGATAGTAGGTGGAAATGGTGCTCGAGTAACAAAGAATTGTTTATCACTTGCGTGCTGGGATCCATGGTTGTCTTCACTAACCACAATCCAGGAGTATATCGAGCTTTTCTTTAGATTTTCCAGTTCATATGTATTGCCTGTTAATCCAGTCACCAATGGTTCCTGATTGAGGTCTATGGTTCGTCCTTCTTTTAAATAGATACTATAGGTTACTGTGTCACCATCTACATCGGTTGCAGGATCCCATTGCAAGGTAAGTGTGGTGTCTACTCCTTCATCTCCTTGATACGGTTGAATGATTTCTGGTTTTGTTGGTTGTATGTTTCCAGTGATGCCATCAAAATAGAATACTTGGTTGTCAATGCCACATTGACCATATTTTATGTTGAAAAATCCATCATCACCCCAGTATGAGCCCCAGCTGTTTTTACATATCCAATAACCAGGATCATCATTATATCCTACAATAGCAACAGCATGACCACCAACGGTTGATCCCCAGACATGTTCATATATTCCGCCTATGTACGAGCTGAAATCTTGATATACTGTAAATCCGGTAAGAAGTGGCCCATATGTGATGAGAGCTTCTTTTATTTGTTGATTATTTGAATATGATCCGGTGTTTTCTACTTGGACGAGTCGAGATTGCCAGTTTGCTTGTTTTTCATCACAGTCTGAATCAGATGCCGTATAGGGAAAACAAAGTTCATCTACAACTCCTGTTGATTCAATAAAGGATACTGCTCGTTGGTTATACCATCCGATGCCGCATCGTCCTCCACCACAGAAGAACAGTTGTGATTCTGATAAATCACAATCAAAAATAGTATCTGTCTCGATTTGTACTACTGCTTCAAGTGCACCAAGGGCTCCAAAGGCAACACAGCTTCCACAGCCGCCTTGGTTTCTGATTGCAGTCACATAGTTTTTTCCGTTTACATCTCGCCAGTCATATGCTGGTGGAAGGTCGACATTGGTTAATGGCGCTGCATCTTTTCCTTTTTCATCTGTTTCTTGAATTAGTCCTACGAACTCATCAACATAATTTTGCTGAGGAGTAAATACCGAGTTGTATCCAGCAATCCAATTTGCTTGATTTTCTTTAATTGCTTGTTGAATTTGTGAAAGTGTGTCCTCATTTCCTTGACTTATTATCTGTTTCTTCTCATTTGAAGCAGCGACAGATAAGAATCCAGATGTTACTATCATCAAACTAATTATGATTAAAACTATTCTCTTCCCCATGAATGATAACCTTTTTCATTTTGTTGTCATAATTATTTACCGTGTACTATGTTATAAAGATATCGATAAATCAGTATATTCTCTTATTTAACGCTATCCTTTTAACAGATTCTTTTGTTGAAATAAGAAAAAATGATTATCGATAATTAAATTTGTTTTTCTTTGTAAAATAGTAGGAAAAAGTTCGTTCTTCACGTGGTTCCTTTCCCGTTATCATTTCAATGATTCCCTGTGCAAGAATCCAGCCAAAGTATCCCATGAAAAAGGTAAAAAAACCAGTAATACTATAACCTAAAATGACTTGTAAATAATTTTGTCCACCAGTGAGAAACAACACAAATATTCCAATGATAATAAAAAGGAATATTAACAAAAAGATCCACCGTAGAGCATAGATAGTTACTTTCATGGTTTTAAATGGTATCTCTTCTAATGATTTTCTTTTGTCCTTGAGTCGGGCAAGCGATGAATGTTTTTTATAGATGACTTTTCCGGGCAATTGGTCTCCTCCAAACTAAGTAATGGTTAATTGTTGTGCAATCCCATTTAGTGATATAATGCTAATGTTATAAAAAACCCCATCGGCATCCGGTAATGCAGGTAAATATGTGGTTATAATATTCTAATTATGCATTTGAAATTATGGTGATAACATCTCCGTCTTGCAACTGATGGTCCGCTCCGATCACTCGTTTTGTTCGGGCATCAATGGCACGGATGAAATGATCTCCAATATCAGAATGAACCTTATATGCCAAATCTTTGGCAGTGGATCCTTTAGGCATAAAATAAGCATCCGGAAGGATTCTTCCTTCTTTATCGGTGAGATGGTTTTCATCCTCAACTGGATAGACAACGATAAGATCCAGCATTTTAACTGCTTCTTCAATGCATTGTTGAATGCCCGTGGACCCAAATTTATCAAGCACATGAGTTTGGATGTATTCCAATCCATTTTTTTGTTGTTCGGTAAGTGGTTTGTCGGGATTTAGTTGGTATGATTTATCACCTGGTTTATAAAAGATGAATTCATGTTCTGCTGCATGAGTTAATGCCAGTTCTGATTCGGCACTGGTAGGAATTACCCGGTATCCTTTTTGTTTGATGTCATCCATTTTTTGGATGAATTCCTCAGGAGCTTTATCGATTTTGTTATACGCTATGATCATAGGCTTGCTTAAATCCCGAATGACATTTGATAATTGAAGAAGATCATCATCAGTCCAATCTGATGGTTTTTCTGTTTGTAGATTGCATTTTTTAATAGAATGAAAGATGTGTTCTTCTTTAATCCCTAGGCCAGTGAGTTGTTCGGCGAGCAATCGTTCGATTTGTTTTCCCTCCATTTGACATTTTCGAGCCGTATTTTCCCAGCTTTTTTTGATAATTCCTTTAAGCCAATAAGTGATTTCTTTTTCTAAAAAATCAACATCCTGTAATGGGTCATAACTACCTGTTTTCACAGGAGTTCCCTCAGCATCAGTACTTCCGGATGAATCAATAATATGAATAAGCGCATGAGCTTGTCTGAGCTCATCAAGAAATTTATTTCCCAGACCTTTTCCTTTAAATGCCTCGGGAACAAGACCTGCAACATCAATTGCTTCAATGGGCACATATCTTGTTCCGTTTTTACATTCTGAATTATGAGGGGTGCAGGTAACCTTGAAATCTTGGCAGGGGCACGGTTTTCTGACGTACATCACACCTTTATTTGCATCTATGGTCGTGAATGGGTAATTTGCTATTTCTGCATGAGCATCAGTTGCTGCATTAAAAAATGTGGATTTTCCAACATTTGGTTTTCCTACAATTCCAATTATCATACTAGCCATCAAGCTCTTACTCCACTGCATTATCTATTGTTTCTATTATTTCCATGTCTTCTTCAAATCTACGTAGGTTTTCCTCGGATTGGAAGTCATATGGTTCAATGAATGTGGTTCCTTCTTCTGCAAATAATGTTCCTTGTGTTTTTGCTGTTTTTGATAGGTATATTTTTTTTGCTTTCACATCCCCAATGATGACACTGTTTTCATCGACACGGATGGTATTATCAGAGGTAATGGACCCTTTTACATTAATATTTTTTCCTAAATATATTTCGCCATTTACTTTGATGCTTCCCTGCAGATTTGTATCATCACCAATGAGAATGCTTCCTTTCCCAATGATATTTCCAATAATGCATGATTTCTTTCCAACGCGTATATCTCCCTCGGTTTTTGTTTTTTGCACACCTAGGATTGCATTATTGGGAATAAATAAAAATATTTCAGATATGGGGATAGCTCCTTCTTGATGTTCTTCCATTTCTTCAAGAATGCGTTCGATTTCCTCACTTTTACCCATTTTCAATAATTGGGTTAGATAAATGAAAATATAAATAACCATTGGGATAGGACTTCTGATATTAATCCATCCTTTCGCTTCAAATCCCTCTTTAATATCTACACTATCGCCAACATCTAAATCGCCGTTTACTGATAATTTACCATCAATGTTTACTTTTTCACCCAAGTAAATGTTTCCATTACTAGTTGCACTTCCTCTAATGCGAGTAAAAATATCAACTCGTATATCACCAGCGGCTTCTAAATCTCCATCTATGATAGCATGTTCACCAACGAATATACGACCATCGGTTTGTAAACCAAATTGAACTAAACAGCGATCCCCTATAATAACATCACCAGTGGTGATTATTCGTTTCTGGTCAAATTTTGTATGCTCAGGTATCACTAATGTATGTCTGTCAAAAACCATCCAAACAGGGTATTACGTCGCGTGATTTAAATCCACCGGCTAAAAAATTGAAAATAAGGAACCATATGTTTTATTTATTCAGTAAGCCATTGTTCATCAATACGTGTGTATGATGTGATTTCTTCAGGTTTAAACCAAAGGTTTATTTCAAAATGTGCAGTATCCGGTCCATCTGAACCATGAACAATATTTCTTCCAATGAATTGACCAAAGTCTCCTCGAATGGTTCCTGGTGCTGCTTCCTGAGGATTGGTTTTTCCCATCATGGATCTTACTATCTGAATCGCATTATTTCCTTCTAAAACCATTGCAATGACTGGTGATGAAATAATATATTCAACAGTTGGTTCAAAGAATGGTTTTCCTTTATGAATGCCATAGTGTTTTTCCGCAAGCTCTCTAGGTACTTGCATCATTTTCATAGCCACTATTTTTATTCCTTTTTTTTCAAATCGTGATATAATATTGCCAACACATCCACGTTGGACGCCGTCTGGCTTGATCATGATAAAGGTTTGTTCTTTTCCCATAGTAATCAAGTCCATTTCTGTATTATTTTATGCTGTCATCACATAAGTGTTTATAGCATTAACGCACCGGTTAATGCTTCCTTTCCAATGATATAAAAGGCAAAGCTCATGAGATTAAAAATAATATGACCAATTATTCCAGTCATTAAATTATTTGTTTTAACAACCGCATAACCAAAGACAAG
>CAZWQV010000092.1:0-5965 GCA_964636235.1 uncultured Thermoplasmatales archaeon
TCAATTTGCTTTTTTCTGTACGAAAAATAAATGATAATATTTTAGAAATAAACCAAGAGTATTGAATGCGGTGACAAATACGCAGAATTTGTAGTAACTCGAAAAAATCAACAACCAACCAACTGGTAAATTTTTCACCATTTTTTCTTTTTTTTATTTTCCTAATTTTTGTTAATTCCAGATTTTTTAATTTATGAAAATATTTATATTTTATAAAATATTAATGTATAGATTAATTTCCATTAATTGTCAAAGAAACAAATGATGAGTTACATTCATAGGGGAACACATAGAATGATCAAAACAAAAAACAATAATTTTACCATTATCGCTTCAATTTTTATCGTTTTTATCCTAACTTTAACAGTTCTATATTACACCTTCGGTGTTCCTGAAGATGATGATTCAGATGACGATACCATAAAGAATACTGTTACCATTGATGATCAAATCAGCCCTCTTACAAATCAAGGTTTGGTTCTAGAGGTATTACGAATTCGACATAGAGGACTTCTGGATCAAATTGTAAAAAGAGGCACTGGTTGGAAGAATCAACCAGAATTCTATTTCATCAGCGAAATCGATGATCAAGAATACATAAGTAAGGATATTGAAGGAGCAGGTGGCGTTATATCTGAAATACCATTTGTAGGATGGGATACTATCTTTCAGGAAAATAAAATCATGCGAGATACAGAAGAAGAACAAGCACGTTCTGATATTACTCTAACCATTATTGAAATGGTACCTTCCGGTTTATTTGGCCGTAAAACAGTTGATGGAAATTCTGATACAATTGAACTTGTGTATGATTACAAAACGGGACATTGGACCGGCGATGATTTTTTAATGGATGAAGATGGCTACGGCCATTATCTTGGAGATACCTTTGAAGTCTGGTTTAACCTATATCAAATTGATTACGATGGTGATCATATCCCTTATTGGATGGAAGTAAATGTATATGGTACTAATCCTCAAATTGATGATCGATATCTTGATCCAGATAATGATGGCATCCCAACCAGTTGGGAATGGAAATATGGTTATGATCCTTTGACCTGGGATAATCATATGCAGCTAGACCCCGATGTTGACGGAATAGAAAATATTGAGGAATATCAAATACAAAAATGGTTTGCTGATCCGTTTTCCACTGATATTTATATTGAAGTGGATGGTATGGAAAAAAATGGATTCTTTGATCCCGCCCATATCATGTACAAAGAATCAATGCAGATTATTACTGAACGATTTGCACAAAATGGATTTAATGTGTATTTTGATGATGGATGGCCTGGTGGACCCATAAATGGTGGTGGAGAATTAGTTCGTCATGTGGAAACATTATCTCAGGATGCTGGGCAATTTTTACAGTATTATAATAATCATTTTGCGGATGATAGAAAAGGTGTATTTCGCTATTGTATCGTTGGTCATAATACCGGTTTTTCACATCCCTCTGAATCAAATAAAGTAGATTGTCTTACTTCAGATACTAGCATGCTTAAATTAATTAAACGTGGCGCATTCACTCCTAGAACACAGCGAATGATTCTTGCCTCTGCAACCATGCATGAACTTGGTCATTCACTTGGCATTCATTCGTGGACATTTCATGGTGTTGATAGCGGCGGATATGATAATTTTGATTATGAGAGTATCATGAATTATCAGTATATTTTCAGCAATAAATATATTCTTGATTATTCACATGGGAAAAATGGAGAACCAAACGATCAAGATGATTGGAGCATTATTTATCCACCACATTTCCAAGATGTCGATGTGGTGATCGAAGAACCTTATTTTTATAACCGTGATAATGCAGATGAATTTATCGTCAATGAAAACCCAGAACCAATCATTGAAGGATGGACATATGATGAAAATCTCACGGAAAGCCTTCCCGATAAAATGAATGGTATGCCTTCATTTTATTTTGATGATTATGATTACAGGGCATATGTAAAAACTTCCGATGATCAAAAGAGTCCAAGAGATTTCAGATTTTATATTAAAGCAGATATTGATCCGACCTATACCACGTGGGTATTAATATCTGAAGGAATGTTATATGACCATCAAGAAATTACGTTTTATTCCTATCAAGATACCATTGATACCTTACTAGAAAATCAAAAAGAATAAGCAGTATGGTATTGCCTATTCCATTTTTTTCCTTTTTATGATAAATAAGAGCACTGCTATCATAAGAACAACAATTTCGAAACCTGGTGATTCTTCTTCCAAAGCATTTATGGTAATGGTAGTTGATACCGCATTAGATTCGCCATAGCTATCAGTAACTGTTAAAATGACATTATAGCTGTCGGGTTGATTATACGTATGACTTATTGAAGCACCGGTTCCAGTTGAACCATCTCCAAAAACCCAGGTATAATCAGCAATCTCATCATTTTCATCATAACTAGCTGATCCATCAAATAATATGGTTTGACCCACAGTTCCACTATAAGGTCCTCCAATGTCAGCCACAGGAAGTTTATTTGCATCCACACCAACAGCAACAGTTACCACTTCAGAATCCACAGCCCCCAGATTATCAATAACAGTTAAAGTAACGGTATAAATACCATCTGCAGTATAGCTATGAGATGGGATCTTGGCCAGTAGTTCACTGGTACCATCGCCGAAGTTCCATCGATAAAAATCAATTTCTCCATCCTCATCAGAACTGCCCGATGCATCAAAGATAATGGTTTCTCCTTTTTTACCTGCATACGGTCCACCTGCATCAGCTACTGGTGGAATATTATCAGGCGGAGTTACCATAGTAGTAAAAAAGAAGGTGTCAGATCGGTTTTCTTGCAAACTATCGTTTACAATTGCATACCAGGCATAGGTAGTATCAAATTCAAGGACATGTTGATATTCAGCATTGTGACCACTGGTTACTTTCATATCCATGCCCAATTGCTCATTGGTTTCTGCATTATAGAAGTAAACATCCAATCTTTCTGTGTCTTCATCTGTTACTTTGACTTTAAGGACTGGCTTTAATCCAACCCCTGTTGCTTCGTCTTTTGGATTAGGATTACTAGGCTTATCTGGTTCATGTAAAAAGAAACCCACCGGATAAATATCTTCAAAATAGGTTCCTGTATATTTTCTGTCCCCAATACCATCTTTATTTCTATCAATCCAATTATAATCATCCCAATAATTTCCAGTCATGGTGCTTTCATTATACCAAACATTGTTGGTTCCATGGTCCTCAGCCGTGTTACCATTTCCCTCAAATGTGTTATTATAGATAACATTGAGTTGACTATTGCTGAATGCATAGATTCCTGCCCCTGTACAGGATAGAAATTGGTTACCGATGATGGTACATCCCGTTCCAACAATACTAATACCTCGTTGCGTTCCTTCAAAAGAATTATCCTTTACCGTTCCATAATTTGCATTTAAACTAATACCAATCCCATCACTTTCTTCAAATGTGTTATACTGTATCAGTGGATATTCGCAATCCAGTAAATAAACAGATGCAAATTCATTACTTAAAAAAGAATTATTACTAATATTTATTTTATTAGAATATTCTGAATAGATACCATAATAACATGATTCGATAACATTTTCATATAATCGATTATTCGATCCTTGTTCCACGTAGATACCTGCTCGATTACAATTGGTAATCTCATTGTTGAAGATATCATTTGTTCCTGAGGATTCAACCATGATTCCTCGAGAAGTATCATTAATAGTATTTCCAGTCACAACTGATCCAGATGCAGTAGATGCAATATGAATACCAAAACTATTGGTGTCATCAAATGTATTTCCAGAAACTACCACATTATCTGCTTGAATACTTAAAAGCGCACCAATATCCGATGTTTTATATCCACTGGCATCGGTTAAATAGAAATCCTGAAATTCAACATAATCTGCCAGTATTTCGACTGAGTACCTTTTGTGAAAATTTAATTCAATAATCGAGTCGGTTCCTTCCACACCACCCCACAAACGAAGTTTTTTATCAATTTCAACATCTTCTCTATACATTCCACCAAAAACATAAATGGTATCATTAGTTGATGCATAATCGATTGCTTCTTGAATTGATTTGAAAGGCTGCTCAGCAGTTCCTTTACTATAACCTTTATAGGAACTGTCTACATAATATTCATTTACTGCATCATCTGCTGCAAGTATATTACTGGTTACTGCAACGTAACTACTGACTATTAGACATATGGCAAGCATTATCACTTTTGTGTTCATAGGTTTCCCATCCTCCTAGTCCACACAAAAAGATAATCCGTTTGAGAATATATACTTTTCTCAACCATTTTTAAAAAAACATTAAGTAGATTAATTTATATACAAGTGCTTTATTCATCGGAAGAGACAACTGTTAAATGGTGTTAAAAATATGGCTTATGTTATCTTTGAGGTTAAAAAAGAACAAATAGCAAAGATCAACGATCTTGCTCGTGATGATTTAGTAAGCAGACAAAGCATTCTAACTAGAGATGCAACTGCCTTGGGAATAGATAAAGATGTTTCTTATACCAAGATAGAAGGTAGTGAAGAAGGTCTCAAACGAGCTGAAGAACTTGCAAAAGAATTAGAACTAGTAAAATTAGATGAAAATCAAGCAGCCGAGGTTGATAAAAAAATCAAAGAAGAGGAAGAATCTGCTGCCGATGGAATGGGCATGATATTTGGATAATCAATTAAATATTCCAATATTCTTTTACTATTTTTTTTAAGGACTTGATAAGCTCTTTATTTATTTTTTCATCAATTTTTTTATCATTAAATTGTACTTGTTTCTGACATAATTGACCAATTTGAGAGAGAAAACATTTATCGATAATGTCTAGATTATATCCTCCTTCAAGTGTTAGAACCATTCTTGGTTGAACTTTCTGAAGCATTTTTAGTATTGTTCCAAAATAATTAATAGTCATTCTTAGTCCACCTAGATTATCCGAATAATGACCGTCATAACCGGTTGAAACAAGGATAATATCTGGTTTATACTGTTTTGCAATCGGTAAAAAAATCTCATCTAAGAGCAATTGAATGGTTTGTTCACCATTATAATAATGAAGTGGGGCATTGATATTAAAACCTTCACCTTCATCTACTCCAATTTCATCAATAAAACCAGTTCCCGGAAAATGAGGGGAAAGATGAAAGGATTGATATAAAACCTTATCAGTTTTATAGAAAATCTCTTGTGTACCATTACCATGATGAACATCTAAATCAAAAATTAAAACTTTCTTATTTCCTTCAATAAGTTCTTGGGCACCAAGGGCAATATTATTAAACAAACAAAAACCCATTGATTTAGTACTCGTGGCATGATGACCTGGAGGCCTTACCAATGCATATCCATTACGTATATCATCATTTATTACTTTTTTACATAACTGTACTGTACCACCAGCTGCATAACGAGCAGTGATATAATCATCTTTTGATACATACGTGTCAGTGTCAATCCATTGTTCCTCAAGTTTACTTAAGGCTTTGATTTTCATAATCATATCGATACTATGGATCTTATACAGTTTTTCTTCAGGTAATATCTCTGGTTTTATGATTTTTACATATTCATGTAAAAAAGATTCTTTGAGCGCTTTTATCATAACATCTGTTCGTTCTGCATGTTCAGGATGCATAGCATCATCATGATTGTTGAACAGGGATGAATATACAATTTCAGTTTCTATTTTTGACATAGCAAAAACAGATATAATAACTCTAGTAAAATTATTTTTTGCTATAGTTTAAGTAATAGTTTGTTATTGCATTTCTTGAACCTATATAACTAACCTGTATTTTGGGGGAATTGAACTTGGATTCTTTATTACTTGGGATCTCGCCAGAAAATCTTTACTTCAGAAAAAATAAAATAGAAAAATTGGCCACTATTCATAGACCTTATTTTTTAGCCTTTGCAGAATCATCCGGAAAG
>CAZWQV010000093.1:0-5868 GCA_964636235.1 uncultured Thermoplasmatales archaeon
TCTGTTTTTCTGATACTGGAAAACAGGTATCCCTTTTTTCGTATAATACAGAGTTAAAAGGACAAAATAAAAATGATATTTTATGTCTGATAGGGGGGTTTCCAAGCGGGTATTTTCATTCTGATTTTAAAAATGGGATTGATGCTGAGGTTAGTATTTATCCCGAGCCTCTTACTGCTTGGACTGTTACCAATGAAGCTTTGGTTTCTTATCAGCATGTTTTCTCTGATGAAACTGTTTTGTAGAGGGTTACCATGATTGCCATTTGAGCCCACATTCTGTTTTCGGCTTCATCAAAGATAACTGATTGTGGACCATGAGCCACTTCTTTAGTCACCTCATAATCATAGTAGGCTGGAAGGCAATGTAAAAAGATGGCCTCATCTTTTGCTTGATTCATAATAGCAGTATTTACAGTATATCCTTTGAAATCTTTTAGCCGCTGTGCTTTTTGCGCTTCATCACCCATTGAAACCCAAGTATCCGTAGCAATAATGTCTGCATCTTTCGCAGCATTTGCCACATCATCGGTTATAACCACTTCTACTCCAAATTTCTTGGCTTCATCAACATAAAATGTTTCTGGCCAATATTTTTTTGGTGAAATGATAGTTACATTCATTCCTACCATAGCACAACCCAAAAGATATGAATTGGCCATGTTATTTTGACCATCACCAAAATAAACAAAATTCAACCCTTTCAATGTTCTTTTATGTTCTTTAATGGTCATCAAATCCGTAATGATCTGACAGGGATGTTCCTTATCATCAAGACCACTAATAACAGGGATTGATGCATACTTTGCAAGCTCCTTCATAGCATCATTGCTCATCGCCCGGTACATAATAAGATCAACATATCGTGAAAGCACTAGGGCGGTATCTTCTATAGTTTCTCCTCTTCCAAGTTGAATATCATTTTTTGATAGAAAGAGAGCATGGCCACCAAGCTTTTCCATACCAACCTCAAAAGAAACCCGCGTTCTCGTACTTGATTTTTCAAAAATCATTCCAAGGTTTTTTCCCTTTAAATGATGAGTTGTTTCACCTTTTTTATTTTTCTTTTTTAATTGAATACCTAAATCAATGATATCTTCAATATCATTTTTAACATCTAACATAGAAATAAGATCTCGTTTCATTAAACCTGGGAAATTGACATTTGTTGTTTAAATGTTCCGCTTGAAAAAAGTCTATATGATATCAATTGATACCTACTATTGGTAGGCATGGGAGTTGACATCGGTTCATTATTTACAAAAGAAACCATTGCATTAAAAGATTTACAAAATAGAATCATAGCCATTGATGCACATAATGTATTACATCAATTTTTAGCAATCATCCGTCAAAGAGATGGAACACCATTGAAGGATGCAAAAGGTCGTATAACATCACATATCACTGGCCTTCTTCATCGGACGGCAACTATGGTTGATATGAAGATTAAACCGGTTTATGTCTTTGATGGCATGCCTCATGAATATAAACAAAAGACCATTGAAATGCGGCATAGACGAAAAGTCCTTGCAGAGGAACAATGGAAAGAAGCATTAGAAAAAGGTGATCTAGCAACAGCTCGTTCAAAAGCTCAACAAACATCAAGAGTGACCGATGAAATCATACAACAAAGTAAGGAACTGCTTTCTGCACTGGGTATTCCCTATATTCAAGCACCATCAGAGGGAGAAGCACAAGCCAGCTATCTAGTAAAAAAAGGAGATGCGTATGCAGTTGGATCACAAGATTATGATTGCTTACTTCTTGGAACACCAGTTCTTATTAGACATTTAACCTCATCTTCTCGAAGAAAATTACCGGGGAAAAGTGCTTATACCACTGTTCATCCGGAACGGATACAATTGAAAAATAATCTAATCAAACTTGGTATAAGTCAAAAACAACTTGTGGATATGGCCCTATTAATTGGTACTGATTTTAATGAAGGAATTAAAGGAATTGGCCCTAAGAAGAGTTTATCGTTAATTAAAAAAAATGGAAATCTGGAAAATGTGTTATCAACAATTGGTGGAGACACTGCACCTACTTTTAATGAAATCAAAAAAATTCGTGATATTTTTCTTAACCCTGAGGTAACAGAGAATTATACCTTAGAATGGCATCAGTCCGATTTAGAAAAAGCAGAAAAAATACTGCTTGATGACTATCAATTTAGTGAAAAAAGAGTTAAACCCGCCTTGGAAAAATTTTCGAATCTGCAGGAAATGTCAAAGCAGCAAACATTATTTTAATCTTGTTTATCTGGTTGAGCAATAACAGTCAAATGATGTAATTCAGGAATCCGGTTTTTTGCATCTGCTGTAATTTGTTCTCTAATCTGAAAAAACCGTTCCATGCTCATATCTGAATTAACTTTTATCTCAATTTCTCCCTGAAGATAAGGTCCCGTTCTTCTAAGACGAACCAAATGTGCTTCTTTTATTTCTTTTATATTTCTAGTGATTCTTTTTATTAAATCTCCTTGTAAGACACAATCCTTATCACAAGCATCCACAAGCATGTAACTAGATTCCTTGATGGCAATGAAACCAATACTAACGATGATACCTGCGATGATAAATCCCACGATTGCATCTGCACTTGCAAAACCCGCATATGATAAAATTAGAGCGACCACTGTTAGTCCAGACGCAACCCCATCCTTAATAGTATTAAACGATTCTAATTTTACAGATCCTAAATGTTCGGATTTAACCTTATATTTTTTATACCATCCAATAAATAAGGCAATTATTGCAGCAATTAATGCAAGTTCAATACCAATTAAAGGTAGCTTAATGGGATGGGGATTTATCAGCTGATTATACGATCGAAATACAATATAGCCTGCAAGAATCATCATCACAATGGCAGCTGCAATAGATGCAAGATTTTCAATTTTAAAATAGCCGAAATGGAACCGATCATCAGCAGGGCGTTGATAAATCCGAAGTCCAGCATACACGGTTGCTGAAACAAAACCATCTCCGATGCAATCTATTCCATTTGCAGTTAATGCAACGCTATTTGAAAAAAATTCACCAAAAACAATCTGAATTACTCCTAATAAAATTAAGATAAATGCAGTGAAACCTGCTAGAAATTCCGGTTGTTTAAATCTTGATTCATTCATAGATAAGGTATTACGTTATAATCCTGTGATTTCTTCTCCAGGTTTATATTCTTTTTTCTTTCCATCTTTGAAAAATACTCGGGCACCAGTAGAGCCTTTTAGAACTATTTTATTGTTAGAAACATGAAGCATAGCTCCTTCTCTTAATCCAATAACAGAGGTATCATTATAGGTTAAAAACTCTTTGATTCTTGTTTCCCTTGTTTCGCCCATATGTACTGAGTTTGGGTCAGGATCAAGATAATGTGGATTTATATTAAATGAAGTAAAACCAAATGCTTCAAAGGTTGGAGGATACATAATTGGCATATCATTGGTGGTTTGAATTGATTTACATGCAACATTTGAACCGGCACTGGTACCAATATAAGGCTTCCCTTGTTTCACTGCTTTCCGAATCAATGAAATTGCATTTGTTTCATACAGCATGGTTAATAAAACGAAGGTATTTCCTCCACCAATAAAAAACGCATCTGCATCTTCTATTGCTTCTGTGATTGTCTCATATTCATGGATTCCTTTTAGAGTAAAACCAATTTTTTTATATCGTTTATGTGCAATGTTGGTATATGCATCATGACTGATACCATCAGGTCTTGCATAAGGAATAAACACGACTCTACTTCTATTCTCTAAAAAGGATTTGATTTGATTAGAACAATGATCAAGATATCCACTTCCATGGAGTGTGGAATTACTTATCAATAATAAATCAGTCATAACAAATTGAATTAAAAGATGGTTAAAAGATTTTATGATTATTTTTTGAAATATAATTTATAAAAAATAATAAATAGGAATAGTACGTTAAAATATTAGATGAACCGAATATTGATTTATTGTGTTATTTTTTTGATGATAGTAACGAGTACAACTTCTATCTCAGCAAATCATTTTACTTCTGAAAATACAATTACCTGTGATAAGGAAATTACTAGTACTGAATCTTCATCAACAACCCCATACAATGGTTATATGATTTGTAGTATCGTTCCTTTTATGCTTCTTGGAGATAGTCATCATTCTCTTCTCATCGATATGGATGGAAAGATAATTAATGATTGGCATACCATTCCAGATCCTGTGAAAATGCTTCCTGGTGGCTCAATAATATCTGCAACAGGAGAATATATTGATTCCTGGGATAGTACTCATCTAACACAGATAGGTTGGAATGGAACTATTGAATGGGACTTTTCAGGATGGGATGATGCAGGGACAGGTACACTTATGGCTCGGGAACATCATGATTTTCAACGTGAGGGAAACCCTGTTGGATATTATGCACCGGGTCAAGAATTCTTGCCGGAAGGAAAAACACTCATTCTTGGTCATCAAACTGTTGTTAACCAAAGTATTAGTCCCAAACCCTTGATCGACGACGTTATTTATGAGGTATATTGGAATGGAACGTTAACAGGATTTGAATGGCATGCATCAGAACATATCAACCAAATGGGTTTTACAGAAAAGGAGCGCCGTGCAATCTCTATAAATCCAGGTGGCCCGGGTCTTCTTCTTGGAACCCTTCCAGGAGATTGGATTCATATTAATTCTATTTCACTTCTGGGAAAGAACAAATGGTATGACGATGGTGATGAACGGTTCAATCCAAACAATATTATCATTAGTTCACGTCATGCAAGTTTTATTGCAATTATTGAACGAGAAACAGGCAATATTATCTATAGGATTGGCCCAGATTATTCAGATGAAACATTTGAAGGACAAAAATTAGGTGAAATAATTGGCCCACATAATGCCCATATGATACCATATGGACTACCTGGTGCAGGAAATATTATCGTATTTGATAATGGAGGGATGGCAGGATATGGTATTCTTGGTTTTCCAAAACAATTCAGACTGTATTCAAGGGTGATAGAGTTTAATCCAATAACTTTTGAGATTGAACAAGAATATATGAAAAAAACTGGAATTATTCGATTGGTTAGAGAAGGTGAAAATCATCGATTTTATAGTCCAACTCTTTGTAATATTCAACGTCTTCCAAACGGTAACACTATGATTACTGAAGGGCTATCTGGAAGAATTTTTGAAATAACTTTAGATAATGAAGTTGTATGGGAATGGACGACACCTGATAGTAAGGACTTTATTTATCGAGCGTACCGTGTGCCACCGGAATGGGTTCCCGGTAATCCATCTGGCTATGATTTTTGGGAAAATACTTAATTAATTTTTTTAATCCGTTTACCAAGTCCGATTACATCATCATCCATAAATCCATTGCTTTTGTAAAATTTGACAATTGACAAATTAGTGTTTCTTACTTGAACATTAATCTTTTGACAACCTAAATTAAGTAATTTTTCTCGTGCAATATTCATCAATTGTGTACCAAAACCTTTACGTTGATATAGGGGGTGCACGGCTAGATAATTAATCCATCCTCTATGGCCATCATAGCCAACCATGATACTAGCAATAATTTTTTCATTCACAGTTCCAACAAAAAATAAATCCGGTTGAAAATTCATCTTTTCTTCAATATCAATTTTAGGGTTATTTTGTGGGACCAATAATTTACAGTCTTTCCATAATTGAATTACTGCCTTTTCATCCTGACAAGTATATTTTCTAACAATCAATGATTCCATATTAAAAATTATAAAACAATATATCCATTGAACTACTTTTCTATAATAATATAATCAAATGCGGATACCGGGATTCGAACCCGGGTGAGTGGCTTGGGAAGCCAATAAAACA
>CAZWQV010000094.1:0-5840 GCA_964636235.1 uncultured Thermoplasmatales archaeon
CTCCTTTGTAAGTTCTCATATATCTTTTTCTCGTCTAGTTCTTCAATTTTCATTTCTTTCACCGATTATAAAACGTTTTTCTCTTTGCAATTTTTTTTATCAATGAATTCAAATCTACAATGTATTGTACGCAAAGATACAGTACCGTTCTTTTTGTGTATAAGAAATAGTTTGAAAAGTGGTACGTTTTTGAAATCACTTTACGCTTTCTTTACATTTTTTGCTTGTGGTCCTCGTTCTGAATCTTCTATCTCAAATTCAACCTGGTCCCCCTCATTAAGAAATGTTTCTGGTGGGAGGGCGGTTCGATGAACGAAGACATCTTTATCATCTTCACCTTGAATAAATCCATATCCTTTTCGTGCATTGTACCATTTTACGGTTCCTTTCATTTTATGTTTCCTCCTAATATTTATTGGAGTATTTACGTATCACAAAAAGAACAAAAACAAAAATTCCAAAAGTTCGTATACAACGAAACTGTGAAACTCTTAGCTCTATTCCTTTTAGATGAAACGATATTGTTCTCCGTACTTTATATAGTTTTTCATAGTTTTGCCGTGATTCTCTGATACTCTATATACTCTCCAGGTACGTTGCAAGGGCCCGAGCCGGGATTTGAACCCGGCACAGAGGATCCACAGTCCCATATGTTACCAAGCTACACTACCCGGGCCATAGATGAAATTTGAAGGATGGGTATACCTAAGAAATATTTAAATTATGTGTCTAATTTTTCTTTTTATAAAAGAGAATATTGCCCTCAGAATAAAAATATTATGATAATTAATAACCATATGTGATAAAGTTAAATTCATACATAGTTGGTAGATCCCTCCATAGATCGCCACTATCTCTTGTAAACCAAAATACGCCATTATCATATTGATTGCCAAACGCGTAGCCCCATTCATATCCAAAATTATTAGTAATTCCCGCTGGAGCTGGTTGGCAAACAATAAAATATTCTATGTTAGGATCGATTAATATATCATTAAAATCAATGGGGAACCAAGTCCATTCATCTGGAATTTCTGAGGGTGTATATATTTTACTATCAATGAGAGACCCATCAACTCCTTGCTGTCGAAGTTCAACCGCAAGATCGAATTCAGGTATTCCATATGTTCTTAGATATAATTTTACCTGGGTCAGAGTTCCGAAATTGGGTGTAAAACTTTGTGCACCACCCCAATCCCCATATGATGTATGTCTAACAGGAAAACCATGATCATATACGGATTGATTGATATCTATTTGAGCTGGAGATTGTTCATATGATGCAATAACTTGTTTTATTTCCCTGATGGTTCGTGCATTATCCCCATCAGTAGTATCGCCGGTGGCAATTCCTTCATGATATATTTGAGGATTGCTGAAATGAGCGACTCGTATATGATTTTGTCCATCAGGAAAATATTGACCTGATTCATAGGTCATTACCGAACAGTACCGACTTTGATCATTTCCAGTCCATCGCCAGCCAGCTGAATAATCAAACAGGCCTGGGCCAGGATAAGATGTTTGTTGTTTATGATGATCACATCCCATATTATGGCCGAATTCATGGATGCATGAATAACCGGTACTTGCTTGTTGTACGCGTACAAGGGAAAAACCATATTGGGGACTGCCCATTGGATTATTTAATTGCCATGCCAGTCCTCCTACATCATTGACATATTCAAAGAGTTGAACGAGGTCTGCACCATAGGTGTTTCTCCAGGTGTGAATTTCATCCATATATCCATCATTTGTGTTTCTAAGTCGATTGATATCTGTTGTGGATGATCCGCTTTCGGTGTAATTAATTTCAGCTGCATAGGCGAGATTAAATATCACATTTGTATCACTATTTGAAAGTGTATTTTGACATTTAGCCAGTGCTTGACTAATAACATTTTCTATACCGCCACCATTAGTATTTGCCCAATTTTTTGCTGCCGGAGTATACAGTATCATTATGTCAATAGTAATGGTTTCGAAAGATTCCTCATTATTGAAAAATATAGTTTGATTTTCATCTGGAATCGGTAGAGCGTTACTATCCTCTAGTTCTTTAAATGTTGATAGTTGTAACTCCATAAGATAATAGCTGCTTGATTCTGGAATATATTGAACGATAAACAATTGATCGGATTGGGGCATTTGTATGGTAATATAGGATACATCATTTGTTGTTGTCATGCAAAATGTTGCATATTCAGCATTTTTTATGGTTCCTGTAATACTCTTGGTTTCTATAATATTTGTATTTACATTATCAATGAATGTTGTAAAGATGGTATCATCAAATAAGTTCAGTAAGATCTCAGTTTGTGATCGAATGTTTTCATCTTCAAACATTTTTGGATTGATATTAACTGGACGCCATCTTATGATATTTTTATATAACGCTGTTATTACCGGGTTTTCTGTGGTCGATTCTTGGTTTGATTCAGTAAAAAGAGAAATAAACTCTGTTTGTGTTTCTGATATAGCTGTTGGTATGAATTGATTTGAGATGCTTACCAAAAAAATCATTATTAACATAAAACTTGTAAATCGATATAATTTTGTATGTCTCATAAATAACGATGCCTCCGCTCGATTTGATGAACTTCCATCCTTTCAATTCCAATAAGGTATCTACTGTAAGGTAATAAATCAACAGATAAAAATATTATGGTAAATATTATTGTTTAAATTATAATTATTATGTTTTTTTACCATTTCCCGTATTGATAGGATATTGTGAAAAATAGTATTTCCATTTCATCGCTTGCATGCTCTCCTGTTGTAGTATACGCATCTACTTTTAATGTATGCCGTCCAAACAGTGGATAGAATTTTCCTTGAATAATCCATTCATATGGTGGCTGACTATCCCAATAGGTAAAAACATCATTGATAGAGAATACAACGTATTCTATTGGATCATTACTGACGACATCAACTTGAGCTAAGGGTCTACCAACTACGATAGTGATTGCTCGAAGTCTATGAAAATATTGATCAATAAAAAATAAATCAATTACTGGTTTGTCCTGAATATATCCCTTTGCCTCAAGTGGCGATCGAATGATTACTTGAATTGGAATTGGTTTATTGGCAAGTTCAGATAAAACTGCAAGCATGATCTGAGTAGCCTTTTTTTGATAGGTTATATTGATATGATCAAAGGTGTCATTTGGTGAATGCCCTACACTATTTGCATCATGTTGTGCGATCCAAACACCTCCATAGCCATAGTCTACAAATGCTTGATTGTCTGCACCTGGATAACTTGGTAAACTCTCAATATAAATATCTACAATATCCTTATATTTCATAGCAGTATTTTCAGCAAAACCAGCTATCCATTCAGAAGGATCTTCATGGAAAAATCGAAGGATTCGACCACCATGCTTTGTTTCTGCATACCCTATAATATCAAGGTTGAGTACAGCAATGATATTATCACCTCGCTCATATGCTTTTTTCGCATAGGAAAAGCTACCATACGTTCCAACCTCTTCACCAGAAAAAGCAATAAATCGAATGGTGTGATTAAATGAATATTTGCTCAGTATTTCTGCTATCGTCAGAACTGCAACAATTCCTGAACCATCATCATTGGCCCCAGGTGAATTAATTACGGTATCATAGTGGGCACAAAGAATAAATTCTGCACTGTTTTCCTGATTGCTTCCTGGAAGAGTTGCTACTATATTTCTGGAGGTATATCCTCTTAACGACCAATCATGATATTCTACTGATAGATTCATAGATTTGAATTCTTGATATAGCCAATCTCCTGTCCTGGAACAATTATCAGTTCCGGTATATCGAACTCCAAAGGAAAGTAATTGTTTAAAATAATACGTTAATCTTGTTTCATTTATTTGGTTTATAAGATCAATAATCAGTTCCGTTGTTACAAGATTAGTTTTTTCATCTAATGGTTTTGCATAAAACGGTGAGGTAGTTAAAAAAATAAATAAAAAAATAATATGGAAAGTAAATATTTTCTTTAGTCTGAATGTCATTTGAACCATATTCAAATTTACATATAATTATATATACGTTTCTATAAATTATTTTTTATGAGATGCAATTTCCTTTTTTAGATATATTTATTATTCTGATGGATAGCCTCCAACTTTCAATGATGGATCACCAAAAAGGGTAAAGGCTTGGAGGGTTAAAGGATCATAAAGGACATGATTATTAACCTTTTCAATAAATGACTGCTGTGCTTCTATAAACATGTCTCCTAATAAGATGCCTTCTTGATAGGATTCAAAGAAAAATTTATGAAGGCTACTTGCTCCAGCAAGAAAAGGATCTCCTGCAAATCCACCAAATCCAACACGTGTGGAACCAATACATGCAACAGCACCGCTATCTTGTTTTTTTAATAATGATTCAGTAAAACAGGGAATATCAATATTAAATAGTGTATAGTCAAGTGCACCGGTCAGACATGCATCAAAATACATGATAGGATATTTATCTTTATTATGCAGACCTATGATATATGGCATATAATATCGAATAGTTGAGTCGCTATCTTGATTAGAGGTTGCTAAAGCATATTCAAGGCCATGGCCAGAGTAGCTGACAAATCCCGCTCCTTTGCTGATCTCTTTATTTATCAACCGTGGATGAAATGTATTTAGAGAAGTCCATAATCTAATTGGAGTAAATGAGGGCATGATTGAGGCAATATAATCGGTGACAAATTCACCTTCATTGATGCCACCAAGGTTTGGAAAGGTATCACCACCCATGAGAATTAATCGATGAAACCAATCAGAGTTGTAGCTGGTGGTTTCATAGGTAATGATTTTATCAATTATTTTTTCTGCATCACTTATTGTTGTGCAGGGAAGTCGACCGAGTTTTATATCAGGTATACCATCAACTTCGTCAATGATTTGAACAGTTTCATTATATGTATCCTCATTGTTCATAATCATTTGTATTTCACTATAAATACCATCTTTATTGGAATCCCAATCTGAAAAATTACCATCCGCAGTATAAATATCTGCATAATATAGATCCGTAATAACATCTTTAACGATTTGATCGCCGAAATAGTTCCATGAAACTGCTGATGTTCTCATGGGTATATGAACAATATCACCAAAGAGTAATACATAATTTATGTGATATTGTTCTATTGTATCTTTAATAAACAATTTTATTTCTTCCGCTGTATCAATTCCCTGGTATTCAGAATAGATATCTTGAGTTGTTTTAACAAATGTTTTTATGTTGTGATTGGCTTTATGATCAATAAATGATGTTAATGTTTGTTCAAATAAAGTAGGTGTGATGATTACCATATCATAATTGATTTGGGCTGTATTCATTTCTTTTTGTTGTTGCTCTGATGATGCAGTTACTGTTATTTCTAACAATAATATAATAAAAATTATTATAATTGATATTATTTTTTTCATTATGTTGCCCCTATTTTTGATTGATATATTTTTATTGATTAATATTACCTTTAATTATTATATAAAATATGGGAATTCTTATTTGAACAATTTAAAAAAAATACATGATAATTTTTACATTTCTTTCAAAAATCGAAATAATGGTCAATAATTTTGAATAAAAAAAAGAGAAAAAGGTGGATACTAAGCGTATCCATATGTTCTAAACTCGAACTCATACATGGTCGGTAGGTCTCTCCAGAGCCCTCCACCATCTCTTGTGAACCAAAATGAGCCTGGATCATATTGATTTCCGAAGGCATAACCCCATTCATAACCAAAAGATGTGGTTACTCCTCCAGGTGCTGGTGGGCATTTGATAAAGTAATCAACGCCAGGTGTTACTGTCACATCATTGAAATCAAGTTCAAG
>CAZWQV010000095.1:0-5788 GCA_964636235.1 uncultured Thermoplasmatales archaeon
TCTACATATAGCTGAAGCATTAGTAACCATTGATGGGGTACAATATGATTTGGAAATTCCATCTGGTAATGTTAAATTAACCCATCAATTTATTATTGAACCGGATGTAACTACAAGCTTGATCCTTGATTTTGATATTCATGAATCAGTGCATAAAACCGGAAGTAACAAGTATATTTTACAGCCAACTATAAGAGTTATTCAGGAATAAATCTCCTGAATTTTTTTTATTTTTTTTATTCATATCCATAGGTTTTGAATACGAATTCGTACATGGATGGTAAATCTCTCCAGAGCCCGCCACCATCTCTTGTGAACCAGAATGAACCGGGATCATATTGATTTCCGAAGGCATATCCCCATTCATATCCAAAGCTGGTGGTAACTCCGCTTGGTGCGGGTGGACATTTAATGAAGTAATCTATGCCTGGTGTCACGGTCACATCAGAAAAATCTAGTTCTAGCCAGGTCCATGTACTAGGTGTACTTGCTTGTGGAATGGTAATGGTATCTAAAATTGTTCCATTAATACTATCTTCTCTTAGTTCAATGACCAGGTCAAATTCTGGTGTCCCGAATTTTCGAAGGTATATCTCACATTTTGTAAGAGTACCAATGGTTGGGGTAAAATTTTGTGCTCCAGCCCAATCACCATCTGCTGCATGTCTGATTGGAAATCCTCTGTCCTGAATGGTTTGTTCAATATCAAGTTGTTCGATATAATAGAGCGGGTAAATAATCTTGCATATTTCATCAGTTAATCCGTCATTATCTGTTACATTTAAACAAACGTTGAACATGTTTTGATATGTGAATGTATGAGTGGGATGTTGTTCATAGCTGACAGTACCATCACCAAAATCCCATGTCCAGTTGATAATATATCCATCACTGTCGGTGGATTGATCGGTGAATTGTATTGGTTGATTTATAAATGGTTGAGGTGGATTATAACTGTATGCTGCTTGTGGTGATTGATGCATTGGTGGTCTTGATGCAGTTGCTATATAAGTCCTTCTTTGCCATGATTGATCAATATCAAGGCCGGCATTGTAAGCTAGGATGTAGCGATTATGTTCTTCGTCAATACAAAGCGTTGGAGTTCGCTGAAAACCAGCTGAAGGAACACCATTTTCGAACTGACCTGGAATGATGATGGGATTATCTGGATGACCTATCCAAGTATCTCCCCAATCGGGGGACCAATAATAAGCAATCGCTCCACCTCCTGCATAATTCTGATTTGAAACAGTAAGAACCATATGTACTCCATCCGCTCTAATATCGCCAGTGCAATCAGCTTGCCAGGCACCCCTAAATGAGTATCCTTGAGGATAAGGTAGGCTCCATTGATATGCAGGATTGCTGGGATCAGATGGATCAAAAGTTGGTGTCGGATTCTTTATCCAACCAGTTTTTCCATCTTCACTATCTGCATAGGATATCCGCCAATTCCAATATGATCCCACTGACCCGGTTAATCCCCTGTAAAAAAGACGTATTTTCCCATTTGCTCCTAAATGAGGGTTCCAAACAGGGGTTGGCTCAGAAAGTCCTCCTTTTATTTCTCCATTGTTGTTCCAACCTTGTTCCCATGGGAATTCCGCTTCAAGTATATTTTCGTAAGTTTGATTAAATGGTTCTCCAATTGTTGGTGGATTATCACTTGTTGCCACTTGAATTGCTCCTTCCCAACCGGGAAGGCCATCCCATTCCGGATGTAATTGTTTCGTTCCAGGTCGAACGGTGTTATAAATGAGATGTTCACCGGTTATGGGATGTTGAATATATCCAGGTGTATCAGTGTGTTGCCATGCTGGGCCAGGAACCGGTCCACCAGGATTCACCAAGGGAGTAAATTTTATTTTTGTTATTTTATCATAACCAAGAGACCAATTATGAAGGATTTCTTCTTCAAGAGGATGATCTGTCATATATGTCTCATGATAACTATGATAAAGTAGTTTGATGAGGTTGTCCTGAATGAAAATAAATTCTTCACCTACAATACCTCCCCAATCTCCATATAGATGTGTTTGTATGTCTGGGTAATCAGGATGAGGTGCGGTGATATAACCAATTGAAGTAAAATCGGGCCATTGACCTAGAGGGCCGCTTGTTCCGTCATCAAATTCTTCTTGCTCCTCTAACGTTGCTTTTACATTGCTCTTAATTGAAATTGATGAGAATAATAAACAAAGAATAGTTAAAAATAATGGTAAATAATGAATTTTTTTTGATATATAACTCAAATACTACCCCCAATGAAATTTTTTTTGATAAAATATAGTTTGTTATTGGTTATAAAGATTATGTATATCTAGGAAAAAGAATCTTATTGTTTAGAACAATTTCCAGATATTAAGAGAATCATCTCCGTTTCTATTGCTGCTGTCATATGCGATGGTTTTGATGGTATGTTTCCCTGATTTAAGTTCATTGATAATAAGCTCATAAGGCATATCATAATCTGTTTGATATAGTTCATTATCTATGTAGAATTCTACTCGTTGTATTTGATTTGATGTAAGGGTTTGAATATTTATTTCTCCAATTATTACCGGTGAAATGAATGGCATGATTTTATTTCCATTGATATAAATTCCTTTCTCTGGTGCTTGAATAGAGATAGTGGGTTGTTCATCTGATACTCCTTCTCTTCTCATGGAAGGATCGCCGTATAAATTATAATTATAGAGGTTTTTATATTCATAATACCAGGTATCCCATCCGTAATTGTAATGAACAAATGCTTTCGACTCATACAGTGCTTTTCCAACAGGTTCCGAACCTTCTGGTCCATCAATCATATAATGGTTGAATTCATAGCACAGTGCTTCTGCTCCTGCATGGTATTTAGTAAAATCTGCTGATACAGCAGCAGGCCGGCTGGCACTGCATATTGCCACCGCTGCGCCCATTGATTCTTTGGTTAATAGGTCGATACCAAGATTCCCGTAACCAGTTGGTTCTGGATAGCCAACAAGACATGATACTGCAAAAACAATTGAGGGGTAATCATCTTCTAAATCTGACCAAATGTTGATTTGCGCTTCACCAATGATTTCATTGTTTGCATGTTCTGGAATACCGTTACCATTATTATCATGGTCCCAAATGGTTCTTCCCACACCCGTTGCTGATCCATGACCTGCCCAGTTGACAACAGCATAGGTGCCTGTTCGCCATTCTTTGGTGAATTCTGGTTCCGTTAAAGTATCCCAGGGATAAATTGATGGCGATATTCCTTCTTGTTCTGATAAATGGCTGATCGTCCAGTCTTGCATAAAATCTTCTTCAATTGCTTGTAAACAGGTTGCTCCATCAATATCATGATCGATATCATATTGGAAATCCTCATATTTGTAAAAAAGCATGGAGCCGGCATGGAGCGCATTGTTTTTCCATGCATCTGTGTTTTGCTCAAACGTTGTTATCTTATTTAATGTATAAGATATTCTATCTGGATCACTTGTTGGAATGCGACCAACATAAACCTCAGCGGTGAAATCTGGTTGATCTTGAATGAATTCACCATAATATCCATCTTGATCGCTATCCCATGATTCCTCATCAGGTTTTGATAGATCAGCATAATAATAATCGGTTGGCACTTCACCACCTATATTCCAGTTATAAATATTGAATTGATGATTATTTGGGTCTGGATAACAATATCTCATGGGAATAGATTCGTGACTGCCAATAATTAGTACATAGTTAATGCCCCATGTTTCATAGTAGGATCGCAGGAAATTTCTGATTTTAGCAGGTAAATCGTTGCCAGGTTGATTTTGAATTAGTGTATCTGTTATTGAAAGTATATTAATGGAAAAACCGATTGATTCTTTCCAGGAAACAAAATCAGATGCTTCAACGTTTTCTAATAAATCATCGGTTGTTAATATGATATAATCGTAGCCATCAGCTTTCTTTTGTAGTGGTCTAATAGGATAATCTATATTGATCGGATTAGTTTCTGTTTCAGTCTTCATAATCTGAAATGGTACATATGATTGAATCAATGACGCTGATTCACTTTTTGAACTATCATTATTCTTTACTGATGTAACTGTTGATATTCCTGTTAATAAAAACATTCCAATTATAAGAAAAATGATGTATTTTTTCATATCTTTGCCCCTAAAATTAATAATTACTATTTATTAATAAAGGTTTGTATTGAAAGAATCATTAAAAATGAGCAAATTAGTAAAATTATTTTACAATTTGTTTGCTCTTATGTAATTTATATGAGAAATTATTAATTGTCAATTTCTATGTATATTTATTCTTCTTTTTTAAAAAGCTTTTCTGGATCTTTTATAAATTCATTCATGAATTGGGTTAATTGTTTTACTGGGATACGAATATATTTAGTAATTTTCGGATCAGGTTGAAATCCCCCTTCTTTAGTTATATAGAATCCTAGGCCGATATAATCTTTAATAATTGCACAGGATATTTCTTTATATTTCAATTCTTTAAATGCCCAATAACGATGATGGCCATCTAATACTGCATAATATTCTTTTTTAGGATGTTTTACAACAAGAATTGATTTTACCGTCCCTCCGGATTTAATAATTGTTTTATACCTGTTAACGCCCTGTTTATGAATCTTATTGTCTGCGATTATCTTTTCTATGGGAAGTTGAACAGCATATTTATTTGGATTTATGTATATATTTAAGAAATTGGCCATTTTGATCTATTGTAAAGAGAACATTACCAATAAACATTGTTATATTTCAGTTTTGTAGAAAATGAAAAAATATAATGATTATTATTGATGAATTAAATGAGAATCTTCTCCTTGCATTAGTGGAAAACTAAATATCAAAATAAATGAAAATTTGTTTATCAATATTTTTTTCAATGTGGAACCCTCCAAATAATCTAATAAAAAAAAATGATATTATATATGTTTAGAAAAAAAATATAAGGGTGACTATTTTTTATTTTCACTTTTATTATGCGTTACAATCACTTTACCATTGGCATCAATAACTCGAATTTCCTCTTCATTTTCTTCAATGGTATACTCTTTTAAGTCTATTGTTTTTTTCCAAACTGACTTATCCATACTTAATACCCCCATATCGAATCAAAGAGCTCAACGGAATGAATAATAAGTACAGATTTAAGAAAATGATCTAAACTTATCATTCGAACGGTCAAAAGACAGATTGGTTCTCATATGAGATATATTATACTGCCTATTAAAACATGTGCATTATGTATTGTTACATTTGTAATTTATAAATAATTATTATACTTATTTTTTTAACAAAATTGAATTATACTTATGATTTTTTTATATTTAGATTTGTTATGATAATTTTTCTAATTATATTTAATATTTCCTTAGTTGTTGTTTTTGTTTTTTTTTGTGGAATTTACGATAAACTTCTCTTTCAAAGCATCATTTATTTTGTATATTTTTTATGTTGATTTTTTTCTGAGAATAACTCAAGAAGTGAATACATATAAAATTAAATGTGTGGAGAGTTAAAACAGAAATGTTTTTTCGTCTTTGACTGTATGGCAAATAAGAATGAATGTTGATTCCTAATCATATCCATATGTTTCAAATACAAACTCGTACATAGTTGGTAAATCTCGCCATAGATTACCGCCGTCTCGTGTGAACCAGAACGCCCCATTATCATATTGATTTCCAAATGCATAACCCCATTCATAACCGAAACTAGTTGTTACTCCTGAAGGTGCTGGAGGACATTTTATGAAATAATCAGTTTCTGGTATTGCTATAGTATCTGCAAAG
>CAZWQV010000096.1:0-5776 GCA_964636235.1 uncultured Thermoplasmatales archaeon
TGGTGATAATATTGTCTGATCTGTTTTCCTGAATCTTTTTCCACTTGAGCCAATAAACTCTGTTCCACATATTTCCATAGATTGTCAATATTAACATCATAAGCAAGGGCATAGGCATGTTCATCGGTGAGAACAAGATAAGTTTTAAAACCTAAGTTTTCGAGAAGGGAAATTAACAAGATGGATAGATCCTCGCAATCTCCCCCCTTGTTTGTAATGGTTTCAGATGGCGATCTGATCAGCTCTTGATCTGCGGGATCAGATATATAATCAAAATGCTCCACAATATAACGATAAATCGCAGTTATCACCTGTTCCCTATCCTCATTATTGATATCTTTGATGATAAACAATGCATAATCTTTAAGATCTTGATTATCAATTTCAATTTCTTTCAAATAGGGATCAGCTCTTCGAAGAACCGGATCAAAAAAATCAAGGGGATTACCACTATCCATACAACCAGAAAAAACAGGTGTAATCAGAATAACGATGATAAGAATGATTTTACCAAGGACGTTTTTCACAGTTATTTTATTTATATTTTATTACTTATAAGTTTTGTTTTATGTATGCATCAATTGATTTTCTTTTAAAATATATAGAGACTATAGAGCATATGCAATATGTGTAGATTATCTTTTTATAGGGGCGTTTTTTTGAGGGGGGATAAAGGAGTAAAGATGCGGATGATATCAGCATATATACTAACCACGGTAAAGCAGGATGGGAAACTCCATCAAACACTTGAACAGATGCAAAAAATTAAACAAATTTCCTCAGTATCAGTTGTATCAGGTAATTATGATTTAATGATTCTTACTTGTGTAAATACACTTGCTGATCTTTATGACGTTACCTCTGAAATACAGAGCAATCCAAGCATCATTAAAACATCCACTCAAGTCATTGAACAGGAAATCATTCAAAAGCACACCTAAATTATTATTTATTTTTATAGCAGACATAAATATCTGCTTCAATCATTTCCATTTCTTCACTATAATAATGATGAGTGAAATAGAGGTTACCTTCACTGTCCATGGCTGGATCTCCTGCGAAATTACTGACCATCTCAACCGGCTGACTCCAGCTACCATTTTCTAGTTTTACTGATCGGAATAATGCTGGACCTATATATCCTTGACCACTCCATCGATTGAACCATAGCTCATTTCCATCTGCTGATAAATAAGGCCATCCTTCATCTTGCTCAGTATTAATAGTTGGTCCAAGATTAACTGGAGTGCTCCATGCACCATCTGTTTTTTCTATCATCCACATATCATTACCACCAAATGTACCATTTCTGCTGCTATGATAAATCATGGTATTGCCATCACTGGTGGTGTATAACTCACCCACTGCGTATTCAACATTTAACTGATATCCCACATTTTGCCAATTCTTCCATTCACCATTTTCCAGCTCAGCGGTATAAATATCAATTTCCCGGTAATTACCCTGACGCACTGAACCAAACCATAAAAGATTATTTTGAAAACAAAATGGTCCATCAAGGGCTAATGAATTGGAAAGGACTGCTTTTTGTGGTTCAGTCCAGACACCATTTTCTTTGGTGCACCACCAAATGCCTGTAACCTTATCAAGGACTTGTTTCTCTGGTGGAACTGATACATCTGGGGTGAAAAAGAAAATAAAGGTCTTTCCATCTTGTGAGATGACAGGTGCATCTTCAGCACCAGCAGAATTGATTGGTCCTTCCATCGGCACTGGTTGTTGCCATTCCTCAGAATGCATTATCGGTGGATACAAATCTGTATCAGGAGTCATCTTCACTGCATCATCTGGAATAATGTCATATCGTGAGGGAGTTTCTTCTGTACAACCGGTAAATGCTAACAAACTTACGATAATAACAAAATAAATGATTAAAGATCTCATAACTAATTTGAATAGGTACTTTTTTTTTAAATCTACCGTTAAAATAGAATTTATCAGCTGTATTTATCTGCACTCTGGGATTTTCTTCAAACCATCTAAATTTCGAGATAAGGTGATGACATCGCCGACTTTTTTAATAAATCCAACTGGAAAACATAAGGTTACATTACCGATAAGTGGTTTTTTTATGTTCAACTCTTTTAATGCGCTATCAGATAGTTCAATATGGATATGAGTGATGCTCCAATTTTTTGTATCTACTTCAGCACCATTTATTTCTCCTACATCTTTTGCATCTAATGATACGATTTTCATACCATCTAATTTACTATATTTCATAGGTTGCTCCCTCGATTTATTATTTATAGGTATAAAAAAAGATATGCTATATATAATAATTATGTTTAGACGTATTTAATCACATTTATTTTCTATAATTGTATTTTTATAACATATAAAAGTAATTATTAAAAACAATTTTATGATATAAATAAGAAATAGTGATTAATGTGAATAGGAAAAAGCAGCCTGTAAGAGAATTTTTACCGGCATCAATATCAAGTTTACTATTAGTAACTCAAATTATTACTGGTCTCTTTCTTCTGCCCTCTATTGATCAAATAACAATACTTGCATATATTGGAGTTGGATTGTATATTGGTTCTGGTTGGATTTTTGGAATGCTACCTGTTTTTGAATTTAAAAAGCATGGTGGAGTAAAAAAAGGAAATAGTTATATTCATACATCACATCTAGTTGATACTGGAGTCTATTCTATCGTTCGTCATCCTCAATATGTCACATTTATTTTATTTGGAATTGCAGGTATGTTACTTTTTCAACATTACATTCCAATATTGTTAGGAATTCTTATCATACCATTTACCTATATTGATCTAATTCAGGCAGATAAACAAGGGATCAAAAAATTTGATATAGAATATAAAAAATATATGAAAAAAGTACCAAGAGCAAACTTTCTTCTTGGAATAATTCTTTATATCAAACGTAAATTTGAGTAAGAAATTAAAAAAAGAGTTGATAGATAATGGAGAAAATTATCCTTGAACCGATTGGTATCATCCATTCTCCCTATACTATTATTCAAGATGTTCCCAAATCAAGAAATTTAGATAAACACACTGAAGCAATAGCAGACATTAAAGAAAAATATAGTGAAGGATTAAAGGATCTAGATGGATTTAGCCATGCAATACTATTATTTTATTTTCATCAATCAAATCAAATACATTTATATGGAAAACCATGGTTTGAAAAAGAGGAACACGGTGTTTTCGCTACAAGAAGTCCACATCGTCCAAATCACATTGGCATGACAATAATAAAAATTAATAGAATTGAGGAAAATAAGATTTATTTTGGAAATGTTGATATGGTAAATAATACCCCAATTATTGATATTAAACCATATATTAAAGATATTGATATAAAAGATAATGTAACTTTTGGCTGGCTTGAAAAACACATCGTCGAAAGAACAAAAAAAGATTAAAAGAATAACTCATGTGGGTTCAATATTTGACCACATTTGACCATTTTTATAAAATAAAGTGACCACCTTTTTATGATTAAATTTAAGAACGATGAACAAATACGACCGCAACAAAAAGAAAAATATATAATATATATAAGATAATATTAATTATCATTAGAAAGAATGTAGATAACATAAGGAAAATCCATCAATTTTCCTAATTTGATAAATAAATAATAAAAACAATAATAAAATATATCATAAAAAATCAGTGTAAATTTATAATTTAGAATCATTAGATTACTATTTGAAATCAGAAAACACAAATAAACAATAGAAAAAACGGTGAAAGAAAATGTTACAGGTGCTTGGAAATCTCGTCACAAAGAAACCATGGTTTCTCGTGATTATTATTCTTCTTATCACTATTGGTTTTTCTATTTTTTTACCATCGCTTGAAATGAATACATCAATGGAAGATTTTTTACCAGACGATGAAGTTGTTAACGCAAATGAACGAATTAATGAGTATTTTGGTGCCAGTTCTGAAGCAATTATGGTCCTGGTTGATAAGGAAAACACTGCTTCAGTAGTATCGCCTGATGCATTAAGAGAAATGTATGCTTTATCTAAAGAAGTAAAAAAAATTGATAATGTTGAAGATACCATGAGCATCGCAGACTTTGTTGATATTGTTTGTGGACTGGAATATAATAAATCACTTGAGAATTGTACTAATGAGGAAATTCAAAGTGCATATTTAGATTTGATGCAAAATTCATCAACTCAACCAGTTATTATAGAATCCAGTGATGATCCAAATGAGCCAGTAGAGTATCAACGAAATCGTTTTTCAAAAAAAACCAGCGTTGATACATTAGATATCAAAAATCTAAAGATAACACAAAATGAGACAAATGTGACATTTACAATCATGCTGTATGATGTTCAGGATATAGATTCGCTTTTGATGTCTAGAGGACTGAAATTAAATGTAATTGAATGGTATGTACATTTTAATAATATTATTGGTCCCGAAGAATTACAAGAGATGCAATATAGTATCGCAGCCCATCTTCAACCAAGTAGCCAATTATGGGAAATTGGAAAAGGTCCATTACAAAATTTAAATCATATTTTTCAACTTATACTTGATCGAGAACTAAAAAATGAATATACTCTGGATGCTGTGTTATGGTTACAACCACCAGGCGAGGACATGGCATTTCAAATTCCATTAGAAACGGGAAATGTTACTTGGGATTCAAATCAAGATAGTATATCTATATCAGTATCAAGAAAAGAATTAGGAGATTATGGAATCGCCTTTGAAGATACAGGTTTTGGTATGCCTGCCCGTCTTGGCAATATCTCGAGTGGTGTTCGTGCCTATCAATTTCCTTTATTTAACATGCCCTGGAAACGGGTCACAATTAATATGAGTTTTATTCAAAATAGGATTGAACGATGGCAAAATAGGCTTATTATGGGAAAGATTCTTGATCGAGTGCTTACCAATAACATGGGAATGAATCTTTCTGATCTGAATGAGATGATGTCAATGGATGATCAGTCCATGATGACAGATTCATTATCTCTTCCTCAGTTTGGTATGTATTGGATTCAAATCGATAGAGCGCCAGACACAGGTGTTATGTCAGAAACCATATTTATTAAACCAGGGTTTTTAACAAATTTGAAAGATTCAGTGATTAATTTTTTATCATCTGATTATACTATTGAAAATGGTGCAAAATCATGCCTTATGATGGTTAATGTTAATGGTTCATTATCTCTCGGTCAGCTTGATGAAGTAAGTAAACAAGTTGTAGAGACCGTTAATAGTGTGGACGATGAAGAGGAATCAGTAAGTTTTCATGCCACAGGTAATAGCATCATTGAATATGAGATAAATGAAGTTACCATGGATGCAAATAGTATAATCATCCCGCTTATTTTTGTGGTCATATGTATTATTTTATTCATTAGTTTTCGTAAATTATCATACGTGGTACTCCCATTAGTTGGCTTAACATTTGCACTTATTTGGACTTTTGGAACCATGGTCATATTCAATTTTCCGTTTATTGTCTTGGAAGTGGCATTAATTCCAATGCTGATGGGGTTAGGAGTTGATTACTCTGTTCATCTTTATCATAATTACCGAGTTGAACGGGGAAAGGGAAAAAGTCCCGATAAGGCCATGAATCAGTCTATTGAAGACATTGGAATGGCTATGCTGCTTGCTACCATTACCACATTTATTGCATTTTTATCATTTTTAACAGCAACCATGGTGCCCCTTCGGGATTTTGGTTTATTATGTGCGATTGGAATTGCGTATATATTTGCTATAACCCTTACCTTTCAAGCATC
>CAZWQV010000097.1:0-5685 GCA_964636235.1 uncultured Thermoplasmatales archaeon
CAAAGCAACCAGGACATCGTGAACTTCCTTCAGTATAGTATCTAGGACATAGCCCACAATCAATTCCGCAGCAACCAATGGTTGGATATTTCTTATATGACTTATTCACCATAATGGTACCATCAGCGTGTATCAAATGAAAAGAAGCTTATAAAAACTACTTCATTCTCTTATTAATTTTTTATTTACAGATTCTAGATAGTTTTGTTATTTTACTTTGGGGTTACATTTTTAAGAAATACCATTTCTATAACTCCTATTTTATCTCAACTTGTTTGCATATACCAAACACAAAGATATCATGAGGTGGTGGAATATTTTGTTTCTCATAGATAAGCCATTGAAATGGGAAAAATGATATGCCGATAAAACCATCCATCAATACATCTGATAATTTACTGATCGGATATAACTCACCATTGATGCGAATCTCCGCATCCTTGGTTACATCATAAAGATTCATTGGTTGATGGGTTGCCCAGAAATTGAATGCATGAAGAATGGTTCCACAGCTCCATCCCTCACACTCACCCTTAATTGAAATCAAGTTCCAATTATTACTATTATCAAATGCTTTGTTTTTTGGAAAACTTACTATCAATGATGACCAATCAGATTCTTTACCATAAACATCTTTTGCTTTTGCTCGCAAGGTATATTTTTGCTTTTGATGCCAGGAATGACTGATGATAACATTTTCTCCAGATGCAACCGGTCCTATCCAATCGGTTGTGGTTCCATCACCCCAGTCAATACATACATACACATCATCTTCATTGATATCAGATGCTGTGAATGTATAATCATACGGTACATAGGTATCTATGCCTCTTGTTTTTCCTTCGATCTTAGGTTTTTCTGGAGCAAATTCTTGGTAATTATTGATAAAAAGCCTTACAACACCTTGAACGCCACCTGCGACAAAATCCATTTTTCCATCACCATTGAAATCACCAGGAGATACCGAACCTTCCATTAAATTATCACTAAAACCTTCCGGCGAATCTTGGAAATTATATACAAGGAACCGTTCATAATTGCCATTGTGATCATTGTAAATATACGGATATCCAAACCCTGCAAGAACATCCAGATCTCCATCATTGTTATAATCCAGGGTGGAAAGACATCCCGTATTCCCATGAGTATCAGCGATGATTTCTCCCGCATTGTTATTAAAACAAGATGATCTTCCATTATTCAGTTTTAAATACATATTTCCTTCATTAAGGACATCTTTATATGATGTAACAACAATAAAATCTATCTTCCCGTCATCATTGAAATCCGCTGAAGTCAAACCCCAACTGATAAAACCAAAATCATAAATAATGCCATTACTTGAAAAACTTCCAGATCCATCATTTTTGAAAAATTCAACCTTTCCACTGTTATCACCAATTAAAATATCAATATCATTATCCCCATCATAATCTGCTGATGTCAACTGGAGATTAATTCGTTTTTCTTTTTGAGTTTCAAATCCAGAACCAGTTTCAATAATAATGATCTCTGGTCCAAAATTGTTACTACCATCATTAGGTAGCAAGCAGACTTTTCCACTTAATTTTGATGAATCTATACTTCTGCTGTAACTAAAAATAAAATCAATATCTCCATCATTATCAAAATCCCCGGAATCCAGATCAGAAATATATGATATATTAAAAACATACACATCTTTTCTCGTAAAATCTAAATTGCCATTATTGTAAAAAATGGAAATCGTGGAATAATTAAAAGGAGAGGTTGCATATGAAACAGCAAAATCTAGTAAACCATCCTGGTTGAAATCCTCTGTTGTCAATCCCCAGGCGGTTTGTCCAAAATCAGCAAGCTTCATCACTTCAAAATAATTTTCTTCAGGTTCATAGACAGTTGTTAATCTAACATCTGCTTGTATTAACTGAATACTTGTAAATAGCAGCATCAAACATATAAGTATTATATTTCTTTTTTTCATATTATTCTCCCTCATCTATATTTCTCCAAATCAAAAATGGAGCAAACCCATCTACAACGAGCACTTCACCATTTGTTGTCTCTCTTTCTTCAATCATTCCCCAAAATAAATTGATAAAAATAACTGTACATTCATCGGGGGCAAATCTTAGAATTTTTCCGATACCGGTTCGTTGTGAGAAAATCGCTTGATAGATAGGAATGATAATTAATTCAGAGTTTTCATCTACATTAGGTTCATCTATTGTTAAATTTTGTAAAAGAAGTACTTTCCAATTTGGAATGGTGATACTATGGTCTTTTATTGTATGTGCTTGAGTTGAATTCACATCTAATTCAATATGAACATGAGCATAAAATACCATTGAACTTGTTTTGTTAATAATGGTATTATCTGTCCTATCTTCTTGAGAAACAACATTTGTTGATAATAAAATCAGCATCAAATAAACAAATATTAATGCAATTATATTTCTCTTTTTTTTCATTTTATCCCTCCAAATCATTTTCTTTTTACCATCATTTTATTTTTAGAGAAAATCAATGATCAAATACCTTGGTCTGGTAAGAGTTGATATAGTATATGCCAAAATAGGCCTTCAACAAACAATTTAATTGATATTTTTCCAGTGGCATAGGAATTAAGTGTTGTGCCAAAATCAGCACCAGATAGTCTACCCACAAATCTTCTTCCAAAGGTAACATTGCCATAATTATGCCAGACATGGGTTACTTTCCCAGTGGCATAACAATAGGATATATTTTGCCAATTCGCTCCCACTAAACCGCCTACATAGGTGTTACCAGTGACATCACCTGTTGCAAACGAATCAATAATGTCCCCACCATTTCCACCTATTAGACCACCAATATTTCGAATTTCTTTATCGAAATCATTTCCAATGACATTTCCTGTTACAGATGAATCAGAAATCAACCCTTCGTTATAACCTACAAGTCCACCAACATAAGAATATCCAATTATTTCAACCGAAACATGACAGCTTGAAATGGTTCCATTGTTCCAACCCACTAATCCACCAATATAATATCCAGAACCTTTTACCTGACCTGTTGCATAACAATCAGAGATGATACTTTTTGTCAAACCACCTGCAAAACTTCCAACAGCGCCTCTGCCCGTGACCTGAACATTATCTAGATGCAGATGAGAAATCTGTGCTTCAAATAGATACCCAAAAAGAGATGAATAGACCGAAGAACTCCGATTTACAAATAAATTGTATATTGTGAATCCTTGGCCATCGAAGGAACCAGTGAAAGCAGGTCCCTCTCTATTAGATCCTATGGGAAGCCAACCATCACCTGTGATATAATCAATTTTATGTGTGGGATTGGCATATGAATCATCATCTCTAAAATCGAGATTTTTTATTAGTAAAAAATTGTTATCAGGATAATTTCTGATTGCATCTAATTCTTCAATAGTTGAGATCTGATACGGTTCCTCTATAGTTCCCTGCCCTACCATAAACCCTGTATTTTTATTGGTGTTTATGATTGATGTTGCTGCATAAATGCTTGTTGTATTGAAAAGTATTGCAACAAAAAAACCTGCCATTAGAAATGGCAAAATTTTTCTCATAAATATTCCCTCTAAATATTTCAACAAAAATATAATATAAATATCTTTCTATGAAATGACAGTTCATATACGGAAATGATGCTATAAATTTTTGTCTATATAACTGAATGTTACGGTTAAATTATTTTTAGAGAAAATTATGTGGATTATCTGCTGGATTCCAGTCGATATTTGCTAAAATCGTTCCAGGAATATAATATGGCATCATAGATAATATTGAGAGATGTATTCCAATCCAGGTATCCCAATAATTGTTGTTCCATAGATTTGTACTAACATCAAAAGCGAAAGCATTGATGTTATTTTCAATAAAATTATTTTGTGAAATTATGTTATTCGAGCTTTGTTGTAGTTTCATTCCATAATTATTATGATAGATACAATTTTCAGTTATATTATTATTAGATGAATAACAAATTGAGATTCCATTTTCTGAATTGTTCATTATGCTGTTTTTTGTTATGATATTATTATTATGGGAAAACATGCTTTTGGAATATGTTCTTGAAAATTTAGGGATATAATTAGTTCTATAGTGGCCAAAACTAATCCCAATTTTATTCTTATTTAAAATATTATGTGAAATAAGACAATGGCTTGATTTCAATAAAATCGCATCAAAGCAACCTGATATACTATTATGTTCAATAATAACATCTGTAGAGTTCTTTAGAAAAATACCAGCAAGATACTCTTGGAATTCAAGATCGTTTTGGATGGTAAAACCAGAGATTGTTACCCGGTAAGTGTCCATTACCTGAATGATATCTTTTTTTTCCAGGCTTTTGATGATTGTTGTTTGAGTATTTTCGCCAATCAGGTGAATTGATTTATTTATTATGATATGTTCAATATAAGTTCCGTTATAAACATATATTATATCATTTTCATTTGCACTATTAATTGCATCCTGGATGTGGGTAAAATCTGCATTTCCATCATCATCAACAAAAATAGTTTTTACTGCAGTCATAGAAGGAGAAATGGTGATTATTTCTAATAAAAACAAGACTACTATGACTGCTATAGCCATATTTTTTTTCATAGATTTCCCTCTATTTTTTTCAACGATTATATAATATAAAAACTTTTCTTAGATAAATTGGTATATAAAACCAAGAATTAAAGAGATGCCTATATTCATTTATTGTAAGATCATATATTATTTTGCTTAATTATTAAATAGTTGTACTCGTTGTAAATTACAAGATCCTAATTGTTATTACAAATTAAAGGTGGATTTTTTTTTAAATATTTATTTGATTGGACATAAGGGTTTTATATCCCTAGTTTGTTAAATATTTGATTCAAATGAAAAAAATAAGTATTTTTTTGGGGGCTGTTTTTTGCATTTTCATTCTCTGTTCAATAACCTATCAACCTATTGTAGCAAATGAATCGCTTAGGATAAAGAATACGAATAATGACTGTGGTTGTTATAAAAAAGTATCAAAAGTAAAATGGCCATTTCCTATTATTTGTACTCTTCTTACTATCATGTTTAGAATATTGACGAGAATAGCATCTGTGATTATAAGAATTACTGGAGATCAACCATCTGATTCTTTTATCAATATGCTCAATATGGTTATTAATGGACTTGATACATTTAATTGCGATTTTAAATAATTTATCGATAGCTTTCTATTGATAACGATTGCCTCTAACTTCGAGGTAGATTTAGGTTAATACTTAATTTTTAAATTTTTTTGATATTAAATAAACTCCATCTTTTTTTTATTTTATTTTTTGACAATGGTTGTCCTATAAGCCTTAAATAGGTAATTATCCCACAAATAATGCTAGATATCTACTGAGGATGATGAGATAAATGAAACAGAAATATGGGAAACAATATCGATTTGGACTTCTGATAGTCTTAACAATATTATTTTTATTATCTCAATTCAGTTCGATTATTACCGCTTGTCATGATTGGGATAAATCTAGTATCATTCTATCTGGTGAATGTGATGATGGTATGGCATTATTTACCATCACAAATACAGGTGAACCAGGTTATGGAGATATGAGTATTGAAAGTTTTTATCATATTTATAGAAATAATGAATTTGATGGTAATGGTACCTTTCAATTAGATGGTGGAGAAAGTATTA
>CAZWQV010000098.1:0-5479 GCA_964636235.1 uncultured Thermoplasmatales archaeon
CTATGATCCACTTGGGCGGTCGGTTACCGTACAGAAAGGGATCTTAATCGAGAAAGTCATACTTTCTTGGAAGGGGGTCAAAGATTGAGCTATTCTCACCGCGACCAAGCACAGGCCAGATTGAAACGTGCACATGCAGCCTTGGAGAAAGCGCTCGACTATTGCGCGGTTGTGGCTCTTGACTACAAAGAGCACACGCCAAAAGTAGCAGAAGCGCTCGAACCAATTGCATCTGTAATTTCGGTTGCACAACAAGGCATTCAGGACGTGCGTGGTATGTTCTAAAAGTAAGTGTGCAAAGTATTGGCCCTACCATAACGGTAGGGCCGTTTTATTATGGGGGTAATATGGTATCTGCCGCTGCACGTAAAATCGCATACTTGTTAGACTCATTAGAACTATCACAGATATCTGCATTAACTGAGATACCGTCGGCCACACTATCTATGGTTCTCGACATGGGTGATAGACTACCGTCACAGTATGCTAAACCACTTAGAAACCTATATCAGAGAACCGCATACCGCAATTTGCGCGAAGCTGGACTATCGCCAACACAAGCTCGAAGATTTTCATGGTATGGCGCACCCGCAGTAAAGAAACAAATTGGCTTCGCCGACGACATTATTGCCAGATACACAAACGCTCGTATGCCATCGTGGACTAAATCACTAAAAGATAGGGGTATGTTCATCGACGAAGCAACAACATATCAGGAGCTATACGCATCGATAAAAGACGCTGTAGAACATTCAACACTTCCACCCGAACGTCACAGTGAATTAGCAGACGCATATGCAGAGTCTAAAACCGGGCGATTCAATACGCAACGTAGAAAGGGAGATACATCCGTTGACACAGAAACCTTCTAACACAGGTCTGGTACACTACCGACCGCCTAAAGATAGATACGGTAAAATACCTAAAAAGTCTATTGCACCAATAGGCATGGATACGGAAGCTGATATCACCGGCAAATGTTTTATGATATGTACTTCAATAGGCGACGTTTGGACTAGGGAAGCGTTTCCCGCCTGTATGTTCGATACTGCACACAGAGATAGAGCGTATGTTTGCTACAATCTAAAATACGATATGGGAGCGTTATTGCAAGGTTTACCGAGAGAACATTTAGAAGAGCTACGTCAGACGGGTAGAACTACGTATGACGGCTACCGTTATCGTGTAATCACAAACAAGTATCTTGGTATAGTAAAGAGTCATCAATCTATTCAGATATACGATATCATGACATTCTATGGCGGCCGCTTGGATGATAACGCGTATAAGTATTTAGGCGAAGGTAAAATACAAGAGAACACGCGACTATTTCAAGAACCGTACATATCAACCAACTGGCAACACATAGCAAAATACTGTATACGTGACGCTGAACTAACCGCACGTTTAGCAGCACGTTTAATAGGTCAATTTGAAACGTGGGGTTTGACAGTAAAGAAACTATATTCTACCGCGTATGTATCGTATCAATGGTTTGCCGCGAAGTGTGGCCATCCATCGGTCGGTTATCTGTGGTATAACGACCGGCACGTATTAGACTATGCCATGGCATCATATAAAGGCGGTAAATTTGAAATAACCACCAAAGGAACGGGCTATCTATACGAATATGACATAGCATCTGCATATCCACATTCTATTAGCAATTTACTTGACTTAACCGGGGCGCGTGTAGTATGGTCAATAGTATATCGTCGGCAAGCGGTCTATGCGTTTATTGACTGTACTGTAAAAATACCCTATGATCTGCCGTCACCTGTAGCTGTTAAACGGGTATCTATCAATACCTTTCCTACTGGTATATTTCGCGCTATCATAACCAAACAAGAGTATGACTATCTGGTAGCTAATGGAGCCGACGCTACGATACATAATGCATGTTGGATACACATTGATAAAAAGACATATCCATATCGAAAAGAGATCAATCGTCTATACACACTAAAATCCGAGTTAAAGAATAGCGACGATCCGTTAGCCTATCACACGGTCAAGATACTAATGAACAGTCTATACGGTAAATTCGTTCAGCTTATTGATATGGGCGAATACTGGCAAGCGGGCGCATCGTGGAACCCTATTTATGCGTCTGTTATAACAGCCGAGACAAGAGTAAAAATAACAGAGATCCAACGGCTATACCAATCAATATGGGGTGTCCATACGGATAGCGTGATATCAGACCGACCATTACCCTTTTCAACTGATACCACTTTAGGGGCGATATCATATGAATGTGAAGGTAAGGGAATGATAGCCGGTTGTGGCGTTTATCAGATCGGCGATAAGACCGCTCTTCGCGGGGTTCCATCTAACATTCCTTTAATGACACTTGCTGGAAAGGCTGGACGTACTTTAGACATCTCCCGCAAGGGGCCGTATTCGTGGCGGCAGATACTATCGAACGGGTGGGATTTGGATAAGATAAACGAATTCCAGACGATACTAAAGAGTCTATCACCAAACATGGACAAAAAGCGGTTATGGTGGAATGACGCCGAGACTTGGGTCGATTTATTGCAAGGTATTTACTATTCTGAACCATTACAATATAGCCCCCTTTTCTATCCACAAGCATGTTAACCACTGCTTGACTTAGGCTGTAGTGATATTTCTATTTCTTGCCAGTACAATTCAATATCACTATCTCGGTATCCAAGTATGCGTAGTCCCCCCTCGAATTCACCTTTATCGATGATACCTATCTTAGCCCACTTTTCATAGTCTGCACGAGACGGCATTTTAACCCTACTTTTAGCCTGTGCTAACTCTCGTGCTATTGTTGTTTCCATTAGTTGTGACGGCACGCCAAGTTTAGTTAGTTCTAACTTGTATTGTTCGATATCAATTGCACCGGACCGATATTGATCTGTTATTGCATTAGCTTCGAGATCAATCTTTTCCTGTTCGATATCCTGCTTTACTCTCTCGACTAACAACGCTATAGTTGTTGGCGCATAGTCGAGCTGTACTAACCCATTGCGTAACTCGCCCTCGGTTATCAATCCCCGCTTGAATGAATCTACTAACAATGCCGCGTTAGGGTATACCTGTTGATCTTTTCCAACAACATAGTTTGTACCCGTTATGTCACCGGCAGGTTTAGGTCCATATGTAGCTTCTACCCACCGCGTTATTAGTTCAGCGTCATCGTTAGTATAACCCTGTTTCTTATATTCATTCTTTACCCGTTCCCTATCAACGAATCCTGCTTGGTATATTCTACGTATGTCAACACGGTTGATCGGATTATAGCTTATCGTCTCTAACTTGTCGCGCCAATAAGGCATATAGTCCAGCGTTGCAAGTAGTTTCTTTAGTTCATCATTAGTGATAGCCCCATAGTGTAACATCTGATAGCCTTGGTTAGCGCTTGGCAACTGCCAGTGTGCCGACCAAAACCAACGCGCGAATTGTTCAGATAATCCGGCACGTTTAGCCTGTTCAAGATAGTCTGCATCTATCTCTTTATCCTGTCCATACTTTTCTACGATATCCGGCTTGAATACTTCACGCACCGCAAAGGTTACAATATCCGTCGCAGTAGGGAAATAGAGTGTAGCGTTTTTGACATCTTGTATTCTATCTTCCGGCACACCAATCGACGATAGTCTACTTGTAAGTGTATTATCATCGATAATGTGCCGTCGCCACAGGGAAACATAGTCGTAAGCATTAAGGTATGTTTCTGCCGCCTTATATATTGCGTCGGAACGCTCGCGATTGTATCCTGCTTGTGCCATTTCCTCATAGAAAACATTATCGCTGATAATTCCTTTCCATCTTTGCGTTACTAAATCTGACGTAGTGGGTATTAAATCGGGATGTTCTTTATATGACTTTCTCGCCAACAACGCGGCCCATGGTGGATACATCTGTGCCATACCTAAAGCATATTGACCCGCCCCGCCGATAGCAGCAATTACGGCAAAAAGTATCCAAAACATAGGCTAATCTCACATACCCTCACGCGCTATATCATCGTAGATTTTTCTTGACACGTCTAACTGTTGTCGAATAATCCATTCTAACGCGCCGCTCATAAACCCTTTAACCTTATCGAAATCTGCTAATGCTGGTATCGCTAACGCCGCGCCAACAATAGCAATAATTTTGATAATGTTAGTTGATAAGAAACCTTGTGTTGTAGCAACCTCGGTAGCTATACCACCTAACTCTGTGACTATTCCTGCTAACGCAGTTTCAATAGCCGTTGAAGCCACGCCAATAATCCCGCCCAAACCTGTTCCCACCAATGCAATACTGGCCGAGATTTTATTGGCGTCGGTATGTCCGGCTTTGGTAAGTGTGTTCGCAGCTTCGCCGATACCACTTTCAATGTGTTTACCCTCTTCTACTATAGCGTTCGTTTCCTGCTTGACTACTAACTCTATGTCTTTATCGATAGACTTTTGTACGGTTGTAAGACTATTACCAAGGTTAGAAAGCGCTGTGATCGTCTGTGCGGTATCATCTTTGATAGCATTAGTCAACGTAACCCTAATGTCATTATCAACCGCCTGCATAAACTGTAGATCATCGTTTAGCTTACGGTTGAAATACAGGGTATTTTGATCAATAGCGTTGATTAGTGAAGTCTGATTATCTTCAAGCGCTTTTGGTAGTGCAGATAGTGCAGTAAACGCATCGCGTATTGCGGTAGTAATACCACCTGAAAGTAAATCCTGTACTGCCTGTACAAAACTTCCAATTCGATCTATTAACCCTTGCAATCCGCCAACACTTCCACCGCCCGAGTTATCATTGCTTGGTGTAGAGCCGACATCGCATTTTACTGGTGTCCAGTAACCGTGTGGACCATTGCGGTATTCAGCTACGGTACACGTCCAGTCATCGTAGGTATCACAGACGGCCGAAACGTCGGTAAATCCCATACAATTACCGTAGTTGTCAAGAAAACCGAGTACATATCTATCTTCACAGTAATTTGTAGGGTGACCTAATTCCTGTTGTGCATTATGATCATATAGCAGTATCTTGCGACCGTCATTTAGGGTGTCACCGCCTTTAACGGTTACACCCATTTAACTACTCGCTTTGTCGGTTGACGGCAACGTTGCACCGTTAGCTTTCAGCACGTCCATATTCTTCTGACGTTTGACTTCTAACTCGGCAATTTGTGCACGTTGATCTGTGACATCATGACCCGCCTCTGCCAGAATCTTGACATACTTTTTGGCACGTTCAAGGTTTGGCCCTACGTTATGCAATTCTTGCAATGCCATATTCAAGATAGGATCGCTCATTTTACCCCCCAATTACTCTTTTGTTAGTACAATGAATCTAACAGTAAGATTAACGTCTCCCGTTCCGCCTACGGCCGATGTTCTGGAGGTCAACGTACCATTATCTGCATCGTACGTCCCACCCATCGCCAAATTAACCCTGGTTGACGTATTGAATATACCACTACCATACCATATATGAGCAGTAGGAT
>CAZWQV010000099.1:0-5380 GCA_964636235.1 uncultured Thermoplasmatales archaeon
ATTATACTACATATTACCTAGCAAATGGTGTATTTTATTCTATAATATATATAGAGTATGGCCATAAAAAATAGTATGGCCATGCCAGTATGGCCATAAAGAAAAGACTATGGCCATGTTTATGGCCATAGAGTATGGCCATGTTTTGAAGTATGGCCATGTTTTTATGGCCATGTTTTTGCATTATGGCCATAGAGTATGGCCATGGAAAAGGAGTATGGCCATGAAAGATGCATTAATACGATTTACATTAAGTAGTGATATGAAAGAGAAGTTTATGCAATATTGTAATATATGTAATATTACTATGACAAACTTCTTAATAAGCAAAATTAGTGAAGTAATAGAAGCGGATCTAGAATCAAATCCTGGAGAGTTACCCGCCGAGGAAAAAAATTCGGGTAACAATAGTACATACTACTGTCCTTTTTGCGGTAGTCAAATTGACCAAAAAACACTCCAAATAGCTCAAAAACACCTCGAAAAACACGAAAATGCCGCTTTTTGTTGAAAAATACGTAAAATATCGTAAAAAGATTCGGTTTTTGCCTAAATAATAATAAATACATTGTAGATTTATCTATTTTTGCTAAGTAATCACTCCTCTTTTGATGCATTTCGAAGACTTTGTTGATGTTGATATCTTCTTGCGTCAGCTACGGCTTTTTGCACTTCTCTTGCCAATTTCTGATAATGTTCATCAGATTTCAGATTTGGCTTTATCATTCCTTTTATAGTTTCAGCCTGTCTTTCTTCATTCGTTATGAATATCTTTGGCTGAGGTGGCTTTTCTTCTTCAGGTTTCTTTGTTCCTTTTGGTACCAGATCAAACTCCGTCAATAGATAATAGGCCAAAACGATCACCCCGGCGAAAATAAACAACATTGGATAAATACATATTAAGTATAGCCCAACAGACGCAGCAGCGATCAAGCCAATAAATGACATAATTCGATCCTCCAATTCAGAAATCGCGCTTAAAAAAATTAAAAAAGTTCGGTATGAGTACATAGTAAAAAAAGTCGGTAATAAATAAAAAAAGTTGGGCCTAAGGAATGCAATGCACTCCTCAGGCCCTGGACGGATCAACGTCGGGATACAGAGGTACTACTTTTGAAGATTAGAACGGATTAACGTCCGCTCCTGCTCCGGCAACAGCGGCTCCGCCACTTGCTGCCTTTTCCGCTTCCAGCTGTGCGATTTTCGCCTTCAGCGCGGCCGTTTCGTCCGTTGCTATCGGGGCCGGATTTCCCGCTCCTGCGGCTACTCCAGCCTGGGGGCCTGCCCACCCGATACCCTTCAGATATACCCGCGCATAACCATACTTGCCGGTCTGCATGGCCAACTGAGGATTGTAATCATGGAACTGAGGAGTGTTCCTGGTCATCAGATCCTCGGGGGTCAGGGTCTGGATGGTCTTTCCGGCTGCGATGGCGGCTGCGAGGTTGGTCCTCAAGCGCTCGATTTCTTCCTTGCGAGTCTCGGGACCGAACTGGAAGGATTTCACGTGAATCGGATTCTCGCGAACCACTTCCGGTTTACCGTTGGCTTTCACCCGACCGGTTTCCTTGGAATAAGACCTGGCGACGCCATCGACGATGATGCAGCGTCCCTGTTTCAGATAGAACGCGGCCGTCTGAGCATACTTGCCCCAGAAGGTCAAATTGAACTCATCGGTCATGTCCGCGCCGGCACCGTTCTTACCGCGGTTCTTGATGACGGTCAGCATACACTTATGCTTCTTCGGGTCATCTCCGGGAAAGAAGACAGGGTCACCGGCCACATGTACGTTATTCAAACTGATGCGATTGTCAATACCTTTCATAATGCTACCTCCTAAATGTAATGGGTGTAATGGAATGTTATTGATCCGTCCAAACTTCTAACCACGCTGGCAAATGCGCCAGCCTTCATCTTTCGGTTTGAGCCGCAATCTGGCTGTTTTCTACCGTTATTTCCCACTCTTGTTGCGAGAACAAATCCCTGTGGATTACGAATGTTATCTCGCTTTCGAGTATAGGCAGGCTCATCCTCAGGCCTTCTTCGTTGGTAATATACCAGTCGGTCTTTTCCCACTTCTTGACTCCCTCGATGTTCAGGAATTTGATGCCGAACACCTGCATGCCGAGGGCGCCTTCGCAGAGGTCCTGATTTGCTTCGAGGAACTCTTTGAATTTTATTGTATCCAACGAGTAATGGTATTTGAATATGAATGGCCTGTCTTCCGCCGTTGAAATGATTTCTATGTCTACCCTTACGCCAGTTCTATGTGTCGTAGAGATTGTCTGGCCAGGAGAGATCCTCATCTCCTTCAGGAATATCTCCATCTTGAGGGCTGATTCTATCAATCTCTTCCGCAATGTCGGATCTTTTACTATAGTCATCATCTCCTATTTCCTCCATTAGAACGTTTTCGATATCATCCATAATTTCATCTAGAGACCCGTCATATGCAGGGTCATAGGTCGCGATTTCCTCCCACGCTTCGTCTGCAGCAATGGCCTCTTGCAACTCGGGCGCTGAGCCTATCAGCCTGTGCATTTCTGCAACCTCTTTCGGCCAAACCTTCACAACTCGTTTGCCCAATACATCAAGCAAGAAAGCGACGGATTGGCCTATTTCGAAACCATTATTGTTGCATTCGAAGCTGCCTCCTCTTGGCATAGCGACAGTCATTTTTGTACGGTCTAACGATATGGCTCTCACTATGCCTTGTTGTAGATTTGTCATGATTAATCATCCCATTCCGGCACGTCTTGGTCATTGGCTACTGCTTCCAGCAACCATTCCGGAATGTCTCTGCCTTCGGGAATGTCAGGAACGTCATTGATGATATCATCCGGGTTTGGCTGTTCCTCCGTATATGTCGTGGTGCTTCCCGGCATCGGCATGTTTTGTGCCAACTCTGCGGCGCTTGCCATGGTATCGATCACTTGAGGCGCGGATGGAACCCATTTGCCATCTTGAATGCGCCCGAGGAATGATCCTCCCTGTGTCGCATCAATCAACCAGGCGATTTGGTGGCCCTGCCGTGCCAATACCGCATATTGTTTCAGGTTTCCGAAGTTGTCCGTTTTGTCCGGATTTTGCTCCAGCATTCGGAGCTTTTTGATTTGATTGCCGTCTTGTACGCTGAAATCAAAGCCGCGCAGGGTTTTCTGCCCCGTGGCAGAATTCTTGAACCACCTACCGCCCCACAAACCTGTATTGGTCTGGATTTTGACCAAAGCGACGTCAGAATTCGCCGCTTTGCTTGCAAAAATTGCCTGAAACACATACATAATCAACGCCAATTTGTCCTTACTATCCATTCTCTGCCTCCCTTTCTTTTGCTGATTCGTGTTTATCCACTTCGATCAGGGCCAAGATATCGGCGATGGTAAGATACTGTACGCCATTTATCTTGCCTCCAATCTCCCCATCATCCACGGTTTTGAGCAGCCTGGATATATCCTCAAGCGTTTCGCATGTTTTGCTTTTGCGGGCCACGTCTTCCGCCAGCCCGCCCAGATTCGTGCCGATAACAGATAGTTCTTGGAGCACGACGTTTGGCATTGTGGCATAGAGGTTATTATATAATCGTTTCAATCTTTGGCCGATATAGCCCAACTCGTCTAGTGATGGAATGGTCATGCCTTCGATGACATCTTGTAATGTCTGAAAGGCCATCTCGTTTGCCTCGTCCTCGTATTCTTGAGGAAGTGTGTCAAACTCGATGAGTTCGGGCTCCTCTTCCAACTGCTGAACATGCGACAGCTCATGAAGAGAAGCAAACAACAAATTCAATATGACGTTCGTTATGAGCAAAGTGCCGGCTTTCTCCATCCACGAGCGCACCTTTATACACATGCCTAGGTCGATAACGATGCGCTTCTCTTGAGGATCAAAACAGCCTATCATGTTCGCCTCCTCAATCTCTTTGATGCCAGCGTCGAGTATAACCTCCTTCAAAAGGCTGCTTTCGCGTAGCGCTTTGTCAAACAACATAATGATCAGAGGTGGCGCCCCAATGTTGTCGATTATCCTACCATTTTCATTGCAGATCAAAAGCTTCGTTTGTTCCATAGACCTTCTCCTTTCTGTTATAGGTTCATATAACGGTCTTGAGCCAAAACCCATGGCTGCTTGGCTATTCTTGCTGCTTTTTCAGTCTCTTGATTTCGGCCTCGATTTCTTTCCTCCTTTTTTCGTGGAATTTCATGGGCCCGGACATGTCCATTGCTTCCGCTTCGGCTTCGTTGACCGCGTGGTAATTCTCCAACACTTCGAGTGCTGTAGGCGATTTTTTCAGCGCCTTGATTTCGTACTCTGCGAACTCTAGTTCGGCTGCTTCTTTCACCGCGTCATCGTGCTGCTGGCATATCGATTCCAATCTACGTGCTTCTCTCGCGGCGATGAGTAGTTCCGCCGCCAGCCGTTCTGCTTCTGCCGCGCTAAGGTCCATCTGACCTTGGGTGACTACGCCATGTGCGAAATGTGATTTATCTGGCTCCTCGAAGAGGATAAATACATCGTTTTCGAGAGAGACTAATACATCTGGACCTTCACCCCATGTACATACTGCTTTTTTCATGGCTGACTCCTTCTGGCCGATTGAGGCCGGTTAGTGTTGACATTGTTGCCTGTTCATAAGGCGGGCTGAGCCGATCGTACATCTTCGCCTGTTCCGTATTGCTGCTGAATGGCTGGACAACTCTGGCTGTTCCGCACGTTGCTTATTTTCGATATCCATTAGAATGGATTATCCTCGGTAGGCACGAATGGTAGCTGCTGCTGGCCAGCACCCGCTGCCGCTTCACGTTGTGCTTTCTCTGCTTCAAGTTGGGCAAGACGAGCCCTCAAAGCCTCGGGGTCATCTATGTTCAAGGTTGCCGGCGTGCCGTTCTTGTCCACCGGATAGGTTACAGTTTGCTTGCTATATTGTGCCGGAGTGAGAATAGTCAATCTATCACCATGTTCCTCATCCTCATAGATTTTGAACATGAACTCTACCTGCACATCCTGGTGTCCATCTTTGTCGCGCCGGGTCATGAACCAGCTGGGAACAATTTCATGATTCTTGTAAATGATTTCCACCTTGGCGCCCCTCTTACACTGGCCATGCAACTTCGGCGGGGTAAGGATACCATTCTCATCGGCAAAACTGTAAATCTTGAACCGATATTTAATCGGCATACCATTCTTTCTATTTTGAATATCCGCAGCATTCTTCTTGCGCTGCTCATCACCCCATGCCACATAAAGGGTGCCTTCAGAAACTGCCCTAGCACGGCCATTCTTGCCAGGAATGATTCCTAGGGCAGTCCCACACTTGGGACAGGTACCATGTTGGAAGGACGAATACAACCCTTTACAGGAAGGGCACATTCTGTCAAACAGT
>CAZWQV010000100.1:0-5324 GCA_964636235.1 uncultured Thermoplasmatales archaeon
TTACCAAAAGAATGGGTAAAAAACCTTAATATTAGAAAAAATGACCCAATTGGATTAATTCAACAGCCGGATGGTTCCTTATTAGTGACACCAAAAATGGAAAAAGAACATGAAAAAAGAACCATTACTTTTGATATTGAACATGGTATTGATCAAGATTTCTTATTTAGAAAACTTATTGGATCCTATATTGCAGGTTATAATTCAGTTACCATAAAAACAAAACCAAGAATACAACCATCGACAAGGTCAACGATTAGAAGATATATTCAATCAACTATTGGGCAGGAAATTGTAGAAGAAACTGATTCAGCAATTATCATAAAGGATTTATTAAACCCGTCCGAAATGCCATTACAGCGTACAATTAAAAGAATGCATATCATTGTTAAAGGTATGTTTGAAGATGCAATTCAATTATTAAAAAACGATACGATTTCATATGAAGATATAGCTATTAGAGATAATGAAGTTGATAGACTTCATTGGCTTGTTGCTAGACAGCATCGAATTATTCAAAATAATGTTAATTTTATTGAAAAAATGGGAATTACTATTGGCACATCCACAACTGCTTATTTGATTAGTAGAATTGTTGAACGTATAGGAGATCATGTTAACCGAATTGCTGAAGAAGCTCAAGTTTTACATGAAAAGAAAATTGATGAGGATCTCATAAAAAAAATCGAATCAGCAAGTAGACAATCCCTTTCTTTATTAAATAATAGTATTGGTTCATTTTCAAAGAAAGAAATGAAAAGTGCAAATGATACTATTGAAAAAGCTAAAGGATTGAAAAAGATTTGTGAAGAAATTGATACGCTTGCTTTAAATAAAAAAGGACAAACTGCTATTGCAATTGGTTATATTGTTGAAAGCATTCGAAGAATAGGTGATTATTCTCAGGACATTGCTGAGTGTGTCATTAATCATTTAGTTGGCGAACAGAATTCATAAATTTCCCTCTATCATCTGATAATTAGGAAAGATTGCATCGATAATTACTAAAATGAGATCGATGAAAAACCGAATTACTTGTCCAATACCATTCCATATTTTTGCAATAACGTTGATTATTGCTTGAACTGCCATTAGAATTATTGTAATAATGCCAGTTAAAATTAAAAGAATGGCATTGAATAGAATTGATCCAATTGTTACTCCTAAATTAAACAGATTGGTAAGTAAGGTGATTGTCAAATTCACCAAATAGGTAATTATGTTAATAATGAATGTTACAAGAGTGGTAATAAATGTGATTATTTTTGTGATTGCATTCGTTATTTTTAACTTAATTAATTGGATCACATAGTTTATTTTTCCACCAATCAGCTTTATGATGGTACCTATAACTTTTAAAATAACCACTAGGATGAAACCATATACAAATATTCCAAGAAACGGGAAAAAAAGAGGTTGTTCTCCACCATCATCAGACTGCAATGATTCTTTTGTTTGGGATATTTTACCAAGAAAATGTTGTAGAATTGATCCAGGAGAAGAAAAATCGATGTTTGTAAATAGTGATTTATCAACATGGGCGGCGTCCAAAGATTGTTCTATTTTTTGTTGTAAGGAATCTTTTATATTATTTTCAACTAAAGAAAACTCCATTGCAGGTATTGTTGGTATTAACAATAAAATAAAAGTTGCAATGAATGTATAAATAATTAATTCCCTTCTCATGCAGATCACAGTAATTCAATATTAATTTATTATAAATATAAACTTTTCTATAATATTATATATATAACAATAATAATTTATAAATTAATTATTGATTAGATTCTTTGGGATGACTTTCAAAAAAATCCCATATTATATCTGTTGCAGAGATTTCTAAGGTGGGGTTATCACCATTTTTCCAGCCTTTTTTCCCTCCTGGCCAAGAATGAGTTCCATTAACAATAGTATAGAGGACCACTTCAGTATTATTTTTACCACCTTTATATGTATCAATAATGATATTTCCAGAATCACTTATATTTGTCACTGGTGTTTTATAACAATGATTATGATAGGTCCAGAATGAAATAGATTCATTTACACTCATCCAATAGTAAACATACGTATCATTTTCAATAGAATGGCCTCCATCATAGGGAACTCTTGTGTCGTTCATTCCATGAAATGTAATAATTGAAACTGGATACTTAGGTTCAGAAATTCTCCATATTTTTTCTTGCTCGGTTGCTTGTCCACCAATAGAACCTGCAACGGGGGCGGCTGCAGCTATAATATCTGATAATTCAGAGGCGATTCGATAGGTCATCACCCCACCGTTTGAAATACCTGTTACATAAATTCTTGATTCATTTACTGAGTATATTGATTGGATATGAGAAATTAGAGTCTTTATAAAATAAACATCATCCACATTATTTTGTAGGGCGTATCCGCAACAAAATCCTCCATTCCAAGTTAATAATCTATATCGTAATTTACCAGTACCATCTGGGTAAACAACTATAAATCCTTTTTGATCAGCTTTATCGGAAAAACCAGTTACTTCTTCAATATTTTTTGCATTTCCTCCTCCTCCGTGAAGCACGATAACTAATGGAACTGGTTCATTTTCATGGTATGAAGAAGGTACATGGATAATATAGGTTCTTTCAATATTATTAACCAGTAATGAATCTCTTTTTTGAACACAACCAGAAAAAATAATTGATGATATGATTATGATACAGATGAGGATTGTTATTATATGAATTTTTTTTATCTTCATTTTCACCAAACTACCAGATTTTTTTATATATTTTATTGATGATATTTATTATATAGTTTTACCCAAATTTATTCCAAAACAATAGGAAAGTTATGAAATTAAAGACTGTATAAATCGATATAAAAGTGGCATATTTTCTTCAATATGATGAAGAATTATTTGATGTATTATGTTTTTTTGTTTTGGCATAGAGATACTTAATGATTCGGACCAGTCGCTTTGAAAACCATAATTATCCATTGCTTTCACTTTTATTAGATAAGTTCCCTCTGTAGACCAGGAATGTTCGATAGTACATGTTTCTTCTGGATCATAGAATTTAGTCCATTCATCTACGACATTATCATTATTCCAATCCCAACCATATTGAACAGTATTATGTGGTGAGTCTGTTGAACTGGTTGAATACGTATAAATAGTATTGATAAAACCAAAAGTACTACCGGTTGGTTTACTTGGGGTAGAAGGACCATACTGAGGATTTATCAACGGGTAACGGTCTACATTTCCATTTCCACTGATGCTATATGGTGTGTCTCCAATGCCATTATTATCATCATCTTCTCCATTATAATATGACCAATAGTTACCACCTGATTCTCCGTTATCCCAGCTATTTTGACCATTATCATATGCGTTATCATTTATGATGTTATTATAATAAATTTTATTTCCTTGAGCGCTTGGAAATAAGAACAAAATCCCATCTTCTTGATTGTCTTGAATAGTATTACGAATGATTAAATTATTATTTGTTTCGCCCAAATGGATTCCGTTGAAATGATTTAAGGTTATTTCATTTTCACTAAACTCATTATAAGTTCCATCCATTACATGAATCCCATTCCATCCATTTGAATAAATATTGTTTTTCATTATTTTATTATCAGAATTATGTGATTCCATTAATTTTATGCCATCGATATTATTAGAATGAATGGTATTTTTTGAAATAGAATTGTATTTGCAGTTGTCCCTTAACTGGATGCCATCTTTTTCATTTAAAAAAATAATGTTTTCCTGGATTTGATTACTAGTAGCATCGTATAAAAAAATGCCTTGAAAATTATTTTCTTTTATTTGGTTTTTAGATATTAAGTTATTTGTGGTATATACCAGAAAGATACCGTCCATTGCATTCGATACAATATAATTATCTTGTATGATGTTGTTACTACAATTATTGGTTGTGATTCCATAATGGTTTCCGGTAATACCATTTTCTTCAATGATATTTTGGTCAGAAAAAAGAGCAATTCCGGCATCAAAAATATCTGATCCGCTATTATAAATAATACAGTTTTTTAAACTTATATTTTCAGCATATATACTTATAACATTTCCATTTTTATTTCCATCGATGATGGGAAAATCACTATCATTTCCCATTCCAAGTTCGGTATCAATTCCAATAATGTTGAGATTGTGCGTGTTTATTTCAATTTGTTCAGCATATGTCCCGCTGTATATTTGTATGGTATCTCCCTCAATTGCATTTTCAAGAGCTGCATTAATGGTCCGGAAGTCTCCATCACCTTCATTATCTACTATTAAAATGGTATTAGTCTTTAATTGAGTTTGTTGATTTATTTGTCCATATACTCCAGCGGATGAGATAAAACATAGGCTGAGTAATAGGGGTAAAAAAAGTTGTTTCATTTCTCCAAAAACACCTCGCGATATTTATTAAAAATTTCATTATTTATAAAATTTTAGATAATGTTATCGCTTAATGTCGAATTGTTAATATATGATTAAATCAAATAATTTATTAAACATATTGAAATTCAATTCTACTGACGATTTCCTATGCATGGTGTGAAAAGACTTCTATGGTGGTTATTAAGCGGTTCAGCGGGTGGATTGAACCGTGGACGCATCTTAGAAGCGCTTTTCAATCAACCCCGTAATGCAAATGAACTTGCATCTGTTTTGAATTTAGATTATAAAACCATCCGGCATCATTTAAAAATCATGGAAAAAAATAATCTAGTGACCCACACTGGTTCAGGATATGGCATGATGTATTTTCCATCAGATCTATTGGAAAAAAATATTGAATATTTTCATGAAATTTGGAGTAAAATTGGGAAAAAAAAGAAATAAGATTTAACCAGGAGGTATTAGTAGAATGAAAAAATCATCTCATGAGAAGGATCCTCGAATTCAAGGAATGATCACACTTTTTATTTATCTCGCAATAGGTGTTATCATTGGCCTCATTATTTCATATGGTAGTCTTGCTATTATCCAGCGTAGAATCGGTAGTCTTGATACAGTGAAAGCTATTTGGCCTGCGTTTTCAAATAATTTTATCATTGAAACCATCATCATCAGCATGAATCTATCTCTTCTCACTGGCCTATTGTTAAGTTATAGGAAGGATTTCCGTCAAACCCAATCACCATTTCTACTTGGTCTCATATTATTTTTACTTGTCCTGGTTTTTCAATCACTATTGAGTCTTCCTATTCTTGATATCATCATTTCGATAATTTCTATTGGGGCTCGGCAAGGAATTGCTAATATTTTTTTAACCTATCAATCAGCAATATTTTCTATTATCGCTCATTTCTTTGAAACCATTGCACTT
>CAZWQV010000101.1:0-5280 GCA_964636235.1 uncultured Thermoplasmatales archaeon
GTTTGGTTTTCCATATCGATTGCGATTGGAATCCAACCGGTACTTGATCCATCAGACATGCGAATGATCTTGTATGATACATTGACGAGTTGGTTACAACATCCGTTTTCCCATGCTTCTAATGTGACAACTGTTGAGAAGTTAATACACCACATTCGGGCTATTCCTTTTTGTGGTTCAACTTCCTCAGGTATACAATTAGGTTCACCAACAGTGATATCTACACTAGGTGCGCTTTCATCAACATGGAATTTCATGGATGTATAGTTTTCATTGCCGAGACAATCGCCAGCGATTAACTCAATAGTATGATTACATTCTTCTTTGAAATAATAATTCAAAAAGCCATACTCTGGATCGAATTCAATTGATTGCCAGCCAGTATACACGCCGGTATCATCGTTTGTGACATTAAATTTCATATAAGCTAGATCATTGCAGCAACCTTGATCCCATGCTTCAAGTTTGATTAAGGTATCGAAATCAACACAATAATCGTACCCATCATCTGATTCACATGGTGGATCCATAGGTGTTATCAAAACTTTTGGTGGGGTGACATCAACATAGAATGTTTCATTATCCATTGCCATGTTGCCAAGTAAATCGATTGCTACAATTCTGAAATAATGTTTACATTCTTCGGTGAATTGATATGATCCTTCTGCATAATTTCCATTAATGGTTAATCCGATTGGTTCGCTCCATCCATTGACCATATCCCATACTTGATAATAGGCATCTTTTAAACCGATACCTGGATGGGCTGGTTCATCTTGCCAGTAGCAACCGAAATCAGTTATGCTAAAGTTCACATAGGTATCCATGGTGACACACCAGACATCATGATCATATTGGTCTGGTTCCTGTTCACAAAGGGTTCCTTCTACTGTTTTTTCGATTTCTGGTGGAGTACAATCAACTTTCACATGTTGTTTTGGCATATATGCCATGTTACCGAAGTAATCATAGACGGTATGTTCAACGATGTGTAAACAATCTTCGTTAAATGGTATGACCATATTTATTTCACCATATGCTGGATTGTTATCATTGATGTCGTTATCGTAGACGGTACCATTATAACTATAATCAACTTCATAATCAAGATCTTCATCGACACCAACGGTCCATTCTACTTTGTAGACGCCGGCAAAGGCATAATCTTCCATTCCTGGAAATGTACAACCTGTATCTGTTACATTGATGTATTTAACACCATCACAATTAATCCAGGTGTAACCGACAAAGTAATCTTCATGGATATTTGGAGTACTGTATGCTGTTTCTGATGCTGGTGCTACTGCATCAACCCAGAAATCGATATGATTATAATTATAGATGATATCGTTTCCATTACCGAAATAATCTTCACAAGCGAAATGGATTTCATGTAAACAGTTTTCCCAATCATCTAACCGAACTGAGATATAACCAAATCGATCATCGGTATCGCCTGCTTGGTTATCATAAACCGTTACTTGAATGCCTGTATAGGTGTTATTGATAAACAATCTATAGGTAAGACTTGCTGAACCGATACCACAGCATTCGCCGTTTTCAAAATCACTTGAATTTAACCAGACTGGTGTGGTTGCCCCAATACCAATAAGATCGCCGCCTTCTTTTGGTTCCCATTTTGGATCACCAAATTGAATGGTTTGTACTGGATTGGTTTCATCAACAATCACTGTAAGACCATCATATGTTTCATTACAATCATCTGATGCCATTACAAGAATATGATGGAGACATTCATCATCAAATGTGATTGGATCATGAGTTGGATTTGCTGAAGTGAACCAAAGTGTCCATTCTGCAGGTTCCATTTCTCCTTCATCCCATATCTTATATGACACATTGAAATTGTCTTGATCAATATCGGTAACTGTTGCATCGATTTCAGTTGATGTCATGATAAAGTAATCAACATCACATGGATTTGGATGATTTATTTCACCAGGAGTTATTTGCGGTCCAGTAACTGTCATATCAATACTTGGTGGGGTGTTATCTATACATGGATCTGGTGGATCTGGTGGTAGATCACTGCGACAAAATGTAATATGGCTAATAGAATTCCATCCTGATTTTGAAATATAACCACTAGTTCCGCCAGGATGTGTATAAATATGAGTTCCTTCTTTAGTGATAATTCCATTGATTTCATATTCAGTTGACCACCACCATACGCCACAACCTCCCCAATTCCAGGTAATACTTATTCCTGTAGCATCGCTACTGTCCCCGGTTGGGTTAGTTGATGGGAATTCAAATTTTACACCTGTTGGAAGACCAAGTTCGTCAGTACATTCACAATCAGGTGAATTATTTCCACAATCGAAACAATCTTCAAAGACCATAGATGCATTCTTGGTTCCATCGGTTACATTAACAAGATAAGTCCCTTGTATTCCATCTAGATCATAAAGATATACAAAGAATCCTGTATCATTGGTTGTACTTGTATAGAATTGTTCTTCTCCGTTTGGTCTGGTGAATTTAATCTCAACGTCTATATTTGCTAAAAATCCGCCGCCATGCAAATAGACATCAGATTCAGGTGGAAAATCATAACAAGGTGTTCCATTTACATCTGTTGTCCACAAAAATGCGGGGTATTCTTCTTCAACTGCTTTTACTGGTGATTCCACCAGTGTCATAACAGCAAGACTAGAGAATAGTAAAGCAAGAGCTAATATTCCTACAATTACTATTTTATTCCTACTGCTATATGTGCTATTATGGTTCATCATTTTTTTTCAACCTCGTAGGTATTTTTTTTATACTCTATTTATATAAAATTATAACTATAAGTATATAACAACGTTTATAAAAGTTTCGATAATTATTACAAATTTAATATAAAAAAAGGAAATAACATGTATTACTCATACAATTATGGTTAAAAAACGAATTAAAGAGAAAAATTATGGATATTGAATAAAAATAATGTCTATTTATATATTCCATAATAATATATTTCTGTTGCTCCTTCAATAAAAGTAAAAGTCTAGAATTTTAATGGAAAAAAATTTTTACTGATACATTTAATAACATATTTTCATAATTGAAATAAAGTTATTAATTATCATTTGGGTCAATAATGATAACAGCATTGTTATTGGTTGGGTTCAGATCAATTGTTGATGAATCAAATAATTCAACTTTTATAAAAATTTCATTAAGAAGGGTTCGTAAAATTAAATGCAGAGCACCTTCGAAATCTTTCCATCCTCCATCAACAGTATAGACCCATCCGGGATCAGTAATAGGGGGAGTAAGATACCCTGGTTTTGGCAAAGGAACGCTCACATTCAAAAAATCAATATCTACGCCCCATTTCCCAACAGCAATGGCATTTAATTCATCATGTTCTGGATCTAATTGAAGGGTATCATTTACATATTCAATCGCTTCAATAGTTGATATTCTTGCGTCACTCTCGGTCGAAACAATTCCTTCATAACTTCCTGGAACCCAAACACAATCTGGATAACCACAGGAAACAATCAGAATGATTTGTCTTTTCTCTGGTGCGAAGTCACCAACATTTCTCATAATATCTGAAGTATATCGAAGGGTACTTGCCAAAGGAAAATAATCATCAGGGTACTCATTGCTATCAAATAATTTTGCTAAATCATCATCATTATCATCAGTTAAAATGGTGGGAGATAAAATCAAATCAGGTCTTGGTGGATCATCATAACCATATTTTACAACAGTCAATTCAACTGATCCATCATGAGGGATAACTTCACTATATTGAATAGCATGTTTAATAGAATTCATCATCTGATTATGCCAATCAGATTCATGGATTCCAACATCTCTGTCATGATTATATCCTCCTTCAAGGACAAGAGCGAGTTGAACCGGCTCATGCTGCATTACACCTGTCACTTCAGTCACAATATCAATAATTGCTTGCCTGGTGACATGAACATTACCAACCGACCATAAACCAGTTTGATTATCATAAATGCCTTGATTCGCGGTATATTCTAAAAAGGTAAGTCCTTCAGGTATCTGATATCTAATACGAACATTTCCAGATCCATTTACATCTCCACCATAACTGGTAACAACTATTCTGATGGTAATATTATCATATATTGAAGGATTCATGTTATCCACAAACACTTCCACACCAACGTCACTGACGATCCGGGTTTTTACTGGGCCCATAAATACGATGGAATTGCTCACTGGATCAATGGCCTTGGTGTCAATAAAGGCATAATCGCCGAGATGATCTAAATCGTAATCGAAAGGAAAAATCATCCGTTCTCCTAAGTTCCAAATCATATCATGATTGCTATCCTCAAGCCAGTTAGAAACCGGCCCTTTTACGGAGTTGTTTGGTAAATCAATAGAGATGATGGTATCAGCGTTAAGCACTTCTCCACCTTGATGCTCAAATATGATTTCTCTACCAATCACTTCACCAGTGATTTTTACAAATGTTTGTGGTTCAGGGCCATTATCTGATAAAATAGTTAAAAAAGTAATTGAAAACAGTGAAACAACAATAAAAAGTAAAAGAAGCATTCCTATAATTTCAGAAACTGAATAATTTGATTCCTTTAATTTTCTTTTATAAAGTATACGTTCCATAACGCTCGTCAATATTATTATCCAAACATGTTTATATAATTATTGAAAAAAATAAAAAACATAAAATAAAAATAATATACCTATAAAAATTACTAGAATATATCTATGATATTAAAGGCCAAGTAACCGATCAATATCAGAATGAATATCCTCATTTTCAATATAATATGAATGATCAGAACGAGAGATCGGTAAGGTAAAATAAAAAGTGGTGCCCTTGTTTTCTCCTTCACTATCCACCCAAATTTTGCCGCCATGTTTTTCTACAATCTGCTTGCAGATGCTCATCCCCAGTCCACTACTTTCAAAATCATGACGGGATTCATCTGCCTTATAAAATTCATCAAATATATGAGATAATTGCTTCTTATTCATCCCGATACCTTGATCTTTTAAAGAAACCATAATATGATCTTCTTCAAGCTTACTTGAAATAGTAATGGAGCCTGCATTCAATGAATATTTAACCGAATTACTTAATAAATTATTGATTAACTGTTGGAAACGAATGCGATCCACAGATATAGTCATATGAGATGGTACATGATTATACACAGAAATATCATTATGAGAGAACAATATTTTATTAGTCTGAACAATGTCTGATATCTCCTGTTTTAAATTAACATCTTCAAAATGAAGGGAAACATTAGGAGATTT
>CAZWQV010000102.1:0-5205 GCA_964636235.1 uncultured Thermoplasmatales archaeon
ATATAAGATGCCACGAGTTGATGAACTGCTTATAGTTGTCTCATTACTACTTATGATAGGTATTGATGATGTAAAAATGAGCATTAGAACAATAATTGTAATATAGGTTCTGTTCATGTTAATTACCCCCCATTGGGACTATTTCTATATTAAAGATAAAATATATGTTTATAAGTTTTGTTGATACTTTTTCATTAGATTGTGTTGTGAGGTTGCTTTGCGGGATGCCAATCGAATTGGATAAATGGTAGAAGAATTGGTTTTTCTTGAATGAAAAACCAATTATATCCAAGTATCAGTTTCGGTCCGAATCCTATCCAATTATCCCAGTAGTTATTGCTCCAATATATTGGTGGTTTATGAATTAATTTTGCTTGGATTTTATTATGATTTCTGCTTTTTTCTAATCCCCTCTTTGATAATTGTAAAGATGTTTTTTCCGGAAATATATTAAGAAGCTTATAACATCCATTTTCAGAATAATTAATATCTGCAAGAATTGTGTATGTTGATGTATTTATAAAATTATTCCTAAGTATTTTGATTTGATCTGAAATTGTGTGTGGTAAAAATAGAATAAAACCGCCTGGATTATTATTTGTATCTTCAAATGAGTTATTATAAATTGTTGTACTTGTTGCATCCTGCAATATTAAAAAAAATAATACTGAGTCAATGCCTGAAAAATGATTATTTGCAATTTCAATATTTTTTATTTCAAGTTGTCCAAAAGTAACCATTGAGTAAAATATATTATCCTTAAGTTTAATATTATTCAATATCGTATAAGGATTCCCGGCTATAATTCCAAAATTAGGATTAAAAGTGAACCCTGCGATTTCTACGTCATTTTTCTGAATGAAAAACATGCTAAGATTCAGCTCATTTGATGGATTTATTATTGTATTGAACTTATTTTCTCCATGTAATAAAATAGATTTATTAAGCATTAAGTCAGATTCAAAATAGTTGCCCTCATAAACAAATATTTCATCTCCATCCTCTGATGCATTAATGCCATCTTTTATTGTTATATACGGGTGTTCATTACTTCCCTCCCATGGACCATCTATGTTATCATCATCGACAAAGATGGTTCTTGGTTCTGTATTTTTTGCAGGAATAGTACATATACCTGCTGTTAGATTTAAAATTATTAATAAGATTATTATTGGTTTTTTCAATTGAAAGCCCTCCTTTTATTTGCCTCCAAGATATATAATATAATTATATTATAAATAATTTTAGAAAAACTATTTAAAGAAATATAGAAAAAAAGAAAACGGATAGATATTAATCATGTCCATATGTTCTAAACATAAATTCATTCAAAGTGGAAAAATGTTACTGGTGATTTTAATCATCTCTTTGAATTATAATCTATTATTATTTTATACTGTTGCAGTGTGACATTGTGTTAATTGTTAGTACTATTCAAAATCTATTGTCATTTTTTTAATTTAATACTGTTAATTGTTTAATGTTTTGAAAATGTTTGGTATTAAATGTATACAATTTTGCTTTTCTATTTATTGCTATTGCTGCAATCATGGTATCCGTTCTTGAAATGATTGTTCCTTTTTTTTCTAGATCATATTCAATTTTTGCTGATAGTTCTGCATCTTTTTTATTAAATTCAACAGTATTTATTTGTGAAATATCTTTTATTGTCTTACGGTATTTATAATGTCCAAATAATATTTCATGGAGGGTAATGGATGTAATTGAAACATCTTCACCAGCTTTTTCAAGGGTTTTAAGCGCCAACTCTCCTTTTTCTGATTGTTTATCAAAAATTTCAATCAGCACATCCGTATCAACGATGATCATGTTAGATTACCCATAGCGTTTTTCTTTTCTTTTTTGATAGACTTCATTTAATAGTTCATCTTTGTTTTTATAGGTGTTACATCCTCTCATTTTTTTTAATATTTCTATGTTTGAATTACTTAATCTTTCAAATAAATCGCTGAAACTTTCATTTTTTCTTTTCATTAATAGTAATTTATTGTAAACACTTTCTTTTATGGTTAATGTTTTAAATCCCATAATTATGTTTATGTTTAAACATATATATAATATTTTGGGTAACATCTTTAATCCTTATTATTTTTCTATCTTAGATTTTTAATACAGTTTTTTTAGATTTTCTTAACATAAAAATTTGGAAGAGATGGATATTTAGTTATACCTATATGTTCTAAACACAAATTCGTACATAGTAGGTAGGGGTCTCTCCAAGATTTTTGTCATATTTTATAGATTAAAAATCCTCTCATGATGTATCTATTTTAATATATTCTCAAGGTTTGTACTTATAAGAATTAGGAATATTGTTGAGTATGGAAAGTCTAGATAAGTTTTATGATGAATGGATAGAAACATAAGATAATAAAAGGAATGTATATCGAAGGGGATAATGGAAAGTGGAAAAAATTTTTTATGCGTTTGGATTGTTCATAGTGCCCATGAAAAGAATGGTTCCTGTTTGTTTATGTTGTATGAGATAGAGAAATGGATGGTCGCAGTTAAAGGTGATTCTTCCACTATGCATTGAAAAAACCATAACCGTGCCTGTTGCCGCTGCAGCCTCTGTTCCTTCTTCATTGACACTGATAAATCCTTTGTGGAACACTTGTTTTATATTCAATTCTTTATGACCGGTCATACCAGAAAAATCTGCATTTATCGAAAAAGCATCATGTATGCCTAACGTTGATAACATATCACGTAGTGAATATTGTGGGGTTGTGATATTAAATTTTGGTAGATATATATTGACTTGTCCTGGTCTCATTGCATCTAAGCATTCAGTATAGGATTCTTCAGATAATGTGTTAATGACTGAGGATAAGGTATTGTTTTCTTTTGGTAATAGTATCATCATAGAAAGATCGTTACCTGTATACGGTAGTTCTAACATTTGAAATTCATCTGTTTCAGTATAATAAAACATATCTGTTGTATTAGTTAGACTCATGGTTGGAACATCTGTTGTTTCATCTAATGAAGTCGTAAATGATCTGTTTGTGGTATTTACTTTTTCAAACTGAATTTCCCATGTCCCCTTGAAGTATATTGCATTAGTGAGAATTAATTTTGTTAATACTGGATCTATTGCATCAGCTGTTATGAGATCATGGATGAGATTGTTTGTTTTGTTTTCTACCCATTGGTTGATGATAGCTGCTGCTTGAGCTGGATTTGAAAAATTAATATTGCTTGCTTCTGCTTGGTAGAACTCTTCCACGGTCTGAATATACTCATCTAAGATAAGATAATCTTGTTGTATCCATGCAGCATTTGCAGTACTCAAATTGTATGCTGTATTGTTGTTAAATGTGTTATACAGATCAAGGACGTAATCATGAAATGATTCATTGTCTTGTTGTATGTTTAATACTGCTGCCATTTCATCTGCGGTGTTTCCTCTTGCTCCTTCATAGGCCATGGCAAGTGCAGTAAAAATACTATAGGGTGAATAAAATGGGTTTTCATTATATTCAGGGTTTTTAATGAACTGTTTTAATAATTCAAAACCAAACGTGTTTACTGACTTGTGAAATTGCATTTCAGAACTTAGATTCATGTCTGATACGCTATCTTGGTCGTTATTAGTTGTCTTTTCATCAGATACATCGGATTGATTAGATAAAAGAAAAATTGTTACAGACGCAATAAGGATTAATACAATACATATGCCTATTGTATATGATTTTTTCATTTCCTTTTCACCAGGTATTATTCAACTATTCTTTCTTATTTAAATGTTGAGAATTTATTTGGAAAAAAGCAAAATGAATCCTTTTTAATTGTCATTGCTTTTAAAACCCATATCTTTTGTGAGCTTCATCAATGAGGAGAATCTCGGAAATGCGGACTTCTTTTTTATCTTCCAAAATTGAGTAAAATGCTGTCCATGTATGCCCTATATGCAGACGATAACGCTCTTTACCATCGATAGGCAATTTTTCCTTATCGCCGATCCCCCTTCCGGGATAAGGATTATACTCTAGCTTTTTTAAATTTTTCTTGATGATAGATATAGTTTTTTTATCCAATAAGCTAATCTCTTGATAAACAGCTTGGGCAAGTTTAACCTTATAGGTCATCTAAATCAACTAGGTCTTTGCTATCTGCCTCTTCGACTTGCTTCATTTTTTGCATAAGTTTTAGTCTATTCCGGGCTTTTAACAGGTCACTGAGAAGATCATCATATGTTTCTCCTGCTTCTTTTTCTTTACCTAGTCTTTTCCAGATTTCTACAGAAACAGGAATGCGTTTTGTCTTTGTCGCTGCCATGTTAAATATGTATATTATTTACAATATTTATAATTTAGGGGTAATTTGTGCAAAAATGCATTGAATTCATGTTGATGTTCTCGAAATTATTTGATTCTCATTTCTGTATTTATTTTTTAAGATTGAGCAATCTCTTTTTTTTTGTTTATACCTGAAAGAATAAATAATTTTGTTACATATATTTAATGATATTTCAGAAAATCGTAAAATATACTTAACAATAATTCATAAAGAAAATATGGATAATTATTCATATCCATATGTTCTGAACACGAATTCATACATGGTTGGTAGATCTAGTCATGTTTCATTTTTTTTCTATTTAGAATGATTAGTAAAATTATGCTAATAATTAAACAGAGTATTTCAAAGCCAGGTGTGTTATCGATTATTTTGTTTTCATATTGTTTATATGATTGTATTTCTCCTTTGAGATTTACCACGTAATCCCAGGTCCCATCTGAATTATTATCAATCATGTAGGTATTATTATCCTCTTTTTTAATTTCTAGATTGTTGTTTGTTATGTTATCATGGAATGCATTGTAGATTCCATCGATTTCGTAATCTATGAGATATCCTTCAAGGTCTCCATTTATAAAGAGAACATTTGCATCAATTAAAAGTAAATATTCTTTTATTTGTGATGTGGCATTTTGCATATCTTCTGCAAAGATGGTAATGAGGTATACACCTGAAGATATCCATTTATGCGTTACATTCAATTGTGCTCCTTGTTTGGTATAATTTGTAATTGTGTTTGTTGTTCCGTCATCCCAATCAATTATGTATCTTAATGTGTCATTGTCAGCATCGGTTGATACTATTGAAAATGTGATATCATTCTGTTTTTTTCCTGTCCTTGGACCAGTTATTTGTGGGCTTGTAGGCGGTCTATTTGGT
>CAZWQV010000103.1:0-5166 GCA_964636235.1 uncultured Thermoplasmatales archaeon
TCTTTTAATAAACTATTTATATTGTTAAAAAATTCTTGCATCGTGAAAAAAATATGGGCTCGATTATAGGTAAATTAGAAGACTTCCCTCAAGGGTCAATAAGAGAAGTTAACATTCAAGGTAAACCTTTTGCTATCTCTAATATTAATGGTTCGTTATATGCTATTGATGGAAGATGTACACATGCAGGAGGTATTTTAAGTGACGGTCATCTAGATGGAAAAATAGTAGCCTGCCCAAAACATAAAGCTGAATACGATATTACTACCGGCAAGAATATAAAGAAACCACGAATCCCTTTTGCCAAGGCATCAGATTTAAGAAGCTATAAAGTAGTAATTGATGGTGAGAATGTAATACTTGAAATATAGTTAATACAGAAGTATATTTTTAAAAATAATTTTAACTCTATTTTAACAAGTAAAAACGTATTCAAATCCCTCCCCCCGCATATTTTTATCGTTTCATTAGGTATGATTTCGCCTTAACATATGTTTAAATATCAATAGAACCTCTCCGGCCACAAGGTGAAATAGATGGATAAAGAAGAAGTAAGAAATCGTTGGTTGATTATAGCGATTAGTTTCTTTGCTGGAATTGGATTAATGAGTATCTTTAATATTATCAAAACAATTTATAACCAGCATCCAATTCAATATGATTGGATTATGCTTGCAGTTTCGATAATAATTATATCTATATGCCTATTATTTCTTACTATATTTAAAAAGACTAAATTGCCTTATCAAAGGATCCTGGAAAAATAATATAATTGCTTGGGGGCAGAAGAATTGACGTTAATGTTACATTAAATGCAGAGGGAATCCAACCAATTATGGTTTGGTTGAAACACCATTGCCCTCCAATTCTTTCAAGTGTTTGTTCTCTACAAATCTGTCTGCAACAAGTGCAATAACACTTACAATAGCAAAAAGAATCGTTCCTTCTCTTGTGTATTGTCTGATTATTCCCATTATTGCTGTTATGAGTATTGCATATAGCAACGTATTTGTGATATGCCTTTTGTATCTATATTTCATCTTATTATCTCATTATAATTCATACTTATTGTTAACTTATTCTATCAATAAGAACTTAATTAAAAAATAATTAAAAAATATCTCAAATACATTATCTATACTAATTAGTATTCATCATTAAATTTCAATATGATAAAGCATTAATTTTAATGAACAAAATTTTGTTAAAATCATTTGTCCTGTATTTATGTTACTACCATTTAAATTAGGTCTCTATTTCATTATCATCTATCAAAAAAAACCTTATTTTACTAATCATCATTGTGAATCAACAATTCATCAATTTGTTTTCCCAAACCATCCGTAATGTTATTAAAAGTTCCTTTTTTCATAAGATTTATTCCAATGATTGCGACCATGATTCCTGCTAACGTATCTGTTAGTAAATTCATCATTAATGCTTGATTTGTTCGTTGATAATATGATCCACCGATATGAAGCCATTTCATAAATTCAAGTATTACTCCCATGGTCATGGTAAAAATAATCGAAATAAATCCCATGGCATATTTATCCATTGTTATTCCTTCCCAATAATGATCGAAAATATAAATCATAGATAAGCTAAGAAATGATATAAAAATAGATATGAAAAAGCGAGTAATAAGATAATAATTAGGAATAATCACATATAAATCAAGCATTCTGCCAATAGCATGGATTAAGGCAATGAAAGCAATGAGAAAATCATAAATCCATGGAAGAGTAAGAGTGATATCTTATTTGAGGATACTGGGGAAAAAACTTATCATTAATCCAATACCTAATCCAGAAATCCAAACCCAATCATTTTTTTGGATCGCAAAAATCATAGAGATGATGATAATAAATCTGAATAAGTATGAGAAATTGAATTTTCTTTTCTTGTTTATTTTTTTTATTTTTTTCATTGTTTATTCCTATTTAAAACTCTATTTTGTATACCTTTTTCTAAATCATCAATCAACTCGTCAAATTGATGTCTTTTAATCAGGGTGATTCCAAGTATTGCTAGAACGATTCCTGCAAGCATATCAACTGAAAGATCCTTAATGGTATCATTATATCCCCATTGTTCATGTGTTCCAAAAAAAATATCTGATGACCATTCTGCAAATTCCCAGACTACCCCTAATGAAACAGTTAATAGGACAACAATGAAAGCAAGTGCATATTTATCCATTTGTAGACCATCCCAAAATTCATCAATAATGTATATAGAAATAAATGATAAAAATGCAATAATAAATGATGAAACGAAATGCGTTAATACATCATAAAATGGAATAAGCTGATATGCATCTAAAAGTACTCCTCCAATGTGCAGAAATAAGGCAAGAGTAATTAGAATATCAAGGATTAAAGGAAGATGAATTTTATAATTTTTATTTAAAATCATGGGAATAAAACTTAAAAAAATGCCAAGACTACAGCCAAATATCCAATTTATTTGTATATTTATGATTGAAATAAGAAGTAATATTATCATGCATGTCTTTAACCCAAAAGAAATAAAAATTCCACCGGTGTGTAATATTTTGTTTTTCATTCTATTCTTTCCTACCAGTTTGATAATTAATTCATTGTTTAATTTATCGTAATAATTTTTCTAATTGGATTTTTATGTTCATGGCGATGGTGTCCATCACACCTCTTTTGATCATAATTGATCCAATGATACTCATAAAAATGCCGCCTAAGCTGTCTGCAAGTAAATCAAGCATGGTGTCATCCAAACTTACTTGAGATTTCCATCCAAATAAATAATCCGTACCCCATTCCATTAATTCCCAAATTGCACCAAGAGCAATGGTGATAACAATGATATCAAATAAAACCTTATGTTTGTTGGTAACAATATCGCCTTTGAATTCATGGAGAACATAAAGAAAAAGTAATGCAGTAAAAGCTACCACAACGGAGGAAAAGAAATGGGTAAATTTATTATAAATATCAATAAATGATGCAGTTTCTAATAATCCATTTCCAACATGAAAAAGAAGAGATAATGTAATAAAAAAATCAAAAAGAAGAGGTAAATCAATTCTTAGATATCTTCTGAGAATAACAGGTATTAAAGCAATAACAATCATGACTGTTGTGAAAAAACTCCAAAAAGCATCCTTATTAACGATATGATAAATTAAAAATAAGATGAGTATAAATCGTAATATTATATTTATTATTATTAAATACCAATATTTTTTATGCACTATCTTGGTAAAAAAATATTATTTAATAAAGATTCTATTAAAAATAGACTATTTCCTACTTTCTTTCAAACTTACCTATATTGGAAATTTAATCATAAATTCAATATGAAAACGATATAATTTTTTTTTGATTTAATTTAAAATGATTCAATCATTTATAATACAGCAAAATAAAGTGAATGTTTTTTATATATCTGAATAGTACGATAGAGGAGATAAATATAAGTAAGCCAATCTATTTATAGGTTAAAAATGATTTTTTAATTTATGTTTTTTCATTAAAAAATTAGATAAATAAAAGATTCTTATAAGTTAATTATATACAAATTCTTTAGGACATTGATAGCACATGAATATTAAATTACATGCATTAGGTGGATATGAAGAAGTCGGTAGGAATATGACCTGCCTGGAAATCGGAAATGAGGCAATAATTCTTGATATGGGCGTTTATATGGATCGTTATGTACCGCTTCAAGATCAAATGCAACAATGTTCAGTTAAAAAACTGATTAATGACGATGTCATTCCTGATGATAGATCTATTCATCATATTAGAAAAAAAGTAAAAGGTATTGTTCTTAGTCATGCTCATCTTGATCATATTGGTGCCGTATTTTGGCTTTCATCATTTTATGATTGCCCTATTTTTGCCACACCCTATACTAATGCAATAGTGCAACAGAAAATGAAAAATAATCAACTTCAAATTAATAATAAATTGATAAGTATAACTCCTAATTCATCTTATCGAATCTCAGACCATATTCAAATTGAATTTATTTTAGCCACGCATTCTGTTGTTCAATCTTCGATGATTAATATTATTACTCCAAAAGGAAATATTCTTTATTCTCTTGATTATAAATTTGATAATCATCCTGTTATTGGTCAAACCACTAATAAACAACGTTTACGGGAGTTAGGAAATGAACACACCCTTGCATTAATAGTTGATTCAACCAATGCTGAAAAAGAAAATAAAACCTATTCAGAATCGGTATGTCAAGAGATGTTAAAAGATGTGATATTAGGTATGGAAACTGAAAATCATGGTGTTTTTATTTCAACGTTTTCATCTCATATTGCTCGATTAAAATCAATTTCTGATATCGCAAATGATTTAGGAAGGGATGTTGTGTTTTTAGGTAGATCTCTTTATGATTATATACATGCTGCAGAACAATTTGATTTTGTAAAATTCTCGGATCATTCGCAGTTAATTTCTAGTGCATATAGATCAAAGAAACAATTGCTTGAAATTAATAAACAAAAAGAGAAATATCTAATCGTTGCAACTGGTAGTCAAGGTGAAGTAAATGCATCCTTATCAAAGATTGTTGACGATGAAATACCTTTAAAAATTAAGAAGGATGATTTTGTTATTTTTGCGTGTGGGGTCATACCAACACCAACCATTCAGGCTAATCGTGGTGTATTGGAACATAAATTACATCATCAGCATGCCAGATTATTCAAAGATATTCATGTTTCAGGTCATGCATCTAGACATGATATCTTTGATTTAATACGTATTGTATCTCCTGATCATATCATTCCTGCTCATGGTGATATGAAAAAGCTTGCATCTGTTGCATCTCTTTCATCTGAAATAGGTTATATATTAGGAAAAAATGTTCATTTATTACAGAATGGTCAACAGGTTGATTTAAGGTAATTTTTTCCTGATTATTAATTACGTGTTGCTTCTTTATTAATTATATCTAATAAATAATAGATAAAATATTATTACTTCTTGTTTTGTAAATTCTTATAAAAATAAAAAAAAAGAGAGATGAGTTAGTTTAGAGTAACCCATAGGTTTTGAAGGTGAACTCGTACATAGCTGGTAGATCACGCCAGAGATTACCACTATCACGGGTGAACCAGAACGCGCCATCATCATATTGGTTTCCAAAGGCATAGCCCCATTC
>CAZWQV010000104.1:0-4962 GCA_964636235.1 uncultured Thermoplasmatales archaeon
ACGGGCAAGGTAAATAATTGCATCTCTGCAATGAATAAAGCTTCTTTTATTTTTTCCCTAAATGTATCTAAAATAATTGGTTTTATTTGATTATATCGACCATAGCTATTTTTTCTAATATAATATCAAGATATTGCTCTTTTTCATATTGATCATATTGGTTTGGTTTAATACCAAAATTTTTCAACTTATCAATAGATCCATCGATTACTGAATCATTTCGATTGATTTGAAATCTATTACAAAAATCCAAAACAAATGATTCATTAAAATCAATTTTTGAATTAGTCGTTAGAAGAACAATAGCAGTACGATTATTACCAGTATTTATCCCCATCTTTGGAATGGCATATTTTAATTGTCTGTCACCAGATGCATAAAGCAGAATTTCCATTTCAATTGAGTTGGTACTCATCATGTTATTTTCTTCTGCTCGAATTGCATGAATAATTGCTGATTCAAGATGAGTTTTTTCATAAATCATATCTGCATTAAATAATTGAATTAACAAATTATTTATATTTGCATAATCTATTATTTCAGAGAGAAAATCACTTATTGAATCAATATTAACATTTCCTCCGAAAATCACATAGTGATAAGCACTCATGTTAGTTCCTCATCAAACTCAGTAATTATGGTATCAACTAATTTTGTATCCTCTCCAATTTGTTTTTTTAAATTCTCTGCAATACGAGGACCAATGGTTTTCACTTTAGCAAGCTCATTAATATGCGCATCTTTTATATCGTGAATGGTTTTAAATCCAGCAGTGAAGAGCGCTCGAGCCCTAATTCTACCGATTCCTTTTAATTTTATAAGATTCAATAGTTCTTCTTTACATCCATGTTGTACTCTAAGTAATAATTTGGTAAGAAAAGGGACAGATGCAAACTGATACATACGGCCAATTTCTCTAGTGGCATGAAGCAACCAGTTCGCAGTATCTACAATACCATGTACATCACCTGGTCCTACTCCATATTTATTAATAATATAGTCCTCACTTTTTTCATTAATCCAATCATTCAGTAAAAAAGCGGTTTTCATGTCACTTAAAAACCATTCATAATCGGGCTCATAGACAAGCGGTGGTTTGATAAGAAATCCACCTTTACGTTCTTCAACTTCTTGTTCTATCCAGGAATCACTTTTTCGCAAATATAACGATCGAACGTCAGGGGTGGAGCTGATCACATGAAGAAAAGATAATTCTGAAAAATCTTGTTCCTTACAATTTTCAAATGCCTTTTTTATTTCAACAGCAGATAACGGATCAATATATAATGATGAGGTTCTCATGCCAAATAAGGTAGGAATAAAACGATTATTTTCAATGGTCATAAATTCATTTTCGGTTAGAAAATCAATGGTTTCATCAATGGTTCCATGAAGAGAATAAATTTCTGTTTGATACGCATAAAATGTTTTATCAATAAAATCATATACTTCTTGCATATTTGTTACAAAACCAGTGGCAATGGTTGCAAGCAAATGCATCCGTAATGCTGATTGATTACCCAATTTGGAATAAATTTGTTCAACTTCGCCATGAATGTATAATTGAAAAATATGGTTTTTTTGGGATTCATCTTTGGCAATCGTAATTGCTTCACCATATGAATCATATTTTGGCCGCCCGGCTCGACCAGCTTGTTGTTTATATTCTAGAACCGGTATTGGTTTCATTCCAAAATCAGGATCATATCTCCATAAATCTCTGATTATAACTCTTTTTGCAGGAATATTAACCCCTGCAGCAAGGGTTGGAGTTGCTACAATGCAGCGAATATTTCCTTTTTTAAAATAATCCTCAATGATCCTTCTATGATAACTTGCAAGTCCTGCATGATGAAAAGCAACCCCATGAGTAATGCAAGAAAATAATTGTTGATCAATTGAAGTCTGTTCGGCATGGTGTCTTTTTATCATATCAACAATTCGTTGTAATTGCTTTTTCTCTTCATCAGATAATGAACCAGCAACAAGAGATGCTAATTTCTTTGCGACTGAACTGGTGGATCTTCTTGAGTTCACAAAGATAAGTACTTGTCCATTTTCATCCATAGAATCTTTGACAAGCTGAAATATTGGTTCTTTATAGTCTGCATTTATTTTTTTTTCGGTTCCATTATCATAATATATAGAATTTTGATAAAAAATTCCTTCTGATAATGGCACAGGTCGCCAATCCGACTGAATCAATACAGCATCTAACCAAATAGCCATCTCAGTTGCATTTGCTATGGTTGCTGATAATCCAATTAATTGGATATTATTAATCAATGCTTGAAATTGTGCGATTAACACTTCTAATGTAGGTCCTCTGGTGGCATCATGAATGAGATGGATCTCATCTACAATCAATACATGGATCTCTTGAATCCATGATATTTTATGTCGAATCAGTGAATCTGCTTTTTCTGAGGTGCAGACAATGATATCGTATCTGCTAAGTCTTGGATCGGAATCATCCAGATCACCTGTTGATATACCAACCTTGAAACCAAGTGATTCAAATTCCTTTAATTCTTCATATTTTTCCTTTGCAAGAGCTATTAATGGTACCACGTATAATGCTTTTCCACCCATCTTTAATAATCGATGGATGATAGCAATATATGCAACTAAACTTTTCCCACTTGCAGTAGGAATTGAAAGTAATACGTTTTTACCATCTAGAATAAGAGGAATTGCATCTGCTTGAGGGGGAAAAAGTGTTTCAATGCCCTGGTTTTTAATCAATGTGATAACACGATTATCGATTTGAAGTTCAGAAATGTTCATTTTTCAACCTCATAAATAAGCTTCTTAGTCAAAAAGTTTATTCATTATGAATGAATTAAGAGGTGTTGATAACATGGGCCGAAGACAAACCATGCAAGAGAAGTATAAAATTCAAATGAAAGCATATCGAAAGAAGAAAATGAAAGTAGACAACACTCCATTTATGCCACCTGAAGGTAATGTTTATGTTATGAATTCTTTGAATCCTGATGAAAAAATTAAGGCAGAAGTATTAAAAACAAAGGAAGTGCAACATAGGCATATTATTGTTAATCTTGCCTGCCCTGAATGTGGTAATTCTATGAAATGGGATAATAAATGGGAAGCTTTTATTTGTACCAAGCATGGTAAAAAAGCAATATATGAAATCGTACCAACAGAATAACGAATGATTCTTTAAAATAATATAATTTATTAAGTAGAAATGAAATATCAGAGGTCTGAGGATTATGAAAGAATTGGCTGAAATCAGAACATTGAAGGAAAATAGATATATTATTATCGATGATGAACCGTGTAAAATAATTAGCATCTCAAAATCAAAACCCGGAAAGCATGGAGAAGCAAAAGCACGAATTGAAGCAATAGGAATTTTTAATGGTCAGAAGAAAAGTATTGTTAATCCTGTTTCTCACAAAGTACATGTACCAATTATTGACAAACGATCCGCTCAAGTGGTAGCAATTATGGGCGATAATGTTCAGCTTATGGATATGGAAACCTATGAAACATTTGAAATGCCTATTCCAGAAGAATTCAAAGGCCAGCTTGAAGCAGGAAAAGAAATACAATACCTGCAAGCATTAGGACGTAAAAAAATAACCCGGGTTTAAACCCATTATCATATCATTTTTTCCTTATTTGAAGGTTATGTCATCGACAAATATAGGCCAATTTCCCAATTATTTTGCTGATGCAGAAACAGATTATTCTGATGCAGAATATGTCATTTTTGGTTGCCCTTATGATAAAACATCATCGTTTCGATTTGGTTGTAAAAATGGACCTGATGCCATTAGACAAGCAACCTGGAATTTTGAAAGCTTTGATATACTCTCTAAAACGGATTTATCGGCCTTATTGATTCATGATTATGGCAATATTGAAGGGTTAACGGATAAAAAACCAAAGGATATGATTACTTCTATTTCAGATAAAGTACAAACATTTGTGTCAGATAATAAAATACCTGTTGGTATAGGTGGAGAACACTCGATTACTCCAGGAATTATTAATTGTTTACCTAAAGACACCTTTGTTATTGTTTTCGATGCGCATCTTGATTTTAGAGAATCTTATGAGAATGATTCATTCAACCATGCTTGTACAGTACGAAGAATAGCAGATTATATTCCTATCGAAAATATAGCGGTCATAGGCATTCGTTCTGCTGAAAAACAAGAATATCAAAAGGCATTACGGAAATCTTTAAGATTTTATGAATCAAAAACCATCCAAAAAAGAGGTATTGATTTTATTTGTAAGGAATTGATTGAACAAATAGGTGAAAAACCAATTTATATATCAATTGATATCGATGCAGTTGATCCAAGTTTTGCACCAGGTGTTGGAACACCAGAACCATTTGGTATTGATCCTCAAAATATTCTTACCATATTTGATACTTTTTACCATGAAATAATTGGTTTTGACCTGATGGAGGTAAATCCACTTTTCGATCATGGTCAAACAGCAATGCTTGCTGCAAAAATTATTAGATATGGAATAGCAAAACTAAGTAAAAAAGATGGAGTATAATTAGTGTATTAAGTCAGTTTGGCATCAATGTTTTTGGAACTTATATTTTTAGTTCCTTTTTACTGTATCTTGCATATGTTTTATTCTCCTCTGAAAATCAAAACTCATAAAAAAAATGAGTGAATTCTTCAATGCTGGTTGTATTTTCGTTGATTAAATTTACAAGTCTTTGGAAGTCAACACAACATTCATTAAAGTAATTACAATGAGGTTTTTTATCAATGATAATAGCATAGATTAGACATTTTTGATATGTATCAAATTTACAATAAAGATATGAAATATTCTTTACTACTACGGGAAATTGATAAGTGCACTTCCCCACCCTTTTTTTATAAATGGACATGAATGATATTCATTCAAATAAAATAAATCTTTCATAATAATTGTTAAAAAAATAATCTTAATTTATCATAT
>CAZWQV010000105.1:0-4864 GCA_964636235.1 uncultured Thermoplasmatales archaeon
GTACGAGAGGAACAGGGGTCTGCAGCCACTAGTTTACCAGTTGTCCGACAGGGCAATGCTGGGCAGCCACGCTGTAAGGGATAAATGCTGAAAGCATCTAAGCATGAAACCCACCTTAAGACGAGGCATCATAGAGCTCGAATAAAAGATTCGTTTGATAGGGCTAGGGTGTACGCATGGAGCTTCGGCGACATGTTCAGCCCGTAGCTACTAACCGCTCGTTTTCTGACTCAATCGTTAAACAGGTATGCGTTTAAACCATTCATATTTGTAATCGAATTCATTTGATGGTTTGACGGTCATAGCGGTAAGGAAACACCTGGTCTCATTCCGAACCCAGCAGTTAAGCTTACCTGCGTAATCCTTGGTACTATGGTGCGAGAGCCCATGGGAAAATTACCCTCCTGAGAGGGCTGGAACCCTTGGACTAGGAAGAGAGCTTCGGTTTAGTTCTTCGGAACTTTTCTGCGGTAAACTCTTCTGCTTGAAATCCATTAGTTCCTGGTACGCTGTCAAACCATCTTACCTTCACTTTTTTTAATACAAATAATAATGGTAAGAAATATAATACATTGAATTCATTAGTTTCAATAATATGAATAATGAATTAGTTGAATTTGAAAAAATGTTTTTTTCGATTTTTAATCCAAAAAAAGATGAAAAAATACTTCTTATATATGATAGACCTATTAATGAAGTAAAAGACAATTCTAAATGGAAAGAAAGACGGATTTTTATAAAAAAATGGTATGAATTTTTATTGAAGTTAAGTAAAAAATATCATTTTTATGTAACATTGGATTATTATGATGCAACGGGAATGAATAATAAAATATTAAATGCATCATTACAAAATAGATTTGGAAAATATAATATTATTATTGCTATGACTGAATTTTCAATAACTACTACTCTAGTAGGGTTAATTAAGAAAAATCCATTATCAATTAGGTGCGCAAGTATGCCAATGGTTGAAAAAAGAATGGAAACTTCTGTATTACGGATGGATTATTCAGATGTGAAAAGATATGCACAAAATTTAAAAAAAATTTTACAAAAATCAGATAGTGCCACTATTCATTTTTCAACGGGTGACACTCTTTATATTGATTTGAGAAATAGAAACGCAGGTGCAGATGACGGAGATTGTTCAAAACCTGGTTATATGATTAATTTACCAAGTGGAGAAGGTTTTATTGCTCCATATGAAGGAGCAGATGATGAGAAGGTTGAATTTGGAGAAAGTAAAACAGAAGGAATTCTTCCAATCTATTTTAAAGATGAAATAATCAAATTAAACATTAAGAAAAATACTATTATTTCAGTTGATGGAAACAAAGAAATTATCTCAAAGTTAATGAATTATTTTAATGCAAATCCTTTTAGAAAAAATATTGCTGAATTAGGTATTGGATGTAATCCAATGGCAATTGTAACCGGAAACATACTGGAAGATGAAAAAGTAGGTTTACATATTGCATATGGTACAAGTTCTCATATAGGTGGAAAAATTACTAGTGATGTTCATAAGGATATTGTTTATGCAAAAGGCTGTAAGATTGAAGGAGAAACGGTTATTCTTCATCAAAAAAATACCGATATCCTAATTATTACAAATTCTGAATTAAATTATAAGAAAATTAATTGTTAACCTTGGCTGATTTATTTTTTATTATATTTATAAGATAGAAGATTAATAATGTTGGTGCAATAACCCAGGTTGCGTAAAGAAACACTCTAGTAAAGTCTAATAAAGATATGATGGTGCCACTGATAGAACCTCCTACAAGTTCTCCTATATTTAGAGCAGCCATAAAAATACCGAATTGGGTAGCTGCGATAAGATGATTTGTTTTGTCCATGCTTAATGCAAAAACAACTGCAAATAAACCACCAGTAAGAAAACCAAGAGCAGCATAGACAATCAGAAGCATTTCAGATCCATTTACAAATACAAGCCCGACAGTTACAATCATGGTTATGAGTAAGTTTATAAAAATGGTTTTTTCTCTTCCCCAATTATCTGATATTGTGCCAAATGTAAAAGAACCAATAGCTCTACTGAATGAAAACACTGCAGAGATATAACCAATGGTTGCAATACTAAGTTGAAGAGATATGTCCATAAATAATGGTACTGCAAGACTAATAATTCCACTATTTAATGAGACAAGGATTAAAAATAAGAGGAAGAGAATAATTTTTTTATTTTGTATCTCCTTTAAAAAATTGGCAATAATCTGTTTTTCTTTCACCTGGTTTTTTGTTTCCGCTAATATGAGAGGTAAAAGGCTGATAAAAAAGATAATTATGCCGCCAATTATAAAAGCAATGGTAAAAGATTCACTATCTGCAAGTGTTCCAAGCACAATGTTTCCAAGCATCATGCCTGCATAAAGACCAATTGTCATAGAACCACTGATTTTTCCTCTTTCTTTTTTTAGTGATATGTCAATAGCCCATGCATCAATAGACAAATCAAAGAATCCTAAAAAGCAGTGGCTTAGAAACATGATGAAGATAAAAACAATAAGGTATGATGCTGGATCGATGACAGATGCGATTAGAAGGGATAGTGCTGAGCTTATTCCTCCCACAAATATTAGTCGTTTTCTACCTATCTTTGCATATTTATCAATAATATATCCAAAAAGAAATTTTAGTACCCATGGAATCATAATGATTCCAGATGCAAGTGTGACAATCTCAGGATTATAATTATTTTGAAGAAGATACAATGGAGTAAGAACCAATGCGATAGCAATTTGTAATCCTTCTACAATATAGAGGCTGCCGAAGATAAGGTATTTCAAATTGCTTTTGTCTTGAATATCAATCATCATTGATTGACCTTTTACAACGTTGTTACTATTTATATTAAAATATATAAATTTAAATGTTCCTAAATAATAGAAAAAACAAAATTATTTAAAAAAATAAATTTTCCTCTAATTTTTTATACCAACTATTATTGATTTATTTTTAAAAACTGATACCTTATTTTTTTCAATTTCATACCCTTTATCTTTAAAAAAGCGAATAACTTCATTGATATCCCATTTCATAAATTTATTTGATTCAAAAAAAATAATTTTTCCTTTTGGTTTTAATACTCTATGTATCTCAGATAATACAAATGGAAGTTTTTGATGAGAAAGACAATAGAGAAATTGACTGGAAAGGGCGATATCAAAATAGTTATCTTGAAATGGAATTGTTTTTGTTAAATCCACTTGATGGAAGGAAATTTTCTTTTCCTGCTGTTCAGAAATCGCATTCTTATTTGCATGATCTAAAGAATTTCCTATAAAATTAATCTTTATTTCATCAAGGATATTATGAATAAATCCTTCAGATTGCAAATGATATTTATCCAATCCATATACTTTTCCAGAGTTCAATTTTTTAGCAAAACCAATTGCAACATATCCTGCACCAGTTCCTAAATCGAGGATGGTTTCAGACCCATTAACAGCAGATGCCTTTAACATATGTATAAGGACTTGTTTTCTTTTTTTATGGAATTGATTAGGTTGAAAATAATATACATAACAACCGATAGCAACAGCAGATATCAAGACAAATATCCGTAGAGTGATATGAGTAGGATGGTAGAAAATAAAAAATAAAACCAATACCAATAATATTGTAAAAATAAATTGATTAAGCAACAGTGAAATTGGTACGCCATACATGCTTTTTAGAGTCATTATTTGAACCCGTATTCGTTTTTTTTGATATACAATATTTTTACTTTATAAAATCTCGAGTTGTGGTAAAGTGAATATCAGTTAGTCCCTTTAATGTGTTTATATGTTTCTTTTTTTCTAATCTACTTCCGTTAGAATCCTGAGAAAAAACTTGTAAAATTAAATTCTTTTCTTTACACATTATGAATGGGTTATGTAATAGAAAGCTTCTTGTCGATGTGCTATTTGATTTAAATCGTAGAGAATATAGCTGAGAGATAACTGGAGAAGAATGTTGAATAGTCATATTCCATTTTGATTTGAATTTGAAAATCCCCTCATTGATAAATGGACTTGCAGTTCCAAAATCAATTGAAGAAATTTTATTCTCAACAGCATATCTCATAAGAAAATAATAGGATAAGCTGGTCACCCCTTTCTCAAGATACTTGAATTTATTCTGCATGAATGATGCGTAATAGGTAATAATATCATTTTTTATTTGAATAAATAGGCCACCAAAAATAATTTGATCATTGTGTTTAACAAAAAGAATTTTTGCTCCACTTTGATAAAGATATTGTATAGATGGAAATGATACAATTTTTGCTGTTGAATGATGCTTCCATTGGATATATGGTTTATACATTTGATAATAAAAAAGTACGAATTTTTTATAATCTGAGGATATTTCATATGTATAATTTTGATGTGTATACTGATCGATTTCTTCTCGTAATTCTGTTGAAAAATTGATGATAAGCTCATCAATAGTATCAGGTATATTTTTTATGAAATTGATGTGTTCGGGTAGGGTTATGTAGTTATTCTTCTGAAAGAATGATTGATAAAAGAAATCTGTTTTAATAATTGCTATATCATATTTTCCTTCTTGTTGTATAATTTTTTTATGTATCTTTTTATAAGAAAAAATGCCTAAATTTACTTCATTTAATACTGTATTGAATAGAAATTGAGAAAAGAATATCCTGGTTTCTTTATTTGATGCGATGAAAAGTGTTAATTTTTTATTGCTATATTTTTCTGTGCCATCTATTTGATATAGCTCAGTTGTTTTTCGTGATATGATATAGAAAATTCTTGAAATTGATAATATAAACTGACCAGTTTTATAGACTAGTTTATGTTTGTATTTTTGGGGTAAATAATTTGTT
>CAZWQV010000106.1:0-2747 GCA_964636235.1 uncultured Thermoplasmatales archaeon
ATTACATCAATTATTAAGAGAAAAATTTCATTAATTTATATTGAAATAAATATATAGTTAGAAATATCGGAAAGAGAAATAATCAAAAAGAAACTAAATAAATAAGAATATTTTCAAGGGAAAACATTTTAATTAATTAATACATATATTATATACCATGTTATAGGGGGTTAAAAATGAACAAAATATCAACTATTCTTATAATTGGTCTATTACTTGGAAGCTCATTTGGAGCTGTTGGAGTTTCATTTAGACCTGAAGAAATGCAAAAAATAGAGTATAAAAAAATATTTCCATCAATAAAGTCATTGGAAATCTCAGACTTTAACCAAGATTTTCTGACGATGGAATTACAAGGAATTGGAACGTATATTTCAAAACCTGGAGAGCCGAATTTGCCAAAAATAATTCAAACGATAGAAATACCTTTTGGAGCTACTGATATTGATGTCTCTGTTAAATTTTCATCATATTCTGAAAAAACAATTTCAGGTATTATTCAGCCAGCACAAAATTTAATTCCACTTACCACAATGGACTATAAATCAGTTAATATAAAAGATAATATGGATTTGTCTATTTATCAAAGTTCATCTCCATATCCTATAGAAGATTATTCTTTTGATGTAACATGTGGCATCAATGAAGATAAAGAATTAGCCACATTTGTTACAATTGATTTATTTCCAATAAAATATCAACCACTGTTAAATCAAATTTCTTATGCTGAAAATGCTGATATAACAGTTGCATATAATAATCCATCAGAAAACATAGCCCCAACAAGTGCGACAACAGACCTTGTCATTATAGCACCTGAAGTATTTTCAGATGCTCTTACTCCTTTGATTGAACATAAAAACAATCATGGCATTAATACTATTTTAAAAACAACAGAAGATATATTCGATGAATATAATGGTTTTGACAAACCGGAGCAGATTAAATATTTTATTAAAGATGCGAAAGAAACCCTTGGAATTACCTATGTTCTTCTTGTTGGAGGATTAAACTCGGTGATTAATGCAAAACCAAGAGATGATATCAATCAAGGTTATTCAGATTGGTATGTACCAGTTCGATATACAAATCTATTCGATGATCCTGCATTTCCACTTGCATCAGATTTTCATGATCCCGGAGTAATTAGTGATCTCTACTACGCTGATTTATATGGTGAAGGTGGTGTATTTGAAAGCTGGGATCCAAATAGTGATGGTATTTACGCAGCATGGGATAAACCAGGGGTACCTGACGACAAAGATTTAGATTTTGTTCCAGATGTCTATCTTGGAAGACTTGCTTGCAGAAGTATTGAAGAAGTAAACACTGTGGTGAATAAAATTATAAATTATGAGTCCAGTCCTCGAGATCCATCTTGGTTTAAGAAGATGGTTGTAGTATCTGGTGACGGGTTCCTCGATCAAACTGATCTTGATTTTCAATGGGACACTAATCAAATGGCTACTGGTAATTATCGAATTTATGCACAAAGTTATGCTCCAGACTGTGAAAGTGGCCCAATTGAAATAACAAGTGTAACTGTGGATCATTCCCAATCCACCGTGTTAACATTTAACCATAATGATAATGAGCGAGTGACTACATTTCCAGGACCTCCCATTGCCGAAGTATGTACGGTTTCAGATGGTGACATTCTTGGAAATACTGATTTTTATTATACTCCAACAGAAAGTGAAGCATATTGTAATGAATTTTATCATTGGGCAAATATGAGCTATCTTGATGGAATATTAACTATTCGTGGAAAATCATATGACCCTAAGCCATATGGAGTTCTCAGCGATATTCATGTATGGATCAAAGATGATGCGGATAATATCGTTTTTTCTGATTGGCGAAATGATACTGAGATGTATTATGAAGGCGAATGGACAACTGGTGAAAAAGAATTACTCGGTCGTGGTGGTGCCTTATATTATATGCCTAATGATTTCCAAAGAGAAATATTATGGGGGTCAAATGGTCTATTCACTGGCCCACAAGATATCATTGATAGTGTTAATTCCGGTTGTGGATTTTTGTTTTTCTCAGGGCATGGTAGCCCAAATGTTTGGACAGACCAGAAACCTGGAATACCAGGAAATCGAGTATATGGTGGTATACCTGGTATTCAAGTTACAACGCTCAGACCCTGGCCTCCTTTCTTTGAATTACCACTATTTCCATTAGATACGCTATCAAATGGGGAAAAACTTCCCATTGCTGTTGTTGGAGGATGTCATAACAGTCAATTTAATGTGTCAATGATAAGAGGTTTATTTGATATATTAAACTATTATTTCCCTTCACTTCCATCTTTGTCAATGTGGTGCCACGGTTATCCAGTACCAGAGACTTTTAGCTGGAGAATTGTGAGAGATCCAGATGGTGGTGCAATTGCAAGTATGGGAAACACAGGACTTGGTTATGGCATGCCAGGAAAAGATCTCACTACAGGTGGTGGAGATTCATGGATTACCATTGAATTCTTCAGACAATATGGAACAGAAGGACATGACATCCTAGGTCAAGCATATAGTGAGACTTTACGAAATTATGTACAAACCTTTGATATGACTGATCTTCCAGCAGGTCATCCAAAAACTATTGAACAATGGGTTCTTCTTGGCGATCCAACCTTACAAATAGGTGGGTATAATTAAATTTCCCATCTATTTCTTTATTTCTTTATAATATTATTAAGCAAAAATTTAAAAAAAAATAAGTAGGAAATAGTTTATCCC
>CAZWQV010000106.1:2847-4816 GCA_964636235.1 uncultured Thermoplasmatales archaeon
ATGCCAATGATAAAGAAGAAATTGAAATTGGATATCATATTCTACCAAAATTTAGAAAACTATATTTTGCAACTGAAGCAGCAGAAAAAGTAAAAGAATATGCATTTGAAAATAATATAAGTACATCCCTTATATCGATCATTCATCAAGATAATATTGCATCACAAAAGGTAGCGAAAAATATTGGTATGAAAAAAGATCAGAAATTAAGAAATTTCACTAGAGACATTCAAAGATTTGGCATTTTTTACATCTTTAGAATCAATATAGATGATTGGAAAAAATAAGGACAATGAATGTCAGTAACATCCATTGAATCAATCATTTCTTTTAATTAAGAGGATAGTCTATTGGAAAGAATTGATAATAGCATATAGATCAATCCTGTTCCTTCTGGATTGAAATTAATATTGATTCTTTCACCAAGTTGAATATTTTCAGGTGTTAAGAAATATAATAATCCAAGTACAATTGCAAGAGGAATTGCTAGGAATATAAGTAATGCAAGAATTGAGAAAATAGCAACTGATAGACCACCAATTAGCTCTCCAGATGAAATTATAATTTGTGCAGTTAATAGAGCAAAGATTGGTGCCCCCATCACAGCTAAGGCTTTAATTCCTATTTTACTCATAATACCAATGAAAAGCATAAGAATCCCTGCTAGAGTTAACACAGTCTGTATACCACCTAAAATAAGCAAAATGATTGATATTATTGCTTTAATTAACTTGATTAATCCATTAATGATTCCCACTGATGTGCTAAGTAAAAATTGTATCATCATGATTGGTATTGTAAATAAAGTTTTTAAAATGGATATAATAATATTTAATAATCCATTATCTAAACTTGGTAGTTGCCCATTTTCACCAAGTATATTGTCTTTAATGAAATTAATGAGTAACTCGATTAAAGCCTGAAGAAATGAAGTTAAATCTTGTGTACCAATGTCGCCATCATTTAATTGTGATATTATGGTTTGAAACTGCTCTTTTTCATTGATTTTATCCATTAATGATTTGCTTTGGACTTGAGGTACTGCAGTAACTGTTGAAACAAAAAGTAATGCTATTGCAATTGCACACATTGTAGTAATCAATTTTCCTGATTTTTTTAATTTTTGAGACATCATAACTATTTTGCCTCCTCGCCATATTTTTTATTTATAATATTTAATAGTTATCAAAGTATTTAAATTATTTGATATTATAAATTAAATAATATATAACAAAAAATTGAAAATTAATCTAAAAAATTTAAGTATCTATCATAAGTCTAAAAGATATCCGCCTTGTTTTTTACATTCAGAAATTATTTTATTATATAATTTTTGATTACATTTGATATGTAATAATATTTCATTATCATATTTTATTTGCATTACATGGGTTTTATCATAAAGCCATGAAATAAAAGCATGAACAGATTCTCTATTTGGTAGTATCATTTTAACTTGCAATAGATTTGGTAAATTGTCATAAATGGTCTCAATTAAACGATCTAACCCAGTATTTTTTGTTGCAGATACAAATGCTATTGATTTTTCTGAAAATTGATATTGTGATAAAATAAATGATTTCCTGTTTTCAACTTCATCATCAGTTAATAAATCAATTTTATTTACTGCAATTAGAATAGGATTTTCTACATGTAAATCAGATAACTCCTTTAGAGAAGTATCTAATTTTTGCTTAAGATCTGAAATCGACTCACCCCCATCAACAACAAGAATTACCAAATCAGCATATTCAATTTCCTCAAGAGTGGAATGAAATGCATTAATAATCCATGCAGGTAAACTTTGGATGAAACCAACCGTGTCAGTTATTAAAATTGGTAATTGTTGAACTATCATTTTTCTTGTAAGTGTTGAGAGTGTTGAAAAAAGTCTATCCTCAATAATAACTTTCTAATCTGTTAGTAAATGTAAAAGACTACTTTTACCTGCATTTGTATACCCTGCTAG
>CAZWQV010000107.1:0-4775 GCA_964636235.1 uncultured Thermoplasmatales archaeon
AGAAAATTGTTTGTGAAAGAAAATATTGTACCTGAAAATGCAGTTGATTGGGTTTTTAATCTAGTTCCCCTTGTTGGCCTCGTTGCAACTATAAGCATTCTTCTCTATATTCCTCTCGGTGGTTTTCCAGCTATTTTAGATGGATTTATCTTTGGAAAGGGAGATTTACTGGTGATTTTATATTTACTGATGATTCCATCTCTTGCTATGGTGATTGGAGGTTTTGCCTCTGGTTCGCCCTATGCAACGGTTGGTGCTCAGAGGGAAATGGCAACTATGATCGCTTACGAGTTTCCCTTAGCAATTATCATTATTAGCCTTGCTTGGAGATTAAGCAATGTGATTGATATATCTAATGTGTTCTCGTTTTCAACGATTATATCCACTCCCATATGGGGCATTTTAGGACCAGTTGGATTTATTGGTGCAATAGTGTTACTATTTGCTCTTATTATTGTCACACCTGCTGAATTATCAAAAATACCATTTGATTCGCCTGAGGCAGAAACAGAGATCGCTGATGGATTAATGGTTGAATACTCTGGAAGAAATTTGGGCATGTTTTATCTTATGGATGGTGTAAAGACAGTTGTAATGGGCTCTTTAGTTGTCGCATTATTTTTCCCATATAACATTTCTACGTTTCTATCACTTCAAGCAATGAGTTTACCAGCAATTGTCGTTGATGTCCTGTTTTATTTACTGAAAGTATTTCTGGTCATTTTGTTTTCAGTAACGCTACTTCGGATTGGTATGGCACGGTTAAAAATCGATCAAGTAGTGTATACCTATTGGGTCCCTTTAACACTAATTGCTCTTGTTGGCCTTATCTGTTTGATGTGGGATGGATACATCATGGATTGGGCTGGCTGGTCAACTGTTGCTGAAATGATCGGGTTTGTCTAGACAAATCCCTTCATTTAAACCTAGAGTTGAGCGGAGATCACCAATATTAAGAAGATGTAGGGCAAATAGTTGAATAGCATGGTAAAAAAATCTTTACAGGAGGATTATCAATCCTTCCTTTTTATTATTCTTCCTATTATTTACCTAATTCTTGCTTTGACAATTTTTTCGTATCCCTTACCAGAAATCGTTCAATTACTTCTTCCAATTCCCTTATTTCTCGGGCTTATCATTTTGATAATCGGTTCCTTTTACCCATCTCACCAGACTGGATCAAAAATAAGAATGATAGGTTGGATTGTTTTTTCAGCATATTGGGCAACCCAACCGCAGAGCCTTTACTTTGGTGAAGAAGGAGATCTTATTAACGCTCTGATTTGCATCATTGGTATATTTGTTCTCTTTTATTTTGCGTATAGAGAATGGGTATGCCTGCAGACAAAAGAATATGAACCAAGTATTCAATGGATAGCCGGAGCTTCAGCAATTGCAGGATTGATTTATTTTCTCTTTGATTTGACACCAATGTCAGAATGGCTTATCGATATAGTCACAGTTCAAAGTGGTCTGCTGTTGCAGGTATTCACCGGACCCGTCAGTATTAATCCGCCATTTTTATCCTATAAAGAAGCATATATCCGTATTATTTTTGCTTGTACTGCTGTTCAATCTATGGTTATTTTTGTAGGAATGATCCTTCCATTACCAAATGTTCCATGGAAACGAAAAATGCAAGGATTAGCAGTAACAGTTGTCCCCGTGTATTTTCTTAATCTTATCCGTAATGCAGGAATCACCTACCTAGTTGGAATTTATGGTGGAAATTTTTTTAATATCGCACATAATTACATTGGAAAAGGTGGCAGTCTTCTTGCGCTCATCGTCTTATTATTTATTGTCATCCGTTTCGTTCCAGAAGTATTTGATTACATTCTTGCTTTGACAGATTTACCAAAAAAGAAGGGTCCTATTGAAAAAATGCTATCAAAAATAATAGGGAGAAAATCTTGATATGAAACTAGCTGATGGCAGCAGTTCATGGGTTATCATCCCATTACTTGGTATTCTTTTATTCGGGATAGGAAGTCTTTTTCTATCTAATATATTACAAACTCTTTCTGTATTTCTTTTTTTTATCGCTGTTTTAATGGAAGTGGTTTTTCTTATTTTTTTTAGAGATCCAGATCGGCAAATTGGTCCGGGCTTAGTCGCAGTTGCTGATGGGAAAATACAATTTATTCAAGAGATACATGATGAAGAACTTGGAGAAAGTATCAAAATTGCGACCTTTATGAATATTCATAATGTTCATGTAAATCGAATGCCTATTGATGGAACGATAAAAAAAATAACTCATATCCCTGGAGGTTATGTACCTGCATTTAAGAAAGAATCAGAACGAAATGAGCGAGTAGTTACTCTTGTTGATACTCCTATTGGTACTATTAAAATCATTCAGATAGCTGGAACCCTTGCTAAAAGAATTATTTGGTATGTAAAAAATGGACAACTGGTAAAAAAAGGACAGCGATTTGGTATGATTAAACTAGGATCTCGAGTTGACATTGTTATACCTAAGGATTTAAAAGATGGGATATCTGTTTCTATTGGAGATAGAGTTCTTGCAGGAGTGGATACCATATGCAAGCTTCCATGATGAGATTATTAAAACTTGCTGATTGCATTAGTATGATGAATGTAGGTTTTGGTTTTATTGCACTTCTTCTTCTCTCTTATCGACCGAATGATGAATTGTTTATCCACTTGTCATTTTCTTTTATATTACTTGCACTTCTTGCAGATGGATTGGATGGAATCATTGCCAGAAGAACAGAAAAAGGCTTATTAGGAGAATATTTTGAAGCGATGGGAGACATGATATCTATGGGTATCGCGCCATCTTTTTTCGTTTTTATGATGTATAAATCAACTATACAAACATATTCCCTAATATTGATAATTGGTCTTTTCATACTGCTTTTATGTTATGTTTTATGTTGTAGCATTCGTCTTGCTGCATTTCATCCATTAAGATCGAAACGGTTTTTTACAGGTCTTCCAGCCTCCGCTGCTACCATTCTTCTAATAACTTCTGCATATCTTGGTTTTGAACATCTCTTAATTGCAATAATTATCGTTATTGCTGCTTTATTAATGATATCAAATATTTCATTTCCAAAGCCAACAAAAATGCAAAATGGGATTACAACTTGTATCATCTTTTCTAATATCTTCTTTGGTATGTTTTACGATCATATCCTTGTTTATTTTCTTCTATTTTCTGTGGTCGTTTATATTATCGTTGGTCCAATATATATAATGAAAAAAAAGAACATATAATTTTTTTAATGTTTCTATTTTATCAATTATTTTCTGGGTATAACAAAAAGTAATATAACCATATTTTCATATCGATTTTGTGAGGTGAAATTATGGAAAAATATTTTTATAAAAAAGGCTGCGTTTGTCTAGTTTTTATACTATTGGCATCTGTTTTTTATCTTCCAACCGCAGGCGCTTTAAATAATTATGAACAAATCACTATTGATCAAGAACCAATAAAATCTCTTACACCAGATCTTATTTACTATCCCACTTACCATGATTTTGGATATGTACTTGAAGGAGAATTACATGAAACTATTTTTGATATTTGGAATGGTGGAACTGATAATTTAACATGGAGTCTAGGCATTGTTGATCCATGGATAAATCTTAATCCCACATCTGGAAGTTCAACAGGCGAACATAATGCGATTACCGTTAGAATCGATACAACAGGTTTATCTATTGGATCATATGTTGGATTAATTTCAATTTCAGCAAACGATGGAGGAGGAACAAGGTATTTTACAGTTTATTTTGAGGTGGTATCAAATATAGCACCAAATACACCGGGTAAACCAAATGGTCCAATATCTGTAACTGAAGGAGTGCAATATACATATACAACAAGTACAACAGATCCAAATGGAGACGATGTGAAATATGGTTTTGATTTTGATAACGATGGCATCATAAATCCTGATCATTGGACATCTTTTTTAACATCCGGTGCCCCATGTACTGTATATATTACCTTTTATGGAACAGGTACTCGGTATCTTCGCGTTAAAGCAGAAGATATTTATGGCTTGCAAAGTAATTTTTCTGATGCATTAGTCATTACTGTTTCAGGTTCGAATAACCCGCCTAACACCCCATCAAAACCAACGGGCCCAAGTTCAGGATATCCAGGTGTTTCATATACCTTTTCAACGACGACTACAGATCCAAATGATGATACGGTAAAATATGGTTGGGACTGGAATGGAGATGGAACAGTTGATGAATGGAGTAATTTATTACCAAGTGGAAGTACTGATTCTCGCATCCATACTTGGACAACTGAGGGTACATATTATGTAAAAGTTGTCGCAGAAGATTCAAAAGGTGGCCAAAGTGCTTTTTCACTTCCTATAGCAGTGTATATTTCATCAAATAATCCACCAAATAAGCCAACGATTACTGGCCCTTCATCAGGAAGAATAGGAATATCAATTACATTTGCCGGTATCGGAATAGATCCAGATGGTGATCAAATCTATTATTTATTCGATTGGGGAGACAATACTATTAGTGGTTGGAAAGGACCATATAATTCTGGTCAGACGGCTCAAGAATCACATTCTTGGAGTTCGCTTGGTTCATTTAGCGTTAAAGTAAAAACAAAAGACATGGATGGAATAGAAAGTGTTTGGTCTGATCCTCTTTCAGTTAGCATGCCAAAGAATAAATCATTTTCAATGCAGATATACACCTATTTAGAAAATTATCAAGTAATCAATAAATTATTACAAAGAATTTAAGCATTAACCTCTCTCTTTCTT
>CAZWQV010000108.1:0-4706 GCA_964636235.1 uncultured Thermoplasmatales archaeon
TGTTAATTTTATGAATTGACCATAAAAAGAATATTCATGAGGAAAGATATGATGAAATTTAATAATCATAAATTAGTTGTAATTAGTATAATTTTTCTATTCCTTTTTACAATTTTTACCCCAATAAGTCTAAGTACTGATGAAGAGGAAATGAATGAATTTAAGAAAATTGCTTTCATTTACAAAAACGATGAAATTAGTTCTGACATCTATAAAACATTTTTAGAAAGCAATGAGTTTTTTGTTGAAAAAATCCCGATGGAGAATATAAATACCACTGATTTTTCACCTTATGCCCTCATAATAATAGGCTATGACACTGGAGATATGTCCACTTGGGGTTATACAAATCAGATAGAAATTATTAACAATTCAAAATTACCCATTCTTGGGTTAGGAGAAGGAGGATATGCATTTTTTGGTAAATTAAATTTAAACATAGGCCATCCAAATGGATGGCATGGATCAAAAAATAAGATTACCGTTATTGATAATTCTCATGATATATTTAACTATCCTTATATTATTCCTGATGGAATTGTTCAGTTATATACCGCAACTAGTAATATTGGTATTCATCTTGTATCAATACCAATTACAGTTACAGTTTTAGGAAATGAGACTGGCGATGCCGAACATTACCCCTTTGCCTATGAACAAAACAGATATTGTTACTGGGGTTTTGATAATTCACCAGATGCAATGACCACTCTTGGAAAACATCTTTTTATTAATACTGTTGAATTTTTACTTTCCCTTGGAAACACCTTTGTTGATGATGATGCTGATCCTTCATGGTATGATGCAACCCATGTGCATACTATTCAAGAAGGTATTGTTAATGCATCGATTGGTGGTACGGTTTTTGTTTATAATGGAACATATGTTGAAAATGTTATTGTAGATAAAACCATAAAATTACAGGGAGAATCAAAAGTGAGTACGATTATCAATGGTAGCGGAAATGCTGATGTGGTTCGTATTACTGAAGATTGGGTAACATTGAATGGTTTTACGATTGAAAATAGTGGAGATACTGGCAATCCGGATTGGGATAGTGGTTTAAAAGTTATATCTGATTATAATACAATTTCCAACAACATCATTAAGGATAATAATTATCATGGATTGCATCTATCTATGGCAGATAATAATACGATTGAAAATAATATCATTTATAGTAATGCATTTTACGGTGTTGTCATCTACGGTGATAGTGATTTTAATACTATCTGTAACTGTACCATCTATCAAAATGGAGGCGTTCCTTCCTCAGGAGGAGGAGTTATGATATGGGTTGGAACCCATCATAATATTGTAAATAATAATGAAATTTATGAGAATAATGGATATGGCATTTATAATTACAACTGGGAAACAATATGGAATGCAAATTATTCAATCAAGGAAAATATCATTTATAATAATTCAGAGGCGGCAATACAATTGGGAAAAGGATCAGAAAACAGTATTATCAGTAATAATTTCTGTTCTAATAATACTATAGGTATTTCGCTTTATTTTTCAGATAATAACTCAGTCTTGAAAAATAAAGTGAACAATAACCAGCTAGGAATAAAATGTTTAGAATCCAATGATAATAAAATCTATTGGAATAATATCATTTCAAATACACAGCAAGCTTTTGATGATGCTACTAATATGTGGGATAATGGTTATCCATTAGGTGGCAACTACTGGGATGATTATGGAGGGCCTGATAACTTCTATGGCCCGGATCAGGACCTAGTTGGATCTGATGGTATTGGAGATATCCCATATCCAATTCCAGCAGGACTCAATGTAGATAGATATCCATTAATGAGCCCGTGGGAAGAGGAAGAAAAGGTTGATATTCCTTGGCTTTCATGGTATCCCAATGCTAAAATTCCAACATCACAAGTTACTATGAATGCAGTCGATGGAACTGATAGTTACTTTTTGATTACTCTTTCAAATGTACCACCCGGTTATCATGTGAAAAATGGTGAATATTATGGATGGTGCTTTGAAAAAAGTGTTGCGATGACAAGAAACATGAATCATCCGGTCAAATTATGTCATAGTTATGATCCTAATATGCCTGATGTTTTTAAGGACGTTAACTGGTCGATGATTAATTATGTGATTAATGATAAGGGTGGCAGAAGTAAAGAAGTATTGCAAGATGCTATCTGGTCATATATTGAGGGAGTTGAACCTACATCAGCTGATGCAGAAACATTACTGGCAGAAGCTGCGAGTATGACTTCATCATATACACCAAGTATTGGGGATAAAATTGCAGTTTTGGTATATTTAGATCCCGATGCAAATCTTCCATCTGATTATCCTCCTGTTCAACATACCTTCATTGAAGTACCATTAAATTATACCTCATGTAATGCATCATTTTGGCATGATCATCCTGAAGAATGGATTGATTCAATGCATCCTGATGATCTTGTTGGAAAATACTTTTCACTGCCATACTTTACTGAATTTGAAACTTGCACATTATCTGAGATTCTCAGTGGATCTATTGATGCCTCATTGCCAGTTATTGTTAAAATAATGTATGGTGGTCTTCTAAAAGAAGCAATCGCAGGTTTGTTAAACACTAATCATCCATGTATTTTTTATCCTTTAACAGAGGAGCAAATTATTGTTTCGGTTCACGATGCATTCACATCACCAGGAAAAACCATATTTTTGTATATGACTTATGAAATTTACAATTTGATTGGATGTTCCTGCAGTAATACTCCTTGTTGTCCCTGTTGCTCTTAAAAATTCCTATTATTTCTATCCCCTAAAATATTCTACTATTTTTTTATAATCATAATATACTTTTAAAAAATGGAAAGGGAAGGTAATGTTCGTAAAATGCGTTATAGGGGACAAATATTTCCTTCCCTACATTACTAATCATTGTAGCAATAATTCTAATGATTAATAAATATTTAAATATTTCATTAACATCTGTTAATATATTTTTAATTATTATGGGCTAATACATCAAAATATAATAATAATCACAAATAAATGTAAATTATTATTAATTCTTAATAATATATTTAAATCATTAATTAATTACTTTATAAAGGATTGAAAGAAATGATGTATCAAAAAGGAAAAACAACCCTTTTTCTTGGAATATTATTCATTACATTGATATTAACAACAAATTCTGTAAACTCAGAGTTTTTAATAAAATTACATACTAATGATAAACTTAATAATAAAATGGAAGAAATTCAATTAATAGATATAATTTCTGAAACCCTTATTTCAATAAATCAAACACAATTACATACATATATTAAAAATATTCAGTCCTTTGGTCCTCACCCCACAGGATCAAATGAGATAAAAAAACTTAAAAATTATCTTCATGATGAGCTGGCATCATTTTCGTTAAACGTAACATCCCAAACATGGGAAAATGAAGAATACACCGGAGAAAATATTATTGCCACATTACCAGGATCTTTATCAAAACATAATCAAGTCATTATTTGTGCTCATTACGATTCAATTGAAATATCACCAGGAGCCGATGATGATGGCTCGGGTATTGCAGCAGTACTTACAATAGCTTCAATACTTAGTAAGTATTCATTCAATAACAGCATCCTATTTATCTTGTTCTCAGGTGAAGAACAAGGATGTTTAGGGAGCAATGCCTATGTCGAACAAGCCCTAAAAAACAATGTAAACATTATAAGCGTCCTTGCTCTGGATAAAATAGGATATGCAAAAACATCAGAAGATAGTTCAATTATTCGTCATCATGCTAATCCTGCTTCATCATGGATGATAGATTTATCTGAAAATATTTCCAAGAAATTTAATAAACTTATTAATCTAAGCATTCAACGTATGCCTTATGATGCTTCAAGCGATCATAGAGCTTTTAATGAATATGATATCGCGGGAAGTAACCTTGTTGAACATGCGTTAAATCCTTTTTATCATACTTCAGAAGACACAATCGATAAAATGAACATCATGTATTTACAGAAAGTTACCAGACTTTCAACTGCAATAATCATGACCATTGCAGATGGATTTAGCAAAATAAGTAATGAAGATATTAACATTACTATATTAGGAAAACAGAATAATCCATATAATGCTCGACTTTCCATAGTTATAAATAATGAAAAATATCCTAAAGAAACAGTTTCGCTAAGTATATCTATTGAAATGAATCATCTTTTTCGAAACATACCGGTAAATATTCAAAAAGAATATTATTCTATTCCTTGTGTGTGGCATTTCAATAAAAAAATAAATAACTCATGGGTATTTCATCTTGGTCCACAAACATATACAAAAGGATTTTTTACTATAAAAGTATCAGTTCATGGTCTTTATAAGGATTTTCCAGTTTCAAAGACATTGATAAAATATGGATTTATTTATCCAGCATACAATCTTATTCTTTTTCCCATATAAAAAATCGAAATAAAGAGGACAAATAATCAACTCAAAAATTTGTACAAATATTAAATTATTTATAGTAGTTTAAAGAAATAGAGTATTGGTGTAGGTCAGAGGTGAGAGAGAACATTTTTTGCCTTCTTATTCTCTATTGTTTTTTTTAGATATCTCTTTGGGCTACACCGCCCTCCCTCAATAATGAGATAGTACTAATTAGGGTATAAATATAAACGGGCCAAATATCAGTCCATTTATTTCATCTGAAGAAAAAGATCCTTCAT
>CAZWQV010000109.1:0-1851 GCA_964636235.1 uncultured Thermoplasmatales archaeon
TACAAACGTATAAAGGATGGAGACCTTGTATTACAGGAGATAGATGTATTTAAATCAACACAGAAAATACTAGAACGCATTTGTTTAAATTGTACTAAGGAAATTTTCAATGATGTAAATATTTGTTCCTATTGTGGGAAGAGTTTTCAATCGGATCTCTAACAAATTTATCTTAGAGAATATTTCATCTTATCTTTTCCTTATTTATTCTTGTATAAATTTTAAATTAATGAAAATGATGTTATTTTATGCACATCGCAGTTAAAGTTGCATATAATGGTATACCTTATCATGGATATGCTCGACAACCAGAACTAGATACAATTGAAGGAACAATTATCGATCTATTAATAGAAAAAGGATTATTTGATGACCCGAAAAAGGTTCTGTTTAGATCTGCTAGCAGAACTGATAAAGGAGTATCTGCACTTGGCAATGTTATCTCATTTAAATTAAATGACAATATTCCCTTGTTTTTAGATGAATTAAATACAAATAAAAATATTGTTTTTTATTCATATAAAAAAGTTGAACCAGATTTCTACCCCCGATATGCAAAACAAAGAATTTATAGATATTATTTACCCAAAAAAAACATGAATAGTGATACAGTGCTGAACACCTTATCATTGTTCATTGGAACATATGATTTTTCTAATTTCGCTCGAGTTGAATCCCATAAAAATCCAATGAGAACCATTGAAAATATAACTGTTGAAGAATTCGATCCTTTTTTTGCTATAGATTTCTATGCACAAACCTATCTCTGGCATCAGATAAGAAGGATAATCTCTACAATACAAAATGTAAGTAAAGGAAAGATTTCTTATGAAGATATTAATCAAGCATTAATGCATCCTGGAAAAAAAGTTGATTTTGGAGTTGCAGCTGCAGAACCTCTTATCTTAAAAGATGTTCTCTATTCGTTTTCATTTAAAATCGATAAAAAAGAAAAAAGGAAAGTAATGAGATTAGAATCTTCATTAGTCGATCAGATTAAATGTCTTTCTTGTTGAATAAATATATCGCAGCAATTAAAGGAATAATAAACCAAAGAAATTCTGCAAATAGCATTAACTCAGATGTATAAAAAGCAGGATAAACAATTGCTGGAATATCTCCCGCTCCAGCGCTAATTGGGCCAATATTTAAGGAAATAAAACCTCCGTAAGGCCCTAGTGGATTAAGAAGCTGAAATCCGAAATACCAATCTGGAAGAGAAGTAATATTTGTAATATCAACCGTAGCAACAAGTAATCCAGCTGATATCAGAGACCATATAATAGCAAAAAACACCCAAAGAAATATCGCCCCGCCCATTGCAGTTGCCCGTCTATTAAAGATACAGGAGATAAAAAAACCTAAACTAAGAAATGTCAATCCCATAAGAATTGATACAGCGATAAAGACAACATATTGAAGATAGTTCGCATCTGAAATATTTAGCCCAATAACTATTCCTGCCAGTCCGAAACCAATTAAGATGGATATTGATAATATTATTCCTAAACCTAATAATTTTCCAAGCAATATCTCTAACCTGGTTGTCCTCAATGTTAATAATGAACTCATTGAACCTTTTTCAATTTCTCCAATTATTGCTGAATAACCCAAAATTAATGCTATAATAGAAATTATATATTGAACAAGTGCGCTCATACCTGAAATTGTTAATCCGAAGTCTTGCCAACCTTCACTAAAAAGAGAACCAGCATAAGATACGAGAATTGCAAGGGCAGCAAATAAAATTGAAATTATGATAACCCATTTATTCCTAATATTATCCATAATCTCTTTTTTGGCAATAATTGTAATCGGATTTTTTAAAATATATTCAATAGATTCGTTCAT
>CAZWQV010000109.1:1951-4668 GCA_964636235.1 uncultured Thermoplasmatales archaeon
ACTCGATCACAGACTTCTTGTACTTCTGCAAGGATATGAGATGATACAAACACACTAGATCCTTTTTCTTTCATCTCTTTGATTTTATTTCGTATAAGAGCTACTCCTCTAGGATCAAGTCCGCCGGAAGGTTCATCCAGAATAAGAATTGGAGGATTTCCAAGTAATGCACGTGCCATACCTAGTCTTTGCTGCATCCCTTTGGAAAACTTTCCAACTTTTTTGTTAACTGCATCTTTAAGGCCCATTTCAACAATAAGAGGCTCGCATTCTTTTTTGGAAATATTTTTCATTTCTGCATAAAAATACATGTTTTGAAGAGCGGTAAGATTATCATAAAAAGCAACTTTTTCTGGAAGGTATCCGATATATTTTTTTGCCTCTTTTCCATTAAGTTTCATGTCAATTCCTTTAATTTTAATGGTTCCTTGATCAGGATGGATAAGTCCAAGAATTGATTTAATCGTCGTTGTTTTTCCAGCACCATTAGGTCCTAAAAAACCAAATATCTCTCCTTTTTTCACAGAAAAAGATGCATTATTAACAGCTTTCACATCAGCATAAATTTTTGTAAGATTTTTAACAGTGATAACTTCTTGGGAACTATCTACTTTATTAACAGGCTTTTTTTCACCAGGAAAAGTAAACATGCCTTCGTTGTTACATTTTGGGCATATTATTTTTTTTGTCTCACCAGGATTTCCTTGCACTATTTTTTGATATCCACAGGATGGACATTTAATTGTTTTTTCAATCATAATTAGTTATCCTCAATTGATTTAGTCATTATATGTTACCTATTTGTCCAATTAAATCTTTTTCATTTATTTTTGTTTTTCTTTAAAGCTATGTAAATAAAATATATTAATCCACCATAAAGTACTAATGAACCGAATATAAACATTATTATTGCTGAAAGTGGTAAACTCATACTCTTTTTTCACGTCCTTTTTTCATTAGTATATATCCTAATATAGGTGCTGAAAGGAGGGGCAATAGTCCTCCTAAAATGATTATCCAAAGAGGATAGTTCAAATAGGGATTGATAACGTTGTCGATAATTGAAAAGACAAGAAGAATGATTAATACTAAAGGCACGCAATATTTTATTAAAAATTCCCACCATGAACCAATACGAAAATCAGACCGTTCATTTGCATATGACCTAAATTTTTTTATTGGATACATCCAACCAAGTAAAATACATTCCAAAAGACCAACTACGACCAGACCAAAATTAGCGATAAAATGATCCATTAATTCCAACCAATATAGGCCACTTCCCGGTGTGAATGAAAGACTTAATATGAAACCAACCATGCAGGTTAACGCGGTTGTTTTTGTTTTTGATATGTTCCATTTTTCATGAATGCCTGCAGAGATCGGCTCAATCATAGAAAATGCTGAATCAATACCAAAGGTGAGCAGTGCAATATAGAATAAGATACCAAATATAGTCGCTGCAATTGGAAGAAGAGAAATAGCAGTAGGGTAGGTTATAAATATAAGATAAGGTCCTGCGATGCCCAGTTGATCGATGCTGACACCTTGAGTTACAGCGAGATATCCAACGACTGAAAAAACGGTAAAACCTGCAAAAAATGAGGTTCCTGCATCAGCAAGTGCGGTGATGAATGCATTATTGTTTATATCTGAATTTTTTTTCAAATAACTAGCATAAGTGATCATAATACCTTGAGCAAGACCTAGTGAGAAAAAAACTTGGGCATATGCTGCAAGCCATACATCAACATCGAATATTTTGGAAAAATCAGGTGTGAGATAATAACTTATTCCTTCAATGGAGCCGGGAAGAGTTATTCCTCGGATGGTAAGAATAATTAATAATATGGTTGGTATTGGAACAGTTAATAACACCACTTTTCCTATCCTATGAACTCCTTTATATAAAATGATAAAAACAAGTGTCCAGATGGCAATTAAACCAAGCACGACAGGTATACTTATTGATCCAAAAATTGAAGGATTCTCAGTAATTCCTAAAAAATTAGTCAGAAAAAATTGATCTGCTTGCGTGCCCCATCTTAGATTAATAGCATAGACCATATAACTGAAACACCATGCCATAACGACAACATAATATAATGCTATGAGGAATGGAATGAAGGATGTCCACCAACCAACCCATTCAAATTTTTTATTTATTTTTTTAAACGCCTCCGGAGCGGATTTTTGCGTTCGATGTCCTAATGAGAATTCGAGAATCATCAGGGGAATTCCTGCAGTAAATAAGGCAATGAAAAAAGGGATAAGAAATGCTCCTCCACCATTTGCATAGCAGACATATGGAAATCGCCAAACATTACCAAGACCAATGGCAGAGCCGATTGCTGCCATGATAAACATTGTTCTTGATTGCCAATGGTCTTTTTTGATAAAGATTTGCCTCCTTTGATTATTTTATATTTAATATATAATTTTAATATAAGATGCTCTATTTAAATTATTGTTGTTTGCATTATCAGTTATTTTTCAAAGTATTTATCTAGAGTTATTCTATCCAGGATTAAATTAATTATTATTTGAGGTAGCAGTATTGATAACGGAAAAGGATCAAAACAAAAAGGAAGACTCACGAGCATGGGCTGATAAATTTTTTTATATTATTATAGGTTTGTCTGTTCTTTTTTGGGCATTTGCCTTTCCATTGATAAAAATTGGTCTGCTGGAATTAACCCCTGAAAATCTTGCAATAT
>CAZWQV010000110.1:0-4621 GCA_964636235.1 uncultured Thermoplasmatales archaeon
TGGTTTATTTCTAAAATATTATCATTTATTTTTCGTACAGAAAAAAGCAAATTGATTAATAAAATATAATTTTAAACATCTATTTTAAAATAATGAAATGAATAGGGAGTCTCTATGGGGGCATATTAAATATAAAGGGGGCAAAAAGGGGGAATAAAAATATAAATTTCCATGAGACTCCATTTAATTTAAATTTATATTAAATATTCCATATAATCATAAATAATTTGTTTCAAAACATATTAAAAACAATTGAAAAATAAATTAAATAATTTTTTTTAAAATATTAAAGGGTGCCACAAATAATAATAAAATAAATGATATTTTTTGAATTACTTTTTATTTATTATTGAGTATGTTTTCAATTAGTTTTATTAAATCATTTTTTTGGATTGGTTTTTGGATAAATCCATCTCCCAGGTATTCTCCCATGTCCCTAGCGCGTCTATCAGATCTTCCAGATATAAATATAATTGGTATTTTTTTCCATTTGTCATTTTCTTTGATTATATCATAAATCTCCCAACCATTTATCTTTGGAAACGATATATCTAATAACATAATATCTGGTAAATTTTCTTGTTCTAACAATTGAATACATTGTTTCCCACTAATGGCACTGATTATCTCATAATCAGTATTCTTTATCAAATGTTTTAACAAGATATGTTCATTTTCATCATCATCCACGATCATTATTTTCTTTTTCATTTACTTCACTTTTTTTATATAACGATAGATGAATATTTTTTAATAATAAATTATTATAATTTATTGTATTTAAATACGATTTAATAATAAATTAATTTTAGTTAATGAATTGTTTTAATGGATTCTAGGTTTTTCAAGATATTAACCATATTCATTAATAATTGATAATAAGGAAATTTATTATCAAAATAATCAAGGTTTAATGTTTCCTGGGGGTTATTTCAATATAATTTCATTTATTTTTTAATGACATCTGATATAAAATTAGAAAAAATATAATTAACAACTGTTGAAATAATTCTTGTTTATTATCAGAAAAGATAATTATTAAGGAATTACATATATCTGAATATGCAAATTTAAAAAAATTTATTTGTTACTATTGAATTCGTAACAAAATTCTCAATTAATCCGATAAAAAAAAGTGATACCATTAAATGATACAACTATCACATAAACCAGAAGAAAATAATAACATTTCAAACAATTCCAAAAATAATAATATTAAAACAATAAAAAAAATTATTCCAACTTTTATTGTAGCATTTATAGCAATGATAATTCTATTTCTTATTGCTGAGGATAATTACTTACTTTTTCATAGTATAGCTGAATTTTTTAGTATTATTATAGCATTCGGAATATTTATTATAGTTTGGAATGCTCGAAAGATCATAGATAATCATTTTTATTTATTCATAGGTATTGCATTTCTGTTCATTGGTGGATTAGATTTTATTCATACCTTAAGTTACAAAGGAATGGGAGTATTTCCACAAGTATCAACAAATATTGCTACACAATTATGGATTGCCTCAAGATATCTTCAAAGTTTTTCATTTCTAACTGCATTTCTTTTTTTAAAAAGAAAAATAAATACAAAATATCTGATTATTGGATATGCTATCATTACCACAATCATATTCCTATCAATTTTTTATTGGATGAATTTTCCAACAGCATACGATGAACAAACTGGACTTACTTCATTTAAAATAATAAGTGAATATTTGATATCATTCATTTTCCTTTGTGCAATAATTCTTATTTTCCATTTCTCAGATCAATTTAATCGCAAAGTAAGAAACTTTTTAATCATATCATTGCTTTTATCTGTTGGATCTGAGATGGCATTCACTCTTTATCATGATCCGTATGGACATTTGAATATCTTAGGTCATATCTTTAAAATCATTTCATTTTATTTTATTTATAAAGCTTTAGTTGAAATCGGTTTGAATAACCCAACTGATCTATTATTCCATAATTTAAAACAAAGAGAAATCCAGCTTGAAGAGCATTCTTTAGAAATGAAAAGACTTAACGAATTATTGATAAAAGAGATAAATGAACGAAAAAAAATTGAGAAAAATCTTAGAAAACAAGAAGAAAGATATCATAGTACTCTCGAAAATATGATTGAAGGATGCCAAATAATAGATTATAATTGGCGTTATATCTATCTTAATAAATCCGCTGTTAAACAATCTGGGAAAACAAAGGATGAATTACTTGACCATACTATGATGGAATCATTTCCAGGTATCGAAAACACTCAATTATTCAAACAACTTCAGAAATGCATGAAAGACAGAACAACTAAACAAATGGAAAATGAGTTTACTTTTCCCACTGGTGAGAAAAGAGTTTTTGAACTGAGTATTCAACCAGTACCTGAAGGATTGTTTATCGTATCTCAGGATATCACAGAACGAAAAAATAATGAAAAACAAATACGGCAATTAAATGCTCAAATTTTATATACAAACAAGGAACTTGAAGCATTTAGTTATTCAGTCTCTCATGATTTACAAGCACCACTTAGATCAATTGGGGGATTTAGTCAGATAATACTTGAAGATTATTATAATAAATTGGACGACCAAGGAAAGGATTACTTAAAACGCATTGTAAACGCCGTTGACCATATGAGTCAATTAATTAATGATTTATTAAGGCTCTCACGAATCAATAGATCGGAATTAAAGCTTGAAAATGTAGACCTCTCAAGCCTTGTTCAGGAAACTATTCAAGCCTTATCAAAAACAGATTCAAATCGAAAGGTGGATGTATCCATTGAGGAGAATATTACAACAGTTTGTGATAAAAAATTAATTGAAATATTAATTCATAATGTATTAGAAAATGCTTGGAAATATACCAGTAAAAATCCAAAAGCGTCAATCCAATTTGGTGTCAAATCAAAAAATAAGAAAAAAGTATTTTACATCAGTGATAATGGTGTAGGTTTTAATATGGAATATGCAGATAAACTGTTCAAGCCATTTCAAAGACTTCATGAAGATAAAGATTTTTCTGGCTCAGGTATTGGCCTAGCTATTGTTCAAAGAATCATTAAACGTCATCATGGCGAAATTTGGGCAGAATCAATAGAAAATAAGGGAACAACATTTTATTTTACCTTACCAATTGAGCATTACTGATATAAAAATCATAAGTTACTATTTCTAAATAAATTAAATTGCATTATGTTTAAACTTAAATATAAATAAGCCTCCGAAGGGAGTACTGAACTTGAGTAATAAGCCCCTCTATACTGAAGGAATTATGAGTTATTCTTTTTGTGCTTCTACTTTTGGAATTTTATTATAGGATGAGCTTCTTTTATTAGTTTACTTATAAAAGAAATATTTAATAAATGGATTTCAAAGCTTTTAATATATGAAATCTTCTTTTTTTTATAGAAATTATCTTTAATAAACGATTTTTCATGGAACTGATCGATTATTCAATTTTTTATGGATCGGATAGAAATATAAGTAAATATTACATGAAGATAGCAATAATAAATAAGATTAGACCAAAAATCATTGATATTCTTAACAGTTCTGTAGTTTTACTAACATTTTTCAAATCCCAGATGGAAAGAGACAGAGCATATATAGTGAATAGAACCAAAGGAACGGCTAAAAATCCATACAAAAAACTAAACAAACCATAAAAAAATGGAATAAAAAGCAGCATTGCAGAAATTAACACCATAACACTTCCAAAATATATAGCTTCTTTTTTCCCAAGAATTAATGGTAATGTCTTTCTAGTTTTTTTATCACCTTCAAAATCACGGACATCCATAATTATTTCCCGGCCAAAGAAAATAAAAAAGGTCACCAATGAAAAAAATAATGGTTTTAAAAAATCAAAAACAATAGCTCCACCATAGATAAAAGACAAAGCAACAGTAAAAGCAACAAGGATATTTCCAATGACACCTTTGTTTTTTAAAGAAAATTCATAGAAAAATATCAGTATGATTCCTATAAGATTTATTGCAAAACAGTATATATTAATTAATGATGATAACACCAAACTGATAACGAAAAGGATAAGACTCATATACAAAGCAGAGATAGGTTTAAAAACTCCTGAAGGAAGTGGTCTTGTTGGATGACTAATCCTATCTATCTCATAGTCAAAATAATCATTAAGTGGATGACAACCTGCCCCTATACAAAAAACAGCTAACATTCCTAATAATAGGTTAATAGAAAAAGGCTCAGATCCATTAATAAGAGACCCTATATAAACACAAACAACTCCTAAAATGATAATCTCAGGTCGTATAAATTTAATAAAACCATATATTTTCCTTGACCAATTTTCTATAGAAATGTAAATCTACCTTCTCAATTTTTATTATTGATCAATAATATAATTGCTATACAGATATTTATTATTAATCCTTCTATTGCAAAATAATGTTACCATAATTGGTAATAATAAAAGTACACTCCCGTTAAATTTAAGCTAATTGCATGACTTAAAGTTTTAAGGTTGGAACCCCTTTGATTTTTTTTGGCTAAATTTTTCTAAAGATTATAATTTCCTTTCTATTAAATAATTTTATCTTTTTCGGTCTTCTGTATTCTATTTCTTTTAAGAATGTCTC
>CAZWQV010000111.1:0-4450 GCA_964636235.1 uncultured Thermoplasmatales archaeon
AAATGTTAATAATCCTCCAAACACTCCAATAATTACAGGGCCAAATAATGGAAAAACAGGTGAAACCTATACCTATACATTTTCTACAACTGATCCAGACAATGATGATATTTCATATTATATTGATTGGGGTGATGGAACAAATTCAGATTGGCAAGGTCCTTATTCATCTGGAACTGGAATTAGTCTATCTCATTCTTGGAGTAATGATGGAAGCTTCTCAATTAAAGCAAAAGCGAAAGATGATGAAGGTTCTGAAAGCACTTATACAACATTACATGTATCCATGCCGAAATCAAAGACCTTTTCTTTACTATCTTGGTTAATTGAAAGATGGTCATTTTTCAGATTTTTCAATTAAAAAATAATTTGAAATAACAAAACTATAGGTAAACGTGATAAATAATAACATGCTCCCGCCGGGATTCGAACCCGGGTCTAAGCCTCGAGAGGGCTTGATGATTGGCCGGACTACACTACGGGAGCATAAAATAAATTAATCTAACCGCCGGATGTAACTTCGATTAATGTTATTGTTTGATCTTTTTCAAGTTCTGTATCAATTGGAACAGGTTTATTATTAAGTAATGTTAGGCAAGTATCTGATTTAATGAGTAATTTTTTTAGGACTTCCTGAATAGAGGTATGTTCGTCAATATCTATAGTCTTTTTTTGATTGGTTCTTGATAATATAACAGATATCTTCACGTAAATCGGTACCCCATATAAAAAAGACTTTCATATACCTTTGGCTAGGTTCTATCAATTAATTATTAGCATTCTTAAGAGGAATAATCATCTTTTTCAATTGGGAACATACGTACTTGCATATAATGAGGGATTCATTGTTATATATGTAGATGTTAGGTTAGATACAAAAAATGCTAATAAACCCCTGAATCATTGTAATAAAAATTGCTTTGGTTGAGATGTGGATGGATGATCAATGAGAAAAAGTATATTCTCATCAAATGAATTAGCAGCAATTGGTATCGGAACCTTAATTGTCTTTATTGCCATGGTTCTTGTCGCTGGTATTGCTGCATCGGTACTTGTATCTACAAGTGCGACTCTTGAAATGCAGGCTTTAAAAACTGGACAACAAACAACCATTGAGGTTGCCAGTGGTATAAATGTTTTAGGTGTTGATGGTTATAATACTTCAGGACAAATCAATCGAATCGTCATTGAATTGATGACGCGACCCGGATCACCAGAAATTGACTTATCACAAACAGTCGTTGAAATTTCAGATTCCTCGGTTAAATATGTGCTTGAATATCAAAGTTCAAAGTTTACTGATTCAAACAACACAAACGGAAATATATTTTTACCAGGTTTTTACCCAACTTCAACACCTACCACTGATTTTGGTATTATCGTCTTACAAGATGCTGATGACTCCTGTTCTGCAAATAATCCGGTAATTAATCTTGGAGATCATGTTATGATTGCAATTGGAGATGTATTTTCTGGTTTGAGGCCTAGAACTGATGTATTTGGTATGGTCGTATCAGAAGATGGAGTACCAGGCATTATTGGTTTTACCACACCTTCAAGTTATACAAATAAGGTTATTACATTACAATAACCTTACATTTTTTTTTATTAACAATTGTAAATGGTATAAAAATAAAGAAAATAATAAATAATCTGGTTTGTTTTTAGGATTAGGATGATGGAAGGATAACTAAAGTATTGTATTTGATTATCCCAAAGATTTTCAACCAAAACAATACCATCATCCCTTCTCTTCACATATTCTCAGTTAACACGTAGCATTAGTTACTTTAGTTTTTATGATATGTTAAATGGTAACTTGAATCAAAAAATGAATAAGGTTTAAATCATTTGTCTCTTTCTTGGTTTATAATCTATAAGAAGTAATGATTTTTAGCATTGTATCTTTTGCTGGGGTAGCCAAGCCCGGCCTACGGCGGTGGTCTCGAAAACCACTGGTGCATGCACCACAAGGGTTCAAATCCCTTCCCCAGCGTATATTTCTGCTAATTTTCTTTATTATTAAAATATATTATCTAACTCGGACCGGTAAATGTTTGTTTACATTTATTAATAATATTTTACAAATTGAAATCATGAGTATTAAAAAAAATATTTAATGAAAAATAAAGATGTTGTATCCGAATTATGGTTTTTTCCAGTCTTTTATAGATTTTAGTGTTTCTTGCACGCTATTCTTCAATGATTTTTTTGATTTCCTCAATGTCTTTTGCAGTGGATTCTAATTTTGTTTTTAAATCCTTTATTTCTTCAGACACTTTTTTATCTTGTGAGGAAACCTCTGGTGTAAAACCTATTGCAATCGTGATGAAGAGAACGATAAAGCTGAGGATTAAGGGCCAGAATAGATCCCATTCACCAAAAAAGCTGAGAACCCATAATAGGATTAAGAAGGTCCATGCAAATATAATGATTATATTTTTACTTTCCATTGTTATTTACCTCTTTTCTTAGTAGTTCAGGTGTGATATGAATGTCAAAATCTAAGAGCTTGTAATATCGTAGAGCTCTTGCCTCACCTTTTACTAGTACTACCCAACTTTTGACAATACCGGCATGTTCTAATTTTTTAAGATGTATTTTTGCAAGTGCCCTGTTTATTTCAAGGTTATTTGCGATTTCATTTAAATACATGTCTTTTTGCTCCTTTACAAAGAGTAGAATTATCCTTAATCTTATAGGATGAGATAATGCATGAAGTTTTTCTCCTAACTCTTCTAAGGTTGACATTCATGTTCACTATATTATAACATGTAATAATTTTATTACATAAATAGTTTTTTATTACGTTAGGGATTTACCAAATATTTTTGTAATAAAACGCTTTAGAATGAGAGATAAATAAGAGAGGTTGCTTCATTTCTTTAATAATTCTTTGAGATGAATGATTGCATATGGTTAACAATTTTATTGATATAATAGATTATTTTGATCTGTTAATGATGGCTATTCTTTTTTCAGCATCTTGGATATCCAACTTTCTTAAGGCATTAATAAGATGTTTCTTGCTTGTCATTTTTGCAGCATATCTATCTGCTGCGTATTCATCAGAATATCTATAAAATGATAATGATGCAATAGCCAAAAGGGTTGATGTGAATTTATTTGGGCTGAATCGCATGTGATAGACTTCATGGGCTATCACAGCTTTAATTTCTTCTTTTCCGAGTCTTTCCAGCAATCCAATTGATACGTATATTTTTTTAAGAAATACAAATGCTCGTACCACTGCGGTATCTATTACATTTATTTTTATCTTAAATTCGTTTTCAATATTTGAAAGATATGAAATTGATCCGACAGTTTTTTTATTTATATATGCATCTATAAAATACTTAATCAAAACTATAATGATGGACCCTATGAGAATAATTCCAAAATATATCCATATCCAATAGTTCATATAACATATCATGAAAAGTAAATTAATTGAGATAATAATACTCATAATGAATTGAGCAGTGAGTAATAATTCATATCTTCTTTTAATGAAGAAGAAAAATAAAAAAATGGCTACTAGACCAGACAATAAAATAATAGGCATAACTAGATTTGCACTCACAATACAATCAACAAAACATTCCACAGCATCCATGCTTGTTTATCCCTTCTTCTTTATCTTGCCTATGGCATCAAGAGCGGACGTTCCGAATGTGTCAACTAAACTTTCTATTATTTTTTCTGATATTTTATTTCCAACTGATTGTTTATTTCCAATTGGAGAATAGATATAGGTGATTCTTTTTTTGGTTGCATCAATTTCCCTGTTGGCATATCCTGATTTTACCAATCGATCAAGTGTTCCTGCAACACAGGGAAGGGATAAATCAGTAAGTTCTTTTTTAATTTGAGTTGAGGTCATTTTATTATGTTTCCATAATAATTGCATTATTCTTGCTTCATTTGGGCTGAAAAATTTTGTAATTCCTTCCTTTTCAAGGCTGATTCTTTCAACTTTTACCATTGATTTACATATACTGTAAACAAAGGTATATATAGTTTTCTATCAATTTTATCAATTATATGTTTACATCAGTCGTAAACTATTAATACTAGAAGCGATATATAAGTTTACATTTGGTGTAAACAACATCTGATATATGGTTGATACATCAAAATGGTTCATTCAAAACAAAACAACCTTGTATAACTTTGGAAAAAGGATCTGGTTTGGATTTAAAAGGAATTTTTTGCCTCCTTTTGTAGCCCCCCAACATTAATGCCAGATCACTTCCACTTTTTTTATTTCAATAAATTATCATATTTTATTGTGTTTATTATTGTTATAATAATATTATTTATTTTTGACCAATTTATATCAAGATATCATATCTATTGAATTTAAAAAAATATATTAAATTTATAAAAATAAAAAATTGTTTACATTTACCGTAAACTATTTAAACTGAAAACCATACTATATTTTACA
>CAZWQV010000112.1:0-4429 GCA_964636235.1 uncultured Thermoplasmatales archaeon
ATTATTAATATACCAAACATTTTTTTCATTGTCTTATCCTCCACTCTATGATGGGATTAAATTTTGTTTTTGATAGATTAAAAATCCATTGCCTCCTAGGAAACCGTTAACAATTGTGACCTATATAAATTTTCGTATAAAAATTTTATAGGATAGTTAAATTTCATAAAAAAATTAATAACATTATAAAATATTAATTAAATCAATTTTATGAAAATATTATTACAAAATAAGTGGTAATTTTTATATTAAAATAAAGGGCATATAAATAAAAAATAGATTATATGAAAAAATAATAACATAAAAAGGTACTTACATGGTTACTATTCGAATCAATCCTTAATTAAGAATTTCATTTAACATAAAGAATTCAAGGAATTAAAGGTATTTTTAATAAAATCTATTAAGAAGAAAATTATAAATGCTTGATTAATATTATATTATATAATAAAGCATTAAATATAAATAATAAATAAAAATATTTTAATGTTAATATGAAAGATATATTGGGGGCATACAATGAAGAAATATTTAATATCAATAATTACCGCAGTTGTAATCGTTTCTTTTTTGGTAACTTCATTTACAGCATTTGCTTACTCAAATGGGATGATACCAAAAAAAGTTGATACCAAAGATCAAAATGAAATAACAATAAGTAGAGATTCAGATTGGTATTATAAGCCGAGTAGTTATGCTGAGCTGGTTGGTTGGTATCAGGCGTTGGAGGCTAATTTTTCAAATTATATTGAGGTTTTTAAGGCTAATGATCTCTATGGCACGGGTCAGGCGACTGGTGGTTATGATCTGTATTATGTGCGGATCACTAATGAAAGTTTAGGTTTTCATAAACCGGAGGTTTTGTTTTTAGGTGGACCGCATGGTGATGAAACCGTTGGTACTATTGGTATGTACTGGTTTTTGGATTGGTTCACAAGAAAAGCATTTAATGATGAGCCTTGTCTGGAGTATGATAAAGCATGGTTGAACTGGCTTGTGGATAACCGGGAGATCTATTTTGAGATTTCTCATAATCCTTATGGTTTTGATCATGGTCCTCAACGATATGATGGCAATGGTTGGGATCTAAACCGAGAAGCAGATTACGACGGACCCGGAGATAATACTGGTGGTATATGGGCAAGTGAGAATGGTAAAACACTTTATCGGTTTATCAATAATCATACTATTCGCCTTGGTTGTGATATCCATGGCGGAGCAAGAATGCTTATTTACCCCTGGGCATCCACCTATCATGATTTAGTAGCTACAAGTCCTATATCCGGCCATACATATGAGGGATCGCCACCTGATTTTTATTTTTATGATGCAGAAGGTCTGCGTCTCGGTGCATATATGGGTAATGGTGGAGGAGATGAATCATTTGATGCAAGCAATGTAGGAACAATCGATGAGTATATCTGGTATCTAGTCCAAGGTGGTATCGGCCCATGGGCTTATGCTGCAGATGTTGTGCAAAATCCACTTGAGGATCAATATGTTGATGATGAAACCTTTGGTAATTATCCTGGTGCGGGTATTATGTGGTTTTCACCAGAGATGTCTAATATTAAAAATCCTTCGGAATCAACCTTTGGTAATGATACAACAGATGGTTGGGGTTGGGAGATAAGACGATTTATTCTTCATCAAACTGATATTGCTCAGCCATATGTGCGTTGGCTTCAGGGAACAACAGAGAATAATCAAATTGTTCGAACGGATGAACCGATTAATTTACAATGGCAGGTTAATGGTAGCCTTGTTGTAGATCATACATTGGTCCAATATGGAACAAATCCAGATCCCACTCAAATCTATGACCAAGTAACCACTGATTATGATCAATATGAAGGTCAATATCTTGGAGGAACTGGATGGGATGATGCTTATGATGGAACGACAAATGCTATAGTCTACAATGAATCTTTTATGATTTCCACGCCGGGTGATTATTATTTTGTTGCAAAAGCTCAAGTAGATCAAGTATATGGAAATGTTTTCAGCCCTGAAAACTATGGAAATGATCCTTATTTAAGACTGGTAAAAGAACGAACAAATGCATCCTATTATGAATCTCTTACTGGAACAGATGGGCTGGAAGAAATTAATGGTCAAACCTGGTGGTACAGTCCAGTTATTCATGTCACTGTCATCTATCCACCAGATCACGAACTCGTCGTTTATGATCTTGATGTTGATGATTATGAGACTTATAATGAAACTATCATGGTTTCTGCAACAATTAAAAATGAAGGAATAAATGATGAAACAAATGTGGAAGTGCAACTATTAATTAATGGTACTGTTGAAAATTCAACAGTTATTCCTAATCTTTTAAGCACAGATTCAGAAAGTGTTTCATTTGCTTGGAATCCTGCGATTGGAGTCTATAATGTAAGCATCTATGCAGTACCAGTCGCTGGTGAAAATGAAATTGGAAATAATAAACTTTACAAAACTGTACATATAATTCCAGCTCCAAGTATCTGGTATACTCCAAATGAATTCACTTTTGTTACAAATGAAGGACTGAGTGAATCACAAACACTAACTATTGGAAATTATTATTTTGCTGATGCAGCGTTAGATTTTACCATCACAGATACAAATTCGGGTGGAGATTGGCTTTCAACAAATATAACCTTAGGTACTATTGCACAAGGAGATCAAATGAGCATTTCAGTTGATGTTGATGCAACAGGTTTAAATGTTGGTACTTATCAGGGCTCAATTATTATTGATTCAAATGACCCGGATGAGGCTACAATAACACTACCTGTAGATTTATCTATTGTCTATGGAGATGATGTGGGAGTTGTAACAATTAACTCACCAACTGGTGACGTGCCATATGGAACTTATGCAGTCAATGCTACCATTGAAAACTTTGGATCCAATGATCAACCCAACGTTATTGTGAATTGTTCTATCTATGAAGGATATTTGGATTATGAAGAAGATTTTGAAATAAACGATGGTGATTACATCTCTGCTGGAGGTCAATGGGAATATGGAACACCGTCAACTGGACCTGGAAGTGCTCATTCTGGAAGTTACTGTTGGGGAACAGATCTGGATGCAAATTATGGCAATGATGCAGATGCAACCTTGGACTCACCTGAAATCATGATTCCAAATGGATTAACAGTCACTCTTAGTTTCTGGCAGTATTATGATACCGAAAGTTATTATGATGGTGGTAATGTGAAGGTTTCCACTGATGGTGGTGCATCTTGGCAGCTGCTTGGGTCATATCTAGATCCATATCCAGAGGATGCTGCTTCAAGCAATAATGAAGGTATTCCTGGAGAACCCTGCTTTAGTGGCTCTGGTGCTGTCTGGGAGGAAACAACCTTTGATTTAACTTCCTTTGCAGGTGAAACAGTCATCCTCAGATGGCATTTTGGATCAGATGGTTCCGTTTCCGATCCTGGTTGGTTTATTGATGATGTAACAGTATCAGGTCAATATGGTCGAGCAGATAATGTGCTGGTGTATTATACCACAGAAACGATAGGCTTAGATGCTTTTGAATCAACAGATTTAGAATTTAGCCCTGATTGGGTTGCTGGTGGTGGAAATTATACTATTCAAGTAACTACACTATTGCCGGGTGATGAGGATCCTACAAATGATGTATTAAACGATATTGTTTCTGTATCTGGGCCAAGTCTTGCATTTGATCCATCAACATATGATGTAGGAACTATCATGATAAATTCAACTGATAGTACCAGTTTTGATATATGGAATGATGGGGTAGGAACACTTACCTATAGTTTATCTGAGTCTGAAAGCTGGTTAGAAGTAAGTCCACTAAGTGGTGATTCAACTGGAGAACATGATACCATTACGGTTAATATCAACACTACAGGTTTAACTCCAGGTATGATGTACCATGCTGATATTATTATTACTTCAGATGGTGGAACAGGAACGTTTGGAATAGATATGTATGTCATATCTGATGAAACACCAATTGAAGATGTGGTACAAGAAGTAAATGATCGTGGTTTTCCAATTCGTCATGCAGCTGATGGAGATTGGGCAGGAGCGCAAGACTTTCTGCCAACACTTGGAAGCATCTCAAAGGCAGAAATCTATCTTCGTAAATTCGGAACACCAGAATTTGATCTAGTGGTAGAATTACGCGAAGGTGGTATTGATGGCACACTTCTTGATACAGTCGTATTTACTCCTGCTGAAGTTCCAAGTACGTGGACATGGTTTGAAGTTGATTTTGCTGACACACCCGTTACATCAGGAGTGCAGTACTTTATCGTGTGTCCTCCGGCACCAAGCGGTGTGACCACATCATTTGGTTACGAATGGGGATATGCCTTCGGTAATCAATATGATGATGGAAGCTTCTGGTTCACTCGTGACAGTGGAAATCTCTGGAGAGATCTACCAAGTATGTACGAGT
>CAZWQV010000113.1:0-4402 GCA_964636235.1 uncultured Thermoplasmatales archaeon
ACATAAAATTTAATTGAATCTTGATTTAATGATCCATCCCATGTTCCACATAAATATATCCATTCATTATTATTTAATAAATAATCCAAACTATTTCCCTTTGCATCAGATCGTTTAGAACTGAAACGATAACTTGTGGGAGATGAAGTAGAGTTATAAACATAAATCGAAAAACCATAGCTATGCGATGTTTCGGCACCGTTAGAAATTATATACCAATTATCATTAGTTGGTAATGATTCTGGTTTTACCCATGTACAAATTGTATAGGGTGGGTTATTGTAAACGGGTGTTAAAAATTCCAAGTAATTATCATTATTCCGCTCCAAATCAAGAGCACCACCGTAAATACCATTTGATACCCATGATGCTCCATGGTTAATTCCATTATTATTATTTCCAGAATCATCATAAGCTATATTTGATTCATTATCAAAACTCCAATATGCAACTAAACCATTTTCAATATTACATTTGGCATTTTTAGATAATTCATCAAGGTTTGCATCCGATATTGGATTTTTTATTATAATTGCTGTTAATACTATTATTAAAAAAATAACTATCTTTGATGGAATAAATTTTTTAATTTCAATAATGAAAATAGCCTCCCTTTGTATTACTTATACTTTCAAACCAGTAATTAATTAATCATATATATAAATTTCCACTTATAATTTAATATATAAACTATTTAAATTATTCAATAAAATAACGTATAAATATTATAATATAATTAAATACTAATTTTCTTTGATATTAATGGAAAAATTGTATTTTAGGTAAACTAACACATAAAGCTTTTATATTAAAAGTAAGAAAGTATAACAGTGAGGGTTCTGGGAAAAAAGTTTTTTTTCCTTCCATCTTCACTATCCAACCAGTTCCCTCCCATCTCTCCATTATTGTTTGGGTTTACTGTTATGTATTGAGAAGAAATAATGAGATAATAATTTAGAGGTATGTTCCTCGTAATTTTCTTCTGTCAATTTTGACATCAGAAGGTGATATTATCATGAGGTTGTTTCCGATACCAGCAATATCTCCATTAATTTCTCCAACCATTTCTTTTAGATCATTTGTTACTCTTTTTAATATTACTTCTTCATCTGCAATTGGTGAGAAATCCAATAGTAATACATTACCACCATATACATAATCAGTAAAACTTTTTAGGTCCTCATATCTTTGAATTTCACCGACTCGTACATGCATTTTTGCGGGAAGATTAGTATGTGTGGTTTCAACATATTTTTCTAAATCTACGTATCCGCCGACATCACCGGATTTTTTATCACCAAAAATTTTGTTTACGAATCCCATTTTCAACTCACTCTCCAGAATGAATCCACATAAAGGAAAACAGTCGAGGACTTATAAACGTTTTTCTTCTATTTATTAAATTTTAATCATTTTGGTATATTTTAGATAAAAATTATGGAATGATAAAACTAAATATGGGTTGATATGCCTGATAACATGATTCATTCTAAAAAACGTTTTTCCGATGACATCCCATTTAATAAACATTTTCATAATGATATGAGGATATTGATTTACTTTATTTTTTGCAATGCATGCTCCAGCAACATCCCCACTTAATAACGCTCGGTAGATTCCTTGGCCTGAAATAGGAAATGTACCCACTGCTGCATCTCCAACAAATAGAATATTTTTATATTTAAAAGGATATTGTAGCCCTTGTGGTATGATACCACCAGTGACATGATCAATTGTTCCATTGATTTGGTGTTTTTTTTTGAATTGTTCTAATAATTTATTTAGATTCGCTTCCATTTTTTGGCTAATGCCAATTCCGATATTTATTTCCTGATATTGCTCTCTTCTAGGGAAAATCCAATAATATCCAATTCTCTGATCAAAATACACTTTTAGTGTGTTTGGAAAATAACTGTTCGAATCGATTAGTGTTTGTTGATAGCTTTTACTATATACTCCGTGTAGAAAATGGTATTTTTTCTTTATAATAGATGGACATCCGCTTGCATCTACAATAATATCAGCATTTGAAAAAGAAGGATCATGTATCTTATTATTACATTGTATTTGTACGCCTAATTCTTTTGCTTTTTCAGCTAGCTCGAATATAAATTGAGGACGGTTTAATATCCATGCGGTACCTGGTTTTGATTCATAATGATATTGATGATTGCCAACATAAACTTCTCCTTTAGAAACGCTACAAGCGATAGCTTTTTTGGAGGGTTTCCATTTCATCCATTCTGCATCGATATTATGTGCTTCACCACATTGTCTTCCATCTGTGTTAAAACCTATTTTTTTATGTTTTTCGAAAATGGTAACAGCAATATGTTCATTGTGCTCCTTAATCGATAAAGCAGTAGCAAGACCACTTAACCCTCCGCCTATAATATGAACTATCATAAAGATAACCATCTCAATTATGATATGATAGAATCATTTCATGAGAATAAATATTTTTTGCTGTAATAAAAATGAAATAATTTATCAACATTATTTTAAATAGTTTGTTCAATGATCTTAAAATCCTTTACAAATCCATAAACATATGATATTTGTCCAAAAGGACCAGGTTGATATAAAAGAAACAATGGTGTTGTTTTAAAAGATATTTTTTGCAGCCCTTTAACAATCCCTCCTTCCTTTGATCGGATGCCAGGCGTATAATAAAAAACATAGAGTGAATTGCAGTTTATGGTTTCATTTTTTTCTTTAATATTGATTACTGTTCCCAAAACCAAACTGATGGTGGTTTCATCCTTTTGAGAATTAATTGAATATGAATCTTGATATATTTGAGCCGACAACGATGGATAAAGAAATGAGATACAAAGAAATAAGATGCATACTTTTTTGATCATATATACCAACATTTATTATTATATTTTATTTATATAAATTACTTTCGCATGAAACAATATGGTTTTATTTCACTTTTCGAACGATGTTAATTTGTTTTTCTTAGAGTTTGGTTATGATAAAATATTTTTTCTCTTTGTCTTATTTCGTTGATTCGTTTTCTTCTTAGCTGCTTAAATCGATAATGAAGGCTCTTAACCATTTTTCATTTCAACTCCATAAATTCCCCATTATTCTTTATTATTTTAACACCAATATTTATATTAGCAAAAATAAATAATAAATTTTAATTAAAGTACTATCTGCAAAAAAATAGTGCAGAACCTGAAGTCAATAGAGTAATTTTACTAGATTGAATAAAAAAAAGAAAAAGTTGTTAATTATTTGAGAAACAAAGAAAAGATGGAAAACAAATCGAATAACCAATCAAAAAGTGGATGGTTCAGGATTTTATTTTTGGGCATACTTACAAGTAAAGGATCAGACCAATCAGATACGACACCATGGAAATCTTGAGCCTTCACTCGGATTTCATAGGAACCATCAGAAGACCAACTATGATTCAGCTCGCATGTTTTTCCTGAATTAAATGGCCCAACCCAACCACTTGTTGTTCCATCTCCCCAGTAAAAGAAATAATAAATATCATCCCCCTCAGGATCTATTGTTTCAGCTGAGTATTGATATGTTTCCTTAGCGGTTCCTGAACCTGGGCCTATGGGTTGATTTGGTTTCAATGGTGCTTGGGAATCCTCAGCAATGGAAAGACTTGGATCGCCAAAAAGCTGCCATTCTTCTACTGATTTATGCCCTCCACCATCTAGATATGGTTTATAGTATCTATTTATTCCCCGTTCATACATTTCTCCAACCGTTATTGCACCATCCTTTCGATATGCTTTTATGGTATCTATCAATAATTTACCTGTTAGAGATGAGGTCACTGATGAACCATCACTACCCCATGATAGACCGGTACAACCAAACCCCGCGATAACACCACCGGTTGGGTTTGCAACAAAGCTCCATCCAAGGCAGTTATCTGATTGTGTATACTTAAATGGGGAACAAGATTCAGTAAGTAAAATAGGTAATTTATCACCGTTGTTCACAGAACTTGCATGAGTATTTCGAAATCCTGATGTAGGAATCCATATTTTTTCATTTTCATGTGGATGGGTGGACCAACTCTGTGGATTTGCATGACCTGCAAGAACAAAGAAGCCACCACCATCATTTAACCCATCAGATATATCTGTTGCTGTTCGTAATTCACCATTAGTAACATACAACTTGCTTGCAGAAAAACCAGTCATTTGATCGGCAACCACATCACATAAATATTCTCCTTCATCAATTCCGCCAGAGTCGCCAGGAAATGTATCACCACCACATAACACAACGTTACTAAACCAGTCTTTTTTATATGATTTCTGAGTTTCATAGGTAATTATTTTATCAACAACACTACTAACTTCAAATTCGTTTGTTGCAGCGAGCCTTCCAAGATAAACATCTGGGAAAATATCCACTTCATCAG
>CAZWQV010000114.1:0-4363 GCA_964636235.1 uncultured Thermoplasmatales archaeon
AAAAGGTCATTGCCACAAGTATGTTTTCAACTTTTGATGAACCCGTTCATTCATTGATAATTGGAGAACCTGGCAGTAGTAAAACCATGGCAAAGGAAATTATTAGCGAAGAATTCAAAGATTTAACCAATATTGGTGCCAATACCACAAGATCTGGATTAGTGTGTAATTTAGGCACTGGAGACCTTGGCGCATTGCCTCATTCAAATCACAAGCTTGTTCTCGTGGATGAATTTGATAAAATACCAAAGGATGATATTGAATATACCTATGAATTATTATCAAATGGAAAATGTACTATTCATTCAGCTAAGGTACATCAAAATGTTACCAGTCATTTTATTATGATCGCTTTTGCTAATCCTAAAACTAAGGTATTTACCAAAAATGCGATAAGTGACATAGGTTTATCACCCTTACTTCTTAGTAGGTGCGCCCTTATTGTTCGAGTAAAGACAATAAGTACCGAAGAGCGGCTTGATTTATTTGAAAAAAAGTTTTTTGGCATAAGTGAATTAAAGGAAAAACATGAATACTATGATCAATGGGTTAGACTTTCAAGAAAATTTACTCCAGAAATCAAAGCCTCAGAAAAAGCAATTAAAAATTATTTAAAAAATATGAATGAAATCGTTGAAAAGTATTATGCATCCAATTTGAGGCGTGATTTAAGAATGGCAGATTACATAAGAAGAATTCCTTTAGCTATTGCTCGGGCATCTTTTTCACCAATAACTGATAATATATTAAAGGATGCAACTGATATAATTATCGAATCAATAGATACCTGGTTTTCTGAGTAATAACTAGATTTTTATGTTAAAATTAATAGCAGAATTTGGCAAAGTTTTTGCATAAATAATATTTAAACTATGAATTAGGGACAAACTTTATGCAATATTATTTTTAGCCCTTTTTCCTTTTCTTCCATACTATTAGGTATATCATTTAGTTTATCTATTATATATTTTAAATGTTTGTTAATCTTAAAAAATCCTATGAAAATAGGAGGTTTTATAAGTGTTTATTTGATATAACTTTGTGGTGGATTTATGGAAGAGGATGATGCATATATTGAACATATTGAATCAGATGAGATAAAAAAACTTGTTGAAAAGATATATTCGGCTAACCCGGAGAAAATTCATATGCATAATCCTCAGCAGCATGATTATGACAGTATCATTGAGAAAATTGATGAAATAAATTTGGAGAAACCAAACAGAAAATATGGGTTATTTGAAAAATAAATTATCTACATCATTTTATATAAATTATTAATAGATAATTATAAATATGAAATATTAATAACAATCATTGGTCATTGCAACAATTTAACATAAGCAGCTAGGACCTTTTTGACGAATCATTATAAATAAAATTTAAGGTATAACCATGGCATTAGAACCTCTAAGTGAGTTAAAAATCTGTTTAGAAAAAAAAAGTAATACCCTTTCTAAGAATGAAGAGAATTCATTTTCTCAAGGTTATAAGACGGGTATTGAGCAATCGTTTTTTTCATTTTCGAAATTAGTAAAGAAATTTGAAAAATATCAAAATAATGTTTCTTTATTAATGAAAGAGGAAAAGACGATTTGGAAAAAATGGGTTTCTTATTATGAGCAGAGGCCAGATATATCTAAACATGATTATATAAATAAATATAATGATTGGTTATTTTCATTTCTTTTTAAAGAAAATAAAGAACAAGCATTTACTAGTCTATATTAACTCCAATGGACTATTTTAATTTAATCTAGTTGTTATTTTTGATTAACTGCATTTTGAACTTGTTGGAGATATTTTCTTGTTCCTCTTTTTACATCAGCTATTTGTTTTGGAGAGATTTTATAAGTTTGCTGAACTGTTTCTAATGCGAATACCAAGCCATGAACAAACGCTCCCGGATGATATTCTTTTTCCTTGTTCATTTTAAAAATATCATCAGCAACATTCATAGCATCTTCAAATGTGTAAGCATTTGATTTCGAATTTTCTTCAGTAGATTTTTTATCGGTCATGCCAGGAAGCATTTCATCATTTAATAAAAAGATTTTCATTCTAATTGAAATTAGGATAATCTTTATTACTTAATATTAATGAATACTTATTTATAATTAAGAATTCTATATAATATTATATTTCAACCTTTTCCATTTAGAGGTTACATAAAAATGTTGTTGATGAAAAGCAAATCAAAAATCATTATTCTTTTATTAATAATAATGATGATAATTCAAATTAATCCCTTAATAATTGCAAATACACAAGATGTAAAAAATCAATATACAATTAAATATACTGAAATTACCTCTACATTAACTGATATAAAAATCAAGACTGTAAATAATTATTCAATAATAACCACAAATTTTACTAATGCAGAGTTACATGAATATGGAAAACCTATTTTACCGTATATATCTAAAACCATATTCCTACCATTGAACTCAGAAATTGAGTCAATTAAATTTTATTATCTATATCATAAAACAGCTAAACACAATAATGAACTAAAACTATCTCTTAATCCAATTCCAAAAACAATAAATTACAATATAAGCAATTATCTTACTAATTTAGAATCATTTGAAAATAAAACATTTTTTAAAAAAGATGGAATTTTTCCGAAAAATTCATTTGATTATACAATTGGATGTGGATTACATAATGGCTCAAGAGTATTAATAGTTCAAATAAATTTATATCCAATACGTTATATTTACACGGATAATATTATTGAATTTGGTGATTGTTATAAACTTAATATTTCTTATTCAACATCCGAAATAAAACCAAAATCTTCAAACCAATACGACATGGTAATTATTAGTCCATTAAAATTCATTCCAAGTTTACAACCTCTTGTATGGCATAAAAATTCTCATGGAGTCAAAACAATAGTAAAGTCTGTTGAATCTATCTATAGAGAATCAAGATTGGGAAAATTCGATGGAATGGGTAAGGATGATGCAGAGAAAATCAAATACTTTATTAAATATGCGATTGAAGAATGGAACATATCTTATGTTTTATTAGTTGGAGGGCACAAACAACAAAAACAAAATTGGTATGTACCAGTCCGATATTCAAATTTACATGACCGTTCTTTTTGGAATGATAGCTATGTAACTGATTTATATTTTGCTGATATATATCGTTATAATCAATCGTCTCAACAGATTGAGTTTGATGATTGGGATTCAAATAAAAACGGAATATTTGCGGAATGGACTTGGATATTTGATGCTGAGAGAGGCTGGTGGTATGATCTGGATAAAAAGGATGACTTAGATCTTTATCCAGATGTATATATTGGCCGTTTATCATGCAGAGATGTATCAGAAGTAAATATTATTGTAAATAAAATTATTAGATACGAAAAAAAAACAGAAGGAAAAGAATGGTTCAAAAAAATACTTTGTGTTGGTGGTGACACTGTACCATATAGTGATGGAATCTGTGAAGGAGAAATTGAAACTGGATTGGCAGCTGATTTTCTTGCAAATATTGGATTTGAGGCAAACAAATTATGGATTACAAATGGCAAATTAACAAATGCAAAGGATGTTAGAAGAGAACTTAATAAAGGAACAGGTTTTATTTATCTATCTGGTCATGGAACCCCAATTGAATGGTGTACACATCCTATATCCCAAGGAGATACGTGGGTTGATGTTTATGCATTTCAATTAGATTCATTAATGAATCGGAATAGACTTCCTATTTGTATTGTAGGTGGTTGTCATAATAATCAGTTTGATGTTTCTTTAACAAATATGTTGAAAGGGCTATTGACTTATGGAATATCTTATCTATTATGGAATGAAGGTATTGATTGCTTTGGAAAATGGACATGGGTAAAGGAATGTTGGAGTTGGAATCTCGTATCATTAAGAAACGGTGGTTTTATTGCAGCTATTGGAAATACTGGTCTTGGTTGGGGTGTAGGTGGAGAGAGTTGTGTTGAATATAATGAGGGGTATCTGAATACACAATTTTTTAAAACATATGCTGAATATTATCAAGAATCTGGTAATAAATTGGGAATAATACATACAGAAAATATAAACAATTATATTAGTCATTTTTCAGCCAATGATCATTTATTAGATAGAAAGACTATTGAACAATGGGCTCTTCTCGGTGATCCAAGTTTATCAATTGGTGGAATATAAAAAATAATCATAAATATTTAAATATATTCAAATCATATAATAAAATATTATATTGGGGACAAATATGAATTTAAAACTTAAACAATATTTCACATTAGTGTTACTCTTAATTTATTTACTAAGTTTACAGCCGATTATATTCAGTTATGGAGAAGAAGATGATGTTTTAGATCAAAGTCAAACAC
>CAZWQV010000115.1:0-4227 GCA_964636235.1 uncultured Thermoplasmatales archaeon
AAAAATAATGTTATAACAGGAAAATTTCTTATTATGCTTGGAGCAGGAATGGGATTAATTGGTCTCATCATTGCATGCATGATAGCAATTATTCAATCAAATCAAATTTTAGGTGGTTTTTTTTCGATTGGAACCTTTGGAATACTATTATCGATAATAGCTAGAAAAAAGGCAAAAAAATAAAAAAGAAAAAAGATGATTGATTTTTATATGCTAGTAAAAATCAATAATTGTGTTCCCTGCAAACTTTCTGATGCGGAACCTGCTTGAACTGCCACGATTATACTTCCAAAACCAATGATCATTGGAAGTGAAATACTTTGGGAATCACCAGCAGTAATTGAAATAGTACCACTAGCTTCTTTATCAATCATACCAAGTATACCACCGGTTGCAGAAATTGAATAGGATAGATCATTTGCATCAGCTGTACCTGTATTTTTAATTACAGCAGTAATACCAAGACCACCGGATACACTGTCAATTTCTATTATTGGAACATCAAGTCCTGCAGTATCAAAATAAATCGATGAATATCCTCCAGCTTCTTTTGTCCAAGCAATATAGGAGCCGGCTACACTTGCACTATGCGTATCATCGACAACAGTCCCACTATCATCATTAATGGTTATTTCTTCCCAACTTGTACCAGCATTTTCTGAGATATAGGCAATTAAATTTCCGTTTCTGATCAGTGTAACGATAACATTGGATCCAGCAATAGCAACATGAGGGTTATTTCCAGTTGATGAAATTTCAATTGTATTAAAATTATTGCCATTGTCATTTGTAAAAGCACATGAGATTCCACCATTGAATTCAAAGACACAATAACATTTTCCATTTGCAGCATCAATATCAGGTGTAGTAGCTCCTTCAATTAAGGTACTATACCAATCTCCTTGCCACCAATCATCGGTTCCGTCAAGTTGTGCCCAATCAATTTCAACACCTGGGGCATGTTCACCTTGATTTGACGTGATTTCATACGCTTCATAGTGCATTCCAGTTGAAAGATCGTTATCAAGTTTGATATGTTCCCATTCATAATCGGCATCGCCATCGCCAGTCCATAGACTTGTTCCACCTGTTTCACTATTCGACCAAAGTAGATGAAGAACGTTTGTAGTGGTATCATCATCTCCTGAATAACCAAGAATTCCCTTTGAAAATTCTGCGATTGGAGAATATTGACTATTCCATCCCGCAGCATCAACGCTATCAATATCAACCATATCATCTGTATTCCAGGTAAGCAAGGTCCAACCGTTTCCAGCATCCCAATCTGTTATACTATCCATATCAAACTGAGGCATGGATAAATCACCAACTGGTTGATATGTTCCAATTCCACCAAGATCTCCCGAAAAATCAACAACAGGTTTTTCAGGGATAAATCCTGCGCTTGCTAGATCAAAATAAATTGTTCCATCTTCTGGAAGCCATGTACTACCGCCATCAACAGAAGTTCGAAAATGAATGTCTGCATCGAATGCTCCTTCATAAACTTCTCCAGCTAAACAAACACCCGCACCACCATCTGTTGCAAGACTAGGATTTAACACATCTATTCCACCAAAATCCATTACTGGAATATCAATTCCAAGCATTTGATATGAAGTATCCTTTTGAAATATTCCATTTGATACTTTTTCTAAGGTATATGATTTTGGTGCGACAGTAAATTTGGTTGGTATTGTTTTTATTTGAAGGTCTTTAATGGTATCTATTGAGCTATTATCTGCTTCTTCTGCGGGTAAAATGAGTGTACTAGTTAACAATATAGTAACTAATAATACTGAGATTACCCATTTTATTCCTTGATTTTTTTTCATTGTTATTTTTACCCCCTATTTACATGGTAATAAAAGGGTAGTGGATGGGTAGCCTATGAAAACAAGAGAGGTCATAATTAACCTAAATGGGGTATTATCAATTTTTATTGATGTATTCTCATAAGCGTCCGCTACGCCGTATTACCACAATAATAATATTTTTATGTTAGTATATTATGATTATTATTAGTATTTTGAACAAATTGTAATTTATTTCATTATAAATGTTTATTTGTACAAAGTTTATTTAGTGTCGATTCAGTTTTTACTTAAATAACATGGAATAGGATAAAGAAATTTTTTTTTTTGGTTCTAATTCTATTACCCTTTATTCTCCCCTGCAGAATTAATTGATGTTACCAATTATGCCTTATAATAAGGTAACAAAAAATATAGCGCCGTCTGCCGGACTCGAACCGGCGACCGCTCGGTTAACAGCCGAGTGCTCCACCAACTGAGCTAAGACGGCAAATAATTAAAATCAAACCTATTATGTTTTACCTCTGAATACAGTTCCCTATTAAAAGATTAACTATTGATTTTTATCATAATAAATTTTCATTTCGCAATTTTTTCATACTTCCTTCCACATAATGATATACTGTGGCATGTTTACTGCCAGAAAGAAGTTTATCAATAGCCTTTTTACAGATATCAATTGATAGAATATTGCCAATAATTGTAATGGTATGACCATATACAGAGATGTAACATTGAGTTAATTCTTCTAAAACAGTTCTCGTTTTACCATTTCTTCCAATGATTCTACTTTTTAACCGATGTACATGTGATGGTCTCTTTCCAACATAATCATGAATATCAAAAATAAATAAGTCCATATCCTCATTTAGTAAAATTAACGCATGATCTGGAGAAAAACCTCTTCCAATTGCTTTAATAATATTTTCAATTTGAAAAATTTTTAGAGGATTTTCGATATCAGATTCATTATAATGAATATCTCCTGTTTCTGAGTCGATTTCAAGCTTGATGTCAGTTAATCGTTCTATTTTTTTTCTTGTTTGACCGTTATGGCCAATAAGAACGCCCACTCGATCCATTGGTATTCGTATATATCTCATTGTTAAATCATCCATTTTTTTCCAGTGATATCTTCATAAACCTGTTGTTCATCAGCATGAACTTTATATTTATTAAAATAACTGATAATATTGTGAATGTCTCTTTTCAAGAATAGATCAGCATTTGGATGTTCAAGAAGTACACCTTGTCCTAAGTCAATAATATAGGGTTTATGATGAAAATATAGAATATTAAATGAACTTAAATCGCTGTGAACTAATTTTGCTTTCGTATACATTTTTTTAATCATAAGTATAATTTCTTTGTATGTTTTTTCTGGTTCTTCAGGGACAATATTTTTTAATAAGGGTGCTGGTTTTTTCTTATCTCCAATAAATTCCATCACAAGCACATTGTTGATTTTTTTAATTGGTTTTGGTGCCCTCACTTTAATCTCAGATAAAAGTTGCAAATTCTTCCATTCTTTTGAAGTCCATGCATAGGTGATATCCCTTCTAGATTTATGAATAGATAGAAAACGTGGATCACCTAAAAGGTATTGATTCATATGTTTAAAAGTAGCTGTGGAAATTCGAAATATTTTCATGGCTACATTTTTATCATCCGGTGTTATGGCTAAAAAAACATTCCCTTCTTTTCCGGTAGAAATTGGAAAATCAACATAATCAATTATTTTATCTGATATCAGTTTTTCAATACTCAAAAGAGTTGATGTATCAAAGACTTCATCAAGTGTCTTTCTATCAACTCCATCTCTTGCTATGATGCGTTGAATGGTTGCATCAATCTTTTTGTTTTGTTTTTTATCTAAATAAGGTTCTTCAGAAGACATCTATTTCCTCAGGAAGAAGATTTCTTCTACTTAGAAGTATTGCCTGTGTTCTGGTATATCGGTATACTACATCAGCCTTATCATTTTGAATGTCCCATGGTTTAATAATTACAAGATCTCCAGCTCTTACACGCGCTCTGCGTTTCATCCTTCCGGGAATCCTTGCGAGTCTTGCTTTTCCATCTGAACAGATAACATTCAATCTTGAACCCCCCATCAGTCTTTCAGTTAAGGCAAACATTTCATTATATTGTTTCTTTGGCATTCGAAGACGCATATTTTCATATGATTGATAGGAATCATTATTCCTCATTCTTTGATTATGTTCTTTAGGATTCACGACATCACAAGATAAAATATTTTTTCCTATTAATAAGGTAATATTATTAAATATTTCCATTACTAAGTTGTGTTTTCTTAAGTTTATCTAATTGAATGAAAAGATTTGTTAATTTTATATTGATAATTTATAATTTTCATTAATAAATTGTAACAAAAGGAGAAAATGTTTTTATA
>CAZWQV010000116.1:0-4189 GCA_964636235.1 uncultured Thermoplasmatales archaeon
ATGAAGCATTTTAGAATGGAAAATAAAATGGCTTATAATACATATTACTTTATCGAGAGATTAGAAAAAATATGATTGAATGGGACGTATTGAATAATTATAAAAAATAGAAAAAGAGGGCCTTATTTATAGCCCTAAAATAAAGAACAAAAAGATATTTGCATCTCGTTTTTCAACCATACTTCCTACAGTAATGGTTATTTCTGTACTTCCAAATCCTAGAACAAAACCAGATGAAATGGTCTCAGTCTGACCTTCAGCTAATGTGTTAATTGTTCCTGTTTTTTCCGCACCAACAAACGCACCACCATCAAATTCGATACTCCAATCTAGATCTGTTGCGGGAGCAGAACCTGTGTTTTTAATTGTTGCTGAAACACCAAAGCCGCCGGTTATGCTTTCTAGTTCAATAATTGGATATGAAACATCTCCTGCTTTATCAAAAAATATTTGATATGTATCTTCTCTTGTGTCTGTCCATACTAGATTTGTTTCGGATATATCAATGCTGAATTCATCGGATAGAACACTTCCACTTTGTGTATTTACTGCGGCGTAGTTTTCCCAATTTATTCCTTTGTCTTCTGAGATAGCTGAATATACATTTCCATTGTTGATATAAGAGCAGATTACAGTATCACCAATCACAGATACTTTTGGATAATTACCGTTTGTTGAAACAACCGATGTTTCGAATGTTTCACCATTATCATGGCTATAGTAACAAACGATTTCTCCATTAAATTCACAAATGCAATAGCAATTACCATTTTCTGCTGCTAAATCAGGATTTGTTGCTCCTTCAAAAACAAACACTGGCCAGTCATTTGCCCACCATTGACTGTTTCCTGGTTCAACCCAGCAGTATTCTAAGAACACTCCTGCTTCACATACATCCGGTACTTCATATAATTCCATTGCTTCAAAATATGTTTCAGTTGAAATATCAATATCGACAGATATGGTATCTCCAAACGTTCCAGATCCATATTCTTCAGAAAATGATAAGTAGCAGGCACCGACAGTCATATCTTCTTCTTCCCAGAAGTTTTCTAGTGTTCCATCTCCTGAATCATCTGAGTTTGAAATGAGGGTTAATATTCCATGAAAATCAGGTGTTGGGGCATTGTTTCCATGGGGATATCCCGCTACATCAATGTCATAAAAATCTGTATATGAACCACCAGTTAACACAAATAATGTCCATCCTTCAGCAGTCTTATAGCTCGCCTCCGGATCGGTCATACTTGGAAAATAAACTAAAGGGATCTCTTGGGTTAACAGATCTGGTAAATAAGATCCAAATGCTTGAAACTCAGCATCTTCACAATAATCTATACAGGGATTTGATTCAAATTCTTCGGTTGAAAACCCTGAAATTTCAGACCAAGTAGTACCACCATTTGAAGAATAGGTCATGATCAAATCAGAATTAAAAGTATTTTCAATATGTTCTGCCATCACAAGCATGTTATTTCCTTTTGATGCGATAGCAGGATGTTGACAATCGATATCAGAATACAGAATTGGTGTGTTTGCACAGGCGGCAATTTTTGGAATTTCTTGATATAATTGCTTGTTTACCAGTTGTTGGTTGTTCATATCACTTACTTTTCTAGTTGCTTTAAAATCATTTATTTTTTCGATAGGAAAAAGGTTTATCTCTTTGTGGTTTTCAACTGCGCTGATTTGTATAGTTGCAATTGCTAAAGATAAAACAATTGCTCCTATCAAAATTCTTTTTATTTGTTGTTGTTTTTTATTTATCATATAGCATTTAGCCCCCTTGTTGGTAGTAATAATGGGAAAGTGGAGGGGTAGCGATGAATTCAAGAAGACAAATTAGAAAATCAAAATTATAATTTTGATATATGCTCCTAATAATTCATTCAAATCCACTATATTATTACAGTAGTAATACCTTGGGAAGATTATATTAAACTAATTATTATATTATAATACAAAACGTATTTTTTACAGAAAAATTTGTTGTTTCATCTAAAAAATTAAAAAATATCAATATGAATCAATGAAATAACTCCATAAAATTTGAAAAATATATTTTTTTATTTAATAACCATGATTTCAATTGTAGTTATATTTCCATTTGATAAACGTGCTATTTATATAAATTTATAGAATAAGGTTCTTTAGCCGGATGCCAATCAATTTCAATCCAAGGAATGAATTTAATTTTATCAAAACCAAGCAATTTACCAAATATATATTTCGGTTTATCTTGACTTATACCATAATAATTATATTCCCAGCAGTTTGGAATTCCATCCCAGAAATCATGAAATACATACTGTTCAAAAAATCCACAAATTTTACAGTTTAGAATATTATTATTACAAATATGATTGCTAAATCTATTCCATTCTTTAAAAAGATCAACGCCAATTAATGCACCATTGATATGATTATTAAAAATAATAGTATTTTCACATAAAAGAGATATTGCTTTTGATTTATGATTTTCAATGACATTTGAGGAAATTGCGCAATCTTTAACGGTGGTAGATGAAAAAATACCATAGTTATTATCTGAAATCAAATTACCTGTGATATAACAAGCCGATAATCCACCTGATAGAAAGATTCCATATTCATTACTTTGAATAGTATTATAATCAATATGTAAGCCATCAGTAACAGATACAGAGATGCCATCAATATCATTGCCTATAATGTTATTATGTTCAATACTTAATCCAGTTGATTTCTTTGATGAGCCAATCTGATAAATTGCAATTCCACTTCCTTTATTATTTATTATATTGTTGTCATAAATAGAGACATCATTAGCCCTAATCTTGATACCTGCCATTTTATATCTATTAAAAAAATATTTTTTACCACTATTCTGAATTGTAAATCTGGTTATTTCAACATTATCTGCAGTAATATTAAATACATCTTTTTTTCCATTTCCATCAACAATAGTATTGTTTTTATCTTCACCAATGATAGAAATTGATACTCTTACTAGAATATTTTCTACATATAATCCATTAAAAACAGATACAGTATCTCCTCTACTCGCGTGGTCAATTGCATCTTGAATAGTATTATATGGATTTTCTAATGTACCTTCCCAAGGACCATTAGTATTGTCATCATCAACATAGAGTGTCTTTGCTGCATTAGTTTCTGCCTTAATCAATAATAAACCTGAAGACATTAATATAAAAAGTATCCATATGGCTAGTATTTTTTTCAAGGAATTCCCTCCAATACAAGTAATGGTCTTAATGAATTTAAATCTTTCTTAAATTATATTATGCGACTGTTTTTGATAGTTACAGAACGAACCGAAAGGATAGATATCTACAATTAATTGAAACTAATCTGAGTGAATCTCTGATTTTATTAGATTAGTTCTAGATATTAGGTAGGCAATTCATTTCTAATTTGATACTAAATTAGCTTTAATTGGATTGAATATGTTTAATTTTTCAAGAATAATCATTATAAAATCAGTTATTGTTCCTGCAGCTATATAAAAGAAAATTATTTTGCTATCTACACCCTTTTTAACTAAAAGTGAATACATTAAAATATATGGTGCTAAGGAAATGAAACTTGATAGTTCTAGAATAAATACAAGTGATATTATAGAGATCATTAGTTCGATTATGTTTTGTGGACCTTCTGGCCCTATAAAGTTTGTCATTAATTCAGACCAAATGGATAATCCGTAATCAGAAAGATATGAGCTGATAATTACTCCAATAATTGTTGTAATTATGGAATAAATGATTACAAAGATAGTTAGAATCTTATTGAAGAAATTATTTTGTAATGTTTGAATGATACTTAGGATATTATTTACGATGATCTTAGAATTAGTGTTTGATATTCTTTTATTGAAATCTATTATTTGATTTTCATTTGATGTTATAATTTTTTCTTTTAATAATGATTCAGCTGTTGTATATTCAACTGCTGAAATATTTGGTATCATCAGCATTAAAAAACAAGCAATTATACTCCCTACCATAATGGTTTTTTTCATATCTTAAAAACCCTCCAATGATTTTTTAACAGATTCAGGGTTTATAAATCTTACTATATCAGATTAGCTGTCAACAATAAATTTGATAATTTTTTTTTATTATTGTTGGAGTAAAGCAAATTCTGCTGCTGCTTTTGCTTGAATGATAGTTGTATCAAAAAGAGGGATGTT
>CAZWQV010000117.1:0-4177 GCA_964636235.1 uncultured Thermoplasmatales archaeon
AATACCATTAAAAGGAATTTTACTTGCAGGAGATGTTGGCCCACTTAAATTTGCATGGGTAGATGAAACTATCGAAGAACGATTCAATACTAGCCTTGCCGAACGTCTGAACACCTATGAATATATGTGTGAAGACTGGGAATGGTGGAATGTTTATACTAAACCAAACACATACACTGAATTTGCATTAATTGATCAAGAATTACCAGATGGACGATCGATGTACGATCCTGATGATATACCAGAATGGTATGAAGACCTTCCAGGATATGAATATCCAGATGGAAATGAATATCTCATAGCAACATCATGGATTGCACAAAACTGCTGGGATGAATATCCATGGGATATCTGTAAACCATTAGAAACCCATGATATAGTTGACATATTCCTACAATATATCCTTCCAGATATATCTGAAGGAAACGGTCTTGATTATGCACCAAAAATGACCTTTGAATTTGACGGAACAACTGGAACTGGATTATTTGTCAACCAAGTATGTGATGAAACTCCACCACCAGTTATCGATGATTGCTGGATTACTGTATCAGCAACTGAAGTGGTTGAAGGAACTTCCATAACTATCACAGGATATGCAACTGGTGGAACCCCAAGTTACACCTATGCATGGGACCTTGATGGAGACTCAGTATTTGATGATGCAGTTGGAAAAACCATTAGCCATAGCTGGTCAACAGCAGGTGTGAAAAACATTGGTTTAAAAGTAACTGACTCAGAAGGTCAAACATGTCAATGCACCAAACAAATAACTGTCACTCAAACAGGTGGCGGTGGAGGATGCTGTGATATGACCATCGCAATATCAAACCTTGTGACCTGTGAAGATCCAGGAACAGTAACCATATCTATCCCAGATGCAGATGATGTTACCATAGCACACGTTAGATTAGAATGGGATAACACCAAATTCAATGCGGGAACTGTTACCAAAAATCAAGGATCTGGATCTGGACAATGGGATGTTATCCAAAGTAGTTCTGGAGATGATTTCATTATCTTTGACGCCTACAAATATTGGCCAGGACATTCAGGACCCGTTGATATTGCCACCATTGAATTAATACCAGTTGGCAATCCTGGTGATTCAACGCTACTTGACCTTATGAATGGTCAACTATGGACTGGACAAACCCAAACTGAGGTAGATTCCGTTGAGCTCATAGATGGTACAGCAAGCATCAACTGTGGTGGAAGCTCCTATGATCAAGGAGATTTCAATATAGATGGTATTGTCAATCAAGTTGACGTGTATCTTCTTGGAATGGCAGTGGTCCAATATGGTGCAAATCCGCCAGGAATTCCACCAGGAGCAGATGTTGACATGAATGATGATGGTATCATCAATCAAGCTGATGTCTACTTACTTGGTATGCAGGTAATTAACAGCTAGACGAAAAACACAACAATAATAAAATTGGATGATTTAGATAATTGGAAAATTATATAAATATCATCCATATTCTCTTTTTTTACACTTTAGTGGGGGTCGAGAAAAGATGAACATACAAAGAAAAAAAATATTGTCAAGTGCATTTATTTTTATTTTAGCAATAATAGTAATTATCAGTGTACAGACATATTGTGAGAGCAATAACGTCGTTGTTTATGGAAACGATATTGAAATACCGATTAATCAAGAAGGAATTTTTTATGTAAATGTCAGTGGTATCGATGATTTAGCTTTTTTAACCATTAATATTACCTGGGATCCAGCAGTTATCACTGTTTCTGAAGTGAATGACACCAATAGTGATTTTGATGTTATTTTTTCAGAAATTCATGCCAATCAAGGACGAGTGAGAATTGATGCATATTCATTTGATGAACCACTTAATGGAGATAATATCGTAGTCTGTCGTTTAATTTGTGAGGCAACAGATACTGCTGATATTGGTGATTCCTGTAATGTGCTATTTGAAAACAGTATTCTCTGGAATTCAACAGGTAATGAGGTAGAACACATCTCACAAGCAGCAATTGTCAATATAACAGAGGATGATGGTGGAAATGTAGTTGTTTTCATCGATGATGAAGACCTTAAGTTAAACGAGGAAGGTTTATCATTAATCAATATAACTGGTGTTGAAAAACTTGCATTTGTAACTTTAGAAATTGTTTGGGATCCAGCAGTTATTAAAATAAATGAGATAAATGATACAGTCAGTGATTTTGATTTAGTGTTCTCCAATCTAAATACAAATAGTGGTCATCTCTCATTACAAGCATACCGATTTGACAATGTTGGAATATCAGGAAATGTTGTGATCTGTGGTCTTGACGTTAAACCAGCAGATCAAGCTGTTGTTGGAGATTCCACCGTATTAGATATAAATAAAAGTATATTATGGAATGTTTCAATTAATACGTTAGACCATGTGAAAAATAATGGAACTATCTCTTTAGTGGAAGCCCAGTCAAGTAATACAGATGATGTCAATTTATACGCAAATGATATTACTATGCCAATTGATGAAACTGGTTTAGTACATGTGAATTTAAGTACATTATCCTCTGTTGGTTATATAATACTAAATATAAGCTGGGACCCTGCAGTTGTTACATTGGATGATATTAATGATACCATATCTGAATTTGACATGGTACTTCCCTATCAATCTAATGACCACGTTCGAATTGATGCGTATTATTATGGATCAAATGGAATTACTGGTAATAAAATCCTCTGTGGGTTAGAATTTTCTTCTGCTGATGGAAGTGTTGTTGATGATACAAGCTCGATTATTTTTACCGATGTACAGGTATATGATAACAACAGTACTCTGTTACCACAAATAACGGATGATGGATCAATAACACTTGCTGAAGCAACAAATGATGGTGGAAATGATAATGATGGAGATGATGATACCAATAACAATGGTGGTGGAACAAGTGGTGGCTCAACAGGTGGTGGAGGAGGAGTTCCCCCTCCCGTAATCGTTGAAAATACAGATCCTGTGGCAGTTATTGAAGTATCTTCAAAGGTTGAATTTATTGATACAGCTATTTCATTTGATGCATCAAAAAGTACTGATGAAGATGATGATACCCTAACATACCATTGGGATTTTGGTGATGGATCTGAAAGCACTAGTATGAAAACCACTCATAGTTATTCTACACCTGATGTATATTTAGTGACATTAACTGTTGATGATGGACAAGGCGGATCAGATACTGCCTCTGTTGATATTAGCATAAATCCACCCGGTAATAACCCACCAAGTCAATTAATGGTAACAGAAGATACCACAAATACGCATCAAAACACAGCAGTTAGTTTTTCAGCGGTTGCTATAGATGAAGATGAAAACGATACCATACGATATGTATTTGATTGGGATGATGGAACGGAAAAAACAATTTCTGATTACATGAATAGTAGTATTTCATATGAAACAACTCATCAATGGTCGTCCTATGGAAAATACATTGTTAAAGTACTTGCAGAAGATAACGAGAATGCTCGATCTGAAACCGTTCGTATTACCATGTTGATCGATATCAAGGAGATTGGTGGTGAAATAAATGGATGGCTTATCGATTCAAACAGTGATGGTGTCTATGATTCTTTTAAAGATTTAGAAACCAATAAGATAAGTGCTATTGAAAATGTAAATGATACTTACTGTCTGATTGATAGCGATAATGATTCATCTTGGGATTACGAAATTAATCTGGAAACCAATGTGTTAACACCCTATTCAGAGAAACAAACAAATGCTGAAGATGACAGTGGCATTCTCTATTTACTAGGCCTGGTGATTGTAGTATTTATAATACTAATTGTGCTTTTAAATCGGAAAAAACCATCTTCTCCTGAAGAAAAAAAATCATCAGAGAAAAAAACAAAAAAACAGAAATAATCAAATAGATGCGTTCATACCTATGCTGCTATGAAGAATGATTTTTTCTTCATAGTTTTCATCTTTTTTTATATTATTTTTTTTTAAAAACATAATTCTTTGTTTTCATTAAATATTAATAAACTATTAAATATACCACAAATTATTTTAATGATTAATATATAATTAATTAATGTAAATTAGCAAATCGAATACTAAGCTAATTACTTATTCAGATTAACCAATTAGGAGGATATAATAGACATGAAAAAATTCATACCAATACTTGGAATAATACTTGCTATAAG
>CAZWQV010000118.1:0-4108 GCA_964636235.1 uncultured Thermoplasmatales archaeon
TCAATCACTAGTATTTGTGTTTTTTTATCATATATATTTATTAAATTGTATTTTAATAGAACACCCTTTTTATAATTTTTATAAACTAAAACCATTCCAAATAAATTGTTAGTAAATTATGTTTACAGATTATTACATATTCATTTGCATCGTTATAAAACAAAGGTAACTAAAATAAATTATTTTACTTTAAATAATTATATGAAATCAAATGAATTAATACTAAATTTAATAAACTAAAATCATTCACAAAAACAAATATTAAAAATAAAAGTTAAAACGTTTCTAAATTAGTTTTCAACTGTTTTTAAGTTATATTTATATTTTTTAGAGATTTTTTAATTACAGAAGTACTGGAAATGACAATGGAAAGAAAAATATGAATGAAAAAATAATTTTCAACGATAATAATACAAAACATGATATGTGGGAGAAATAGAAGATGAAAAAAATTTTGTCGATATCAATAATTTGTTTAGTTATAATGAGTGGAGCAGTAGTCACTAGTCTATCAAATAAAGAAACAAAAATAAGTCAAAAAATAGATAATATCTCATTTTCAAATCTTTTGAAAATGAATGAAAAAGATGGATATATCTCATTAAATATAGATGGAGCAAATTCTTATTTAATTGAAGAAGGAAAACCAACGTTACCAGTTTATCGCACAACGTATACGTTTTCATCCGCCGTAAAAATAAAAGGTATAACTTGTAGTTTTTCCAAAATAGATGAGACTCACATTAATGAAAAAATTATTCCAGGTCCTAAAGTAATAACAACAGATCAACAAAATAATGATAACCAAAACAGTTTAACAGAAAATAAAGAAATTTATGATAGTGAATCATTATTTCCTGGTAATTGGTATGATTATAGTATCAAATGTGGTTTAAACGAAAATGGTATAGAAACCACTTTTGTCATTGTTGAGATACATCCAGTCCAATATTCACCTGAAACAAACTTGCTATATACAATAGATGATGCGAAAATTCAAATTAATTATATAGATCCTGGAGTCAAATCAAATACAAATAATAATGAATCATATGACTTAGTTATCATTGCTCCTCAAGAATTTTCATCAGCGCTTCAACCCTTAATTACTCATAAAAATGACCGCGGAGTAAAAACTATTCTTAAGACAACTGAAGATATATATAATGAATTTAATGGCAATGATAAACCTGAACAAATTAAATATTTTTTAAAATATGCTAAAGAAACGTGGAATATCACATATGTATTATTGGTAGGAGGACTTACATCATATATTTATGCAAAAGATAGAGATAATACAAATGAAGGAAGTCAATATTGGCATGTTCCTGTAAGATATACAAATATCATTTTAGATGATGAACAAGGATGTATTTCTGATTTATATTATTCAGATCTCTATAAATATGATGAAACATCAGAGCAATGGGTATTTGAGAATTGGGATTCAAATGGTAATGGAATCTATGCAGAATATCATGGAATAAGAGGGGACATCATCGATTTCGCCCCCGATATATACTATGGTAGACTTGCGTGTAGAACAACAAAAGATGTTGAATTGGTTGTCAATAAGATAATAAAATATGAGTCAACAGGTCCTGATCAAAAACCATGGTTTACAAAAATGATCGGAATTGGTGGAAAAACCTTTGAACTTTATGAGGGTCAACCTGATGGAGAATACGTATGTGATGTAGCAATAAATAACATGGATGGCCTTATTGATGATCCAGTGAGAGTTTATGCTTCAAATAATAATACTGGTGGTCTCGTTCCTATCCCCGAGGATATTGTCTCAGCGATTAGTGAAGGTGCCGGGTATGTTATTTTTGAAGGACATGGTAATCCAATGGTATGGGATACAATTTGGGCCGATGGCGAATATCCCTATAATTGGGCAGGGGGCTTAAATGTATTACAAATACCCACATTATCAAATGGTGATAAATTACCAATAGTAATAGTAGGAGGTTGTCATAATGGATTATTTAATATAACCGCTCTACAAGTATTAAAAAATAGAAATGATAACTATAACTATTATTGGACATATTATCCTATACCAATCTGTTTTAGCTGGGAGTTATGTCTATTACCTTGGGGTGGAGCAATAGCATCCACAGGATGTACCGGATATGGAATTGGATATGAAGGTCAACCTATTAGTCTCAGTGCAGAATTGGAAACTAATTTGTACTATGAAATAGGTCAAAATAATGTAACCACACTTGGAGGGGCTCATGGTGGGTCTATTTTAAAATATATAACTGAAAATTCCCCTATAAACAATATAGATCAATATCATAGTCTCACAGTCTATCAGCTTTTTGGTGATCCAAGTTTGAAAATTGGAGGATATCCTTTGATTCCTAATAACTAAAAGAATTCAATGCCCATCATCACAATGGGCATTATTCTAATAAAACAATTTTCTTTTCTTTATTTTTTTTATATAAATATCAATTATTATTTATCAATTGAACATGATAGTATAAAGTAAACAAGATATTAACTCGGTTTTACTGGTAAAATAATAATTAATCCTGTTTTTTTATTCTATTAATGGGCATTACAAAACCACAGTCCCTACATTTCAGAGATATTTTTTGGTTTGGTATAAGTCCATCTGTTGACCATGGAACCTCAATTACGATATTTACATTTTTGCTATTACATTTGGGGCAATTAAATTTCATATTTTATTAGTATTAATCGATATGTTTATTTAATAATTTAGTCCAATCTTACAATTAGAATATATATTGATTTAAATTTATTTTTAATGCTTCGAATTAATTTATATTAATAGTGATCAGGAAGATATTTGATTTTGCATTTGTTAACATAATTTATTTTGTCAACGACAAGGTATTAAAGAGGTTATCATAATCATTAATACGATTTTCCCAACGGTACTCGCTAAACTTCTGACATAAAGCCTTTTTCGAAAAGAGCTTTTTTTCAAGTAAAGTCGTCAAACGACTAAAAAGCTCATCATCAGTATTATACAACACACTAGCATGATACTCTTCAGGAATAAGTTCAGGATAAGAAAGACGATTTGGAAGCAGAGGAAAACAACCGCACTGAACGGCTTCAACGATTGAAAGTCCAAAATTTTCTTGTATAGCTGTACTGAGAATTATATCTCCCGAGGCTAGAAGAGAAAAATATTCCTCACGGGAATCAACATATCCATTATGAATAATGCGTTCAGAGAGTTGATTGATAAGAAGTTTGTATTTCTTCGATGAGATAGAAGGTGATTCGCCTAAAAGTATTATTTCAAAATGATATCCTGCATCCATGCATCGGATTAGCGTCTTAAGAAAAATGGTTGGTTGTTTATCATAATCCCATCGATGGTTCCAAAGTATCCGTGGAACATTATTCGAAGAAGAGGGTTTAGAAAGGTTATCGGGAGTATCTGTCCCAGGGTAAAGTGTGACTGATCGTTCCTTTGCCCGTTTTATCCAGTATTCAGGTGCCAGTGTTGTAAAGGGTATTTGCTGGATAAACGTTCTGAGTGCTTGATGATAGCTATTGCGATGGAAGTCAGAATTATATATCACAAAATCGGCTGTGACCGTATTCATGAAATCGATCCACTCAACCTGAAAATCCCTTTTCTGATGAATACTTCTGGGGTATGTATGCTGATTTTCATGAACATACAACACAACAGGCGGGCAAGTTGGGCCTACAAGAGCCTTCAACTCAGCTATATTGCATAGATTAGTCGCAAAGATGAGGTCAAATTCTCCAAGATTATCTACATTCTGGATAATTTCTGAAGCACTCTGCTTCATCCGACAGCGCCAGTGTTGATCAGGCAGCGTAAAAAGGATGATCTTGTGGCGAGAGTTTTGTATCAAACCATCAATAAAAACCCGATGTGACCCACCATAAAATGTTTCTATAGCAGCAATTTTTAATTTTTTATCCATGAAAATTCTCTCATATTTTATCAAATTTTAAGAATAAGCCCTTAAAGATAACTTCATTTATAAAAAGATTCTTCAGAGGAAATAAAATAGGAAGAGACATTATCCTACAAAATACATTTATCATATACCTTCAAATCCAAAAGAATTTAATATTT
>CAZWQV010000119.1:0-4106 GCA_964636235.1 uncultured Thermoplasmatales archaeon
CCTTTGAAGAATGTAAAGAAACAGGTGCCATATCAAGTATTGAGTATTTTTTAGAGTTTGAAGGTGAACAAAAATATTTTGAAGCTCGCTTTGTTCCAGTAAAAAACAATCAAGTAATTTCTATTATTCGAAATATTACCAATAGAAAGAATGCTGAGAAGGAATATCAGGTATTAGCATCGGTTGTTAAATATAGTAGTGAACTCGTAGGTCTAATATCTTTTGATGGCCGTATCATCTTTTTAAATGAAGCCGGGCAAAAGATGCTTGGTATTGACAATGATGATTTTACTCAGATAAAAATGCAAGATGTGATAACAGAAAAATTCCAACAGGACATAGAACATGATATCCTTCCAACCATTAGACAAGGAGAAAATTGGGAAGGGGACCTCCAATATAGAAATATCAAAACTGGTGAATTAATTGATGTTCATAATATCGGTTTTCTAATAAAAGATAATATTTCTAAGGAACCATTATATTTTGCTAATATATCATTAGACATTTCCAAAGAAAAGGAAATAGAAACCGAATTGAAGGAACAAGCTAAAATTCTTGAGCGAATAAATGATGATATAAAATTAAAAAACCAGGAATTAACAGCAACAAATGAAGAATTGTTAGCAACCCAAGAAAAATTAGTAACATCAGAAAAAAGATTCAGATCACTCTCAGAGTTATTACCTGCAGGTATCGTTGAAATAGATGATTATGGAGTTATTATTTATGCAAATTCTTTTTTTAAGGAATTATTTACAATAGAAATTGATAAAGATTCTTCTGTGTATTTGACCGACCTTTTACCCGTAGAAAAAGAAAATATGTATTCCTGTTTTAAAGAATTTCAGTTAAAAGAAGTATGTTCAAAAAATTTTGAGATTATCATATCTGAAAATGAAAAAAAATGGGTCAACGTGAGTTTTACAGCGATGTTAACAGGTAAAGAAAACAGATATGTTGGTGTTATTCATGATATTACAGAAGTAAAAAAAGCAGAAGAAAAAATAAAAATGACAAATGAGGAATTATTAAGAGCTCAGCAAAAAAACGAAGAAAATTATATTCAACTAGAGGAAAAAACAAAAAAACTAGAAGAATTCAATGAAAAACTTCACGAGTCTGAAGAAATTCTGTTGGCTGCAAATAAAAAACTTAAAAAGCTTGATGAATTAAAATCAGCATTTCTAAATATCACCTCTCATGAGCTTCGTACACCTATGACATCTATACAGGGATATGTGCAAATGATTCTAAAACACCTTCTAGGAGAAGTAAACGAACAACAAGAAAAAGCGTTACATATCGTTTTACGTAATATTATCCGGCTAGATCATCTCATTCAGGATATTCTTGATATCTCAAGGCTTGAATCAGGAACCATGAGATTTATACCTGAAAAAACAAATATCGCTGAATTGATCAAAGAAACAGAAGAGACAATGATTTCCTCCGCAAAAGAAAAAAACATAAATCTTCAGATAGATGTCCTTGAAGAATTACCTGAGTTAATAGTAGATAATGAACGCATTAAACAAGTTTTAATTAATATTATAAATAATGCCATTAAATTTTCCCCTGAATACTCAGTTATACATATACGATTATATGTCGACACAGAAAATATCACCTTTGAAATTCAAGATTTTGGAAGGGGAATTCCACCAAAATATCAAAATGATATCTTTAAAACATTCTTTCAAGTAGATGGGGGGATGGATCGAAAATTTGGAGGAGTCGGCCTTGGACTTTCCATATGCAGAGGAATTATCATGGCCCATGGAGGAACAATATGGGTTGAAAGCGAAGGAATTGAAAATAAAGGAAGCACATTTAAATTCACCTTACCAATTTCTTCGATTACAGATGTGGAAGAGCGGTTTAAAAAACTTGATCTTTTTCAAATGGACTTGTGAATTCCTTATCCGACCCAGCCAGGATCTCCTTTAATAATTTCGATATTTAAAATAAGATTGGATGTTAAAAAAGGTAAATGTTGCATGATCCCTGGTTTTTTACTATAAAATAAAATATAGGTTTTTTGAATAGCATTTAAAGACCGAGTCCTTATATGGTGCAGAAAACGAAATAACTCTCCTAAATCATGATAGTTAGGATCCGTTAAACTAACAAATTGAGATATTGAATCAATAATCACCATATCTGGATTACATATTTTAATTCCCTCCCGAATAAGATTTTTGATCTCATTGAGATTCCGAGGAGGTTTTAAAAATTGAACATCCTCTCTATCTTCATTTGCTTGAAAGGCATAATCAGAGACACAATCAAAAAAAAAGAATTCCTTTTTTTTCATCTCAAATGATTGAAGTGCCATTTTCATAAAATCATAACTGCGGGTAAGAGAAATATAAAAAATCTTTAGGTTATCATCCTGATTGATTTTTTGAATAACCTTCAACATATCGGTAAAATCAATTGAATTATGAGTTATCAATACCAGCCCGTGTAATTTCTCAAAAATATCCGATATCTCATTATTGGCATGTTTCCAATAATTTATATTGAGGACTTCTTCATCAATTTTTTCTATCTGTATTGTTTCATCATCAGACATATTGTTTCAGAACATCCATTAAATCATCAATCTCGAATGGTTTTGTGATATAATCAACGATGTTTCCCATTTGAAATATCTGTTTCTTCTGCTCCTCTGAAAAACGCACCACGGATACCAATACGATTTTTGCTTGGGTTTGCTTTCCTTTCAGTTTTTCCAATATCTCTTTTGTAGTTAAACCAGGCATCATGATATCCAGTGTTATAATATCAGGGTCGAATTCGTCAACTTTTTGAAGAAAATCTTCCCCATTTACTGCTGTTTCAGTTTCATATCCTTGAATTTGAAGAAGTTGATCTATCATCTCACGAAGATCCTTCTCATCATCTACGACCATTATTCTTTTCATCTTCTGTGCTCCCTTTCCTTTTTATTTATATCTCTTTCATGATGACTTTATCATTTAATTTTTCCATGCTATCTGAAAAAACACTATCTTTTCTATTATAAAAAAGAAGAATTTTTTTTATCTGTATCCCGTGATCAATAGTATTGATATCATTTAGAAAATCTATAAACTTATCAAATGATTTATTCGTTATTTCCGCAATCGTAAATAATTGATTTAATGAGTCAATTACTATGATATTATTATCAGAGTAGTGTAGTAATTGTATAATAATTTCTTTGAACTTATCTAAGTTCTCTGGTGGCTTTCGATACCAGACTGTGTTTTTATCCTCGATTTCATCAATAATGTATTTTGTAACAAAATCCACAATGAATATATTATCATACAAGTTTGGCAAAAGCATGATGTTTTTCATCATGTTTACATAACTTCGAGTAAAACTAAGAAATAATATTTGATCATGAATGGTACTAACGTTATCTGATATATAGTTAATAATTTCTGATAATTCAGTTGATGAATGAGATACCATATCAACAGTTCCCTTTTTCCAAAACGACTTCGAAGTGAGCGTATCTGTATCCATATTGTATCTTTCCTTTTCTGTTAAAAAATCAATCAGTATATTACTTAATTAATAGTATTGATCATCCCTTTTCATGATACCATCAATGTTATTCAATCCATTCATTATTTTTTAATTTGGTTCTGTTAATTTTAATAAATCTTCAGATGTTCTCTTAACTATTAATACTTATCCTTTTTAAGTAAAATTCTCCATAGATGGTTTGATATCTGATAAAAAATGATTCATAATCGATAAAAAATATCGGCTGCATCAAGAATTCATTCTTGAATAATAAAAGTTCACTCATACCAATTAATATTTATAATTTTAAATTGAACACGTCAACTTCCTTGAACCTTTTTTCAATATATTCAACTGCTGAAATAGGCAACGTAAACAGAAACGTACTGCCTTTTCCTTCAATGCTCTTACTTTCTACCCAGATCTTACCGATGAACAGGACCTATTTTGCAACTGGGATTCAAATAACAATAGCCGATTTGGAGAAATAGGATATGATGAAGTCATCGATGAAATGGACCTACGACCAGATATCATGATTGGAAGAGTACTCTGTGATACCACTGATGATGTGGAAAATATGG
>CAZWQV010000120.1:0-1248 GCA_964636235.1 uncultured Thermoplasmatales archaeon
CATCCTTTTTATCACTTGATAAACAGACGTTTAATATACCATTTTTTTATGTATACTTACATAAAGTTTAGGGTGATGATATGGTAAAGCCCATACGTGTAGGCGTTCTTGCATCTGGAACTGGGACTGATTTACAAAGCATAATTGATGCATGTGAACAAAAAAAAATCGATGCAACTGTTGTGGTGGTGATAAGTGATAATGAATCAGCTTATGCCTTAGAACGGGCAAGGAACCATAATATCGATGATATATTTATTGATCCCAAAGGAAAAAACAAATTTGAATTTGATACATGTATCAGTAAGGAACTCGAGCAGCACAATGTTGATCTTGTTGTGGGTGCTGGATATATGAGAATTTTATCTGATGATTTTGTAAAAAAATGGTTTGGCAAATTAATTAACATTCATCCAGCTCTTCTTCCATCATTTAAAGGAGTAAATGGACAAGGTGATGCCTTGCAGTATGGGGTAAAAATAACAGGTTGTACCACTCATTTTATTGATAATGAAATGGATCATGGCCCCATTATTTTACAGGCAGCAGTCTTGGTAAAAAATGATGATAGCAGAGATACACTTACGAAACGAATTCTTGAAGTGGAACATCAAATTCTTCCCCGTACTGTTCAGTTGTTTGCTGAGAAACGACTTACAATTAAAGGAAGAACGGTTTTCATTACGAAAAAAGATACATGGAAAGATAGTGAACCTGTTTTTCCTGATGTATTATATTCTGAAGGTTATTAGTGAGTATATAAATGAACTATGATGAAGCAGTCAAGTGGCTTGATGGATTCCAACAATTCGGAATGAAACTGGGATTAGAAAGAATTCAAGCACTTCTTGCATTTATTCATAACCCAGAAAAAAACATGAAAATCATTCATGTTGCCGGAACCAATGGAAAAGGATCGGTATGTCGATATCTTTCATCCATTCTCATTGAAGCAGGATACAAGGTTGGTCTGTATTTATCGCCTCATTTAGAGACCATAAGAGAACGATGTATCATCAACAATAAGATGATAACCAACAAAGATTTTTCCAAATACGTTTCAAAAATAAAAAGCTATTTGGAATCAAATGAGCTGAACGACCTTAATCCAACTTATTTTGAGATCTGTACGGCACTTGCTTTTCTATATTTTAAAGATAAAAATGTTGATTATATTGTTTTAGAAGTAGGATTGGGTGGTAGATATGACGCAACCAATGTTATCAACCCAATTGCCTCAATTATTAC
>CAZWQV010000120.1:1348-2412 GCA_964636235.1 uncultured Thermoplasmatales archaeon
AATAATAGTACAAATAATTGAAATATGAACAGTGTATTAACCTCTATTGTGTCAACATATAATCCAACAATTCTAAATATAGAATCAAAAAAAGATGCAGAACAAGCGATAAAGAATATTCAAAGTGACCCGGAAAGCATACCAATAATGACTCCTAAAATGATACATCGCGTTATTCAATTAGAAAATATAAACCTTCAAGATGCAATTATCATTAAACAAGATATGCTTTCTATAGGGGGTGAAGTAGCAGTTCCAAAACATACTTTTCAACTCACAGGCGATCCCGCATCAATATTAATTATGGGAACTTATCAGCAATTAAAATTACTCGTTCAAAAATTAAATCGGCACTATCCTCGTATTAAATCCATTGCAAGTGAATTAGATGAAATATTACAAACGATAATATGAATAAAATAATCCTTGGAAATAAAATCATTGATTGTTCAGAAAAAAAGCTCATTATGGGCATCTTAAATGTGACACCAGATTCTTTTTCAGATGGAGGAAAATTTGATTCCTTGCCTGCAGCAATACACCAAGCAAAAAAAATGGTTGCCCAGGGTGCTGATATTATTGATATAGGAGGAGAATCTACCCGGCCAGGGGCAAAAAAAGTTCCAGTTCAAGAAGAAATAAAACGAACAATCCCCGTTATTAAACAACTTACCAAAGAAGTATCAGTTCCAATCTCAATTGATACCTACAAATCAGAAGTTGCTTATAAAGCAATAGATGCTGGTGCAACCCTAGTTAATGATATTACTGCACTCAAAGGAGACCCTTCAATGGCATCCGTTATTGCAGAAACAGATGTCTCAGTTTGCCTCATGCATATGAAAGGAACTCCACAAACGATGCAACAAAACCCTATCTATGAGGACATTGTAACTGAAATTAAATCATTTTTAAAAGAACAAGCAGCATTTGCTCAAGATCATCACATTGCCAAAGATAAAATAATAATAGATCCAGGCTTAGGTTTTGGAAAAAGAACTGGTCAGGGAATCGAAGATAATTGTGAAATTCTCAAACGATTACATGAATTTAAAACTCTTGGC
>CAZWQV010000120.1:2512-4052 GCA_964636235.1 uncultured Thermoplasmatales archaeon
TGGAAACAACAATGGATCTGGGTGATCGGCTGTGTTGCTGGAGTATCAATCGGTTTTGTTCCCGCGCTTCTTCATAGAAATATAAAAATTACCTTACCATGGCAAATTGAACTATTGATAGCCGCGGTTTGTGCATTGAACATGGGTGGGGTTTTGTTAAGAGCATATTATACTATCCCTGGTTATAATCAAATTACTCAATTTTTAACCTCAATTCTTTTTGCATTTCTTGCCTTTGCTATTATCTATATTCTTGATGAGTATTGGGATGGGTTGAAAATGGATAAATATGCAATGGCTTTTGTGGTTGTCATAGGCACTATGGCATCATGTGTTATCCTAGAATTTGTTAAATGGATTCAATTGTTTGGTGCAAAGCAGCAATCGGTAGAAGAAGTACTAACAAGTCTTCTAATTGGAACCATCGGTGGCATTATCATGGCCTTTATTGGTGTAACACTCATTAAAAAAGGTGAGTTCGATGAGCTGACCGAAGATCTTGGAAAGCAGTTCGACTCTGTTTTAAAACAACGAAGTAAGAAAAAAACAAAGTAAGATACTGGGGCAAATTAAGCGTTATATGCCAACATTTTCTAATTTTTGTTGGAAAATATGATTAATCATAATCGTATTTCACCCTGTGTGAATTAGCCATGGATCCCGTATGTCCACTAGATTATCGATATGGTAGAAAAGAAATGAAAGATATTTTTGGTGAAAAACAACGATTACAGTATCTTTTAGATGTTGAAGCAGCCCTTGCTAAAGCACATGCTGTCATTGGCACCATCCCTACTGATGCTGCTGAGGAAATTGCCAAAAAAGCAACTGTGTCTATTGTTAAAGTTGAGCGGGTAAAAGAAATTGAACAAGAAACCAAACATGATATTATGGCAGTGACGAAAGCACTTGCTGAAGTGTGCGGAAAAGATGCAGGAAAATATATTCATCTTGGAGCAACAAGTTATGATATTGTTGATACCGCAAACGCACTGCAATTCATGAAAGCAACTGAATGTTTGTCACAATCCTTAAAGAATCTTCGATCTGCATTAATTAAACTGATTAAGAATCATAAAAACACAGTTATGCTTGGGAGAACCCATGGCCAACATACTATCCCAATAACTTTTGGATTGAAAATGGCTGGTTATGCCATGGAAGTTGATCGGCATCTTGAACGTATCCATGAAATGAAAAGTAGAATTTATATTGGAAAATTATCAGGTGCAGTAGGAACTGGTGCAGCCCTTGGCCCTCATGCACTTGAATTACAACAAGAAATGATGAAACATCTAAAGCTTGGTTTTGAAGATGTTGCCACCCAAATTGTTTGTCGGGATCGATATAATGAATTACTCTGTTGCCTAGCAAATATTGCTACCAGTTTGGAGAAATTTTCAACGGAAATTCGTAATCTTCAACGAGATGAGATTGGTGAAGTTGCTGAAGCATTTGATATGAAAAAACAAGTGGGATCATCCACCATGCCTCATAAACGTAATCCTATCACCAGTGAACAAGTCAGTGGTTTAGCTCG
>CAZWQV010000121.1:0-1823 GCA_964636235.1 uncultured Thermoplasmatales archaeon
ATATCTGTGTTATTTACCCAATAATCTAATCCACAAGCAGTATACGTTAAATTTACCTCAATAAAGGTATTTTGCACCGAAGGATAATCCCCAGGTAACTCTGCTTCAGGGTCTAAAAACAGTAATACAGCAATTGTATCATTCACTTGAGGTATAAAAGAACTCCCATACATCTCAGCTTCATTAACAAGTTGTTGAGCAGCGACAGTTGAAGCTTTCGTACCTTCAATAACGGACCATATAGCATCCTGAACCGCATCCATAGGATAAAGATCATCTCTATTTATAATATAATTAATTTCAGACCAATCAACTCCTTGAAATGCAGCTGGCATATTAGGATCAAAACTGTGGCACATCTTTATAGGATGAGTCATATTTCTAGTCATTTGGACAGATTTCTCAAAACACCAACCCCAATAAGAGCCATTAGTTACATGTTGTGAACCATATATTTCTTCTAGTTCAATATTAAAATAGCTTACGTCTCCATTATATACTGTCATATCCACCTGTTCAGAAGGAATTTCTACATTTGGATACCATGACAGAACAGGAATTGATGGTTCCTCAGGTGGTTCTAAATGAAGTACAGTTACTGCAAATTGGGACATACCATTATATGAAGTGCCCCAAACCATAGGATGAACATAATTATCCCAAGTATCATGAACGTAAATGATATTGCCTTTAATCTCATCATAACCTATTCCTACCATACTATGTCCTTCAAGTTGGATTATAACTGGATATCCATTGTCAATTTCATCTTTATAATCACTAAATGAAAAACCTGGATCACCATCGAAACTTGTTAATTGTGTATATACTTCATTAGTTCCTGAATTATTCCAATATCCTCTAGATTCTGCAAATAACTTCATTCCATGAGCAAGTGCGGTTTGAGGCAGCCCATAGGAACTTGGGGGAACGTAATCGTATAATTTCATGGAGGGATTTGGATTATAATATAAAGTTGTGGCACCATCTTCATTTTTATCAATCAATCCATTAAGATTTGTATCCCATTTCCATTGGTTTGTACCCATAAAATCCGCTGTACATTTTGCCCACTGATGTTCATTATCATTTTTATAAGACACGATTTTAACATCATCAATTTCTTGACCATAAACGTCGCTAACAAGACCAATAAATGAAATCCTATTAAATCCAGTATATGAACTCAAATCCACAATAGCTTGATTGTATGCAGTATGAGTAAAACCATAATCTGAAAAAACTAAATCATCATTGCAATAAACTTCCAAGGTCATTGGATGACCACTATTTTCTGCAGCATACCAAAAACTCAATTCTGTATTAGATCCAAAATCTAATAATGGTGTTGTCAAATTATCACCAGAACTCCAGCTATACGCCCAATGCGATCCAGAATGAGCAAATCCATACAGGCTATCAATCCAACCTGAATTAATCCACCCATCTGGTGGAAAACTATCTTCAAATCCTTCATTTAAGATGATTGTCCATGGATCTGGACCTGGCGAACCTTTTGAAATCCAATAATCATCAACATGACCCGGTGTAGTAATTCCATCGAGACCATCTTCTGTTGCTATAATATAACAGGAACCTGGATTTGGATATCCATTTCCATTATCTGGAGTTCCTTGTCCTAGATTATCTAATGGACATATTCCACCATTTGCAGGACCAGTATAGATATTTGGATAACCCGTTCTATCATAATAGCCGAAAACCATACCAGCTGCAGTGGCTGAGCAACCATATGTCCAATTCGATGTCGGCACATCTCGTAGAAAAACACCTGTTGATGGTAATGCATCTTTTTGATATGC
>CAZWQV010000121.1:1923-4045 GCA_964636235.1 uncultured Thermoplasmatales archaeon
TATCCATCCATATAGATGAGGTTTTTTTATTATCATTTACCAGTATGATAAATGTTAGTTTTTTGTTGAACGCATGGTATGCAAATTCATAATATAAATCTTTTTATAATGTTGATTTTAAATAATTTTTAATTAATTATAAATAAAAATAAAAGTCTCTTTGAAAAAATCTAAAGATAATAAATCATTTGATAACAATGCAATCAAACATAAGGGAATACAATCCGCAAAATTATTCAAATAATCTCAAATAATCTTGCGGACATTCTCCCCCACTCCCAATAACGAGGTTGGTTATTGCTTGTCTAACAAATAAAATTCTATTTGCCAACGGCGGATCTAAAGTATAAATGTCATCTTTTTTTGAAAAAATGAGTTTTAAATGAGGATAAGAAATTTGAAAAAGGGAAAAAAATTTAATAATTTTCGATTTTAATTTCTTTATTTTTATACCCCCATATATATTACATTTTTTAAAACAATATAATATACATTTTTTCAAGATTAGCATGTTTTATTAATTATAATAATATTTCGAAATTTTTCTTTTATCATATAATTTTTATAATATAATATAACTTTTTTATTTTATATATTACATATTATTTATATAATTATTATATTTTTTATATATTTTAATTTAATTTAATAAATTTCCAAATAACATCAAAAAAAAAACTTGAGAAATGCGATAACATTGGAAAATAAGATATAATCTTACTAAAAAACGGAAATAAAAAAAATGAATGAATCTGATTTGCAAATGAATCTTCCCAATAAAAATCTGAAGAATCAAAAAATGGCCTTCCCGTTTCTATAACCGTATTTATACCATAATCAAAACATTCAGTTTCATCCCAATCTGCCCATACCCGAGTTTTTATAGCCTGATCTGTAATAAATAAAAATGAATTCATCCTACCATATAAATCATCCCAAAAGATAACATGCATGAATGTATTTGAATCACCAGATATACCAATAATTCCATCATGTGAATTTGGTTCGATTTGATATAAAACATGTTTGAAAAGATTACAATTAAACCCTGCCTTTTTATCAATAGAAATGCTTTGGGGGATTTGAAATTGAATTCCTTGGTAAAATTCATCATTACAAATATACTGAAAACGATTACCATTCGCCCACCCAATCCGATTTGAACTAATTGCGTTTGAAGTCATTTCGCAGGAGATACCATTACTTTTATACATATGAATATCAGAAAATGTATTATTCCATATCCCTGATACTCCATTAATTAAAATATGAATACCAGTATAACCATCTCCTTCCATAGTAATATGTTCAATAATGTTATTAGAGATAAAACCAGATGAATTAGAATCAGCAATTGTGAATAAAAAATAATCTTGATTTTTTCCCCCATACCCACTAATCAATGCATTTTTAATCTCAGCATTTTTAACTCCATTTTTAAAAATAAATCCATCTGATGAGGTTGATAAAGTAATCTTATAACCGAGAAAATCAAGTTCAATATTACTTTTCAAATAAACAGAATTATTAAGAATTGATTGTTTATTAACATAAATTGTCCCACCTGTTTGTGATAAAGAATCTATTGCTTGCTGAATTGTTGCTGTGTTTGCTTGTTCAAAAAACTGGCCATTACTTACATGAACTCCTCGTTTTGAAAAATCAAATCGCTGAAAAGAATCATTCAATTCAAAATTAACAAATGATGCTGGACAATCCGTTTCAAGAACGTTAATGTCAGATGGACCACTAAATAATAAATAATCGTTAATCCATTGATCAATATATAATTTGATATTCGCAGTATAGATCTGATAAATATACTCCAAATCCGTTGCTTTTTGCCAGTTATTCATGGAGATGCCCATAAAGGTATTTCCATCACCAAAAACGCCCGTAATACCTCTTCTTGTTTCAGGAGAATATTGGAATGCAATGTCTGTAAAATAGTTGCAATTAAACCCACCAAACGCGTACCAGGGAGGTTTAATAAAAGAAATCCCATTGTAAAAAGAATTAATACAGATATTATCAAATGCATTTCCATTTGAAAATCCTACGCCACCAGATTGAGAGGATTTTGCATTTGGAGTCATTTCCATTAAGATCGCGGTTTTTGGAC
>CAZWQV010000122.1:0-4023 GCA_964636235.1 uncultured Thermoplasmatales archaeon
ATATCAAAACTTTTTGGCATTTTTACCAATTTACGTTTTCCATCAATAATTTTTTCAATTGGCCATACAAATTTTTCTTTTGCTTTGTCAACAGATGTCATATAGCCAAAGAGACAATGTGGAAATCTTAGATCTTTTTTATAAATATTATATAATAACAGTGAAAGTGGAATTGCTAAAAATAAAACAATTGAATTAGAAAAAATAACCCATGAAAACGGCATTACCGATTCAAATAGTGGATAGGTATTAATTGAAGGAGTGAATGGTACAAGTATGGCAAGGGCCATGATCGCTTTTGCATCAGCCCCCCCAAATATCAGACGCATTTGAAAGAAAAGATAAACCAATGCAATCATAATTGGCACAAAGATAAGGTATATTGTTTGAGATCCAAATCCTTCAGGACTAAAATATTGAATAGCCAATAAGATACCCCCAATCACCCCCATTAATATCCATAGGATATTTGGTGCTCTTCGTGTTTTAATATCTGTAAATGAAGCATAGGATAAAATTCCAAATCCAACCATAAATCTCACCAAATTAATGACCAATAATTCATCCATCATTTGACACGTATCAAAAAAAAACTTATAAGGCTGATGGTAATCTTTTATAATTAATATTATAGAAATCTTTATTAAATTATTATGTACTTACCTATTCGTTCAATTCAACAATTTATTTGGGATGCAATCGAAATAATTCATAGAGTAGATGTAAATCTGTTATGGAGTGGATGAGGATGTCATCTTATGAAGAATATATAAAAAAAGTAGATGAGAAAAAAACAACAAAAGAGAATCAGTCAGATCATTTAACATCTTTTTCATCATTTGATCATGTTAGCAATAAAATCGATCAGATTATAAAAAATGAACCAATCTCACGATCAAATTCAACTCCGAACGATTTTAAAAAAGAAAAAAAGGATTCATTCAATATTGAACCACGTGAGCAACTGGAAAAACAGCCAATGAAACCTGATTTCAGAACGGATAATTACAAAGAACCAATAGAAAATACTATTGATGAAAAGGAAGAACTTTTTGAAATATCCAGCCCAAAAAAACCAAAAAAATCATTATCAATTCCAATCCATATCTCAAAACAAAAAAAAGATGAAATAAAAGAACAACCAACATCTGATGCAAACGTAAATAAAGATACTGTTTCCAACTTCTTTAATCCTGTTGAATCTTCAATAGATGACAACACTGAATCAAAGAAAAAGTTGTTTCAGTTAAATTTTAATCTTTTTTCAAAAAAAGATGATAGTGAACCAAAAAATAATCCTCATGCAACAGATGAAAATCAACAAATCTTAAAAGAAAAACATCCAGAAAATTATTCGAAAAATACGGGGTTCAATATTTTCAAGAAAGAATCAGAGCATAATGAAAAAGATAAATTTAATGCAGATATTCCTGTGTCTGAACCAGTTCAAGAACCTGAATCACTTCCTATTCAACAAGCAGATTACGAACCTCACGTATCAACAAATCAGGGCATTGATGAAGAAGTGTTAAAGCTCTTAGCAATAACTGATGAGCTACTTGGAAAATTACCTGAAGATGTGATCAGTGAATTTGCCGCTTCAGAAGATTTTATTTTATATGAAAAAGTCATGAAAAAATATAACATATTAAAAGATGAATCATAAAGAAAAGAGATGAGTGGATGGGATTATTAGAATTAGCACAAATACAAAAACAACAGCAAGATGAAGGAGCATCCTTACCAATCCTTAATGAGGAGATTGAAGAAATTCAAGGTAGTGGTCTTCTTGCCATGGCAAAAAGATCGAAGATGCAAGCAACCACTCAGAACGATTCAAAAAAAACCGGTTCTGAATTATTGAAAAAATTCCATGAACCTCATGTTGTCATTGAAGAAAAAAGAGGATTTGGATATAAAGGAATGGGTGCTAGAAAGATTATTCAGCTAAAAAAAACAAATGAATATTTATATCAAGTTATTGAACCAATTTTGAATGAACAGGAAATTGAAATTAAAAAAGAACTCTCACATCTTTTCAAGATGCTCGCTGATATCAATATTGCTGTCGAAAGTGAGGGGCAGCGTAAAAAATATTTAGAACAGACCCTCGATCAAATCGTTAAGGATAATGATATTAAATTTTATCCAGTAGAAAAAAAGCCTGAGAAAAAATCATTTTCATTTAATGATCTCTTTTCATTGAAAAAGGATAAAGACGAAAAATCAATGAAACAAAGATCTGTCCAAAAAACGAATCCATTCGATAGAGTTCTCAAACAATTTAATAAAAAGGAACGGGAAGAAGAAAAAAAACGATTAGAGCGAATGGCTGCTGAATCAAAGAAAAAAATATACTATCATCTCTTCCGTGAGTTTGTTGGCTATCATCGAATGGATGTCATTATGAAAGATGAGGGAATTGAAGATATTTCCTGTGATGGACCAGAGGTTCCTATTTTTTTATATCATAAAAAATATGAGGAAATCACTACTAACGTTCAATTTGAAACACCTGAAGAACTGGATTCATTTGTGGTTCGTTTAGCGCAGATTTCTGGAAAACAAATCTCAATTTTTTCACCAATCGTTGATGGTAAACTTCCTGATGGGTCTCGTCTTCAGGCAACACTTGCAAAGACAGTGACTAGAGGATCAACCTATACTATTCGGCGGTTTAAAGCAAATCCATTAACCCCTGTTGATCTGATAAATTACCAATCATTATCTCTTGATATGGCTGCTTATTTCTGGTTGGCTATTGAAAATGCATCATCTATCTTATTTTGTGGAGGGACCGCAAGTGGAAAGACAACGGCTCTAAATGCTTTATCTTTATTTATTCCATCTTCCCACAAAGTTATAACTATTGAAGATACCCGTGAGATTAGTCTTCCTCATAAAAATTGGATTGCAGGAACCACTCGACAAGGATTTTCTGCCTCGGATGATAAAACCGGAAAAGACATTGATATGTTTGATCTTATTCGGGCTGCTTTACGACAACGACCAAAAGTTATCATGGTTGGTGAGGTACGAGGAAAAGAAGCGTATAGCCTATTTCAGGCAATGGCGACTGGGCATACTTCTTATTCAACGGTGCATGCAAGTGATATTCATACTTTGATTCAACGGTTAGAAAATCCACCAATCGGCCTTCCTCGAGCATTGTTGACATCATTGGACATTATAGTGTTTCAAAATGCAATTGATATTGGGAAAAAATCAGTACGTCGAATGACTAGTGTTACGGAAGTGATTAAGCTTGATCCTGAGACAAATCAACTAATATTCATGGAACCATTCCGTTGGATTTCTAAGACCGATGACCGGTTTGAAATGGGTGGTGGTAGTAAAATCCTTAATTCCATTCGTATTCAGAATAACTGGGAGGAAGAAGATTTAGAGGAAGAACTTGAGAATAGAAAAACCATTCTTAAATGGATGATTCAGAAAGATAAAAGAGATTATCGCGAAGTGGGGCGAATCGTTGCGGAATATGAACAAAACCCAACTGATTTATTATTAAAAGCAAAGGAGGAATTAAATCAGTGAAGTCAACATCCTATAGTAGACTTTGCAGACGGTTTTTTGCAGATATGTTCGAACGATTCAATATTAGTGAAACAAGTAGAAATCGATTACTAGAAAAAGCAGAAATTCACATGCTTTACAAGGAATATTACTCCATGGTTCTCATGAACCTTATCATTGGATTTGTGGTATCATTTATTTCCACAGTGATAATTTATTTATTAATTCCACATCAAATAACCGCATTTCTCATTTTAGGTGTATCATCCGTTGTACCTATTGTAATTTGTTTATATTATATTTCATTACCATCATCCAAAGCAAAAACACGAGGGAAAAATATCAATCGTTTTTTACCTTATGCAACCAATTTTATTAATACTATGTCTGTAGCAGGGATTAGTCCTGCGGAAATATTTGAAAATTTATCAACAGTTGAACTCTATGGTGAAGTTCAGAAAGAAGCGAAAAAAATCACCACTGAAATTA
>CAZWQV010000123.1:0-3961 GCA_964636235.1 uncultured Thermoplasmatales archaeon
GCCTGAAGCGACAAAATCCCGTATGTTTTGCTTCCAAGCATCAGACATACCATGCAAAAGATATGACCTGGCGCTGGCACCAATCACCAACACATCAAAATTATCATGTGTCAAAGGATGCATGCCTGTTCCGATCACATCCTCATAATAAATAATAGTAGGAGTAAACGAGTATGTTTTCCCATGAACGCTCCATTGATATTGAAAGATGTTCTGCACCCACAGTTCATCTCCATCCGCAACATACATAGCTACACGAATAGGATCCGTCCCATTTGTTGATCCATCAGATGATGCATCATCTGCAACACATCCTGAAGGAATGTATGGAAGGAAGAGAAGAACGAGCAGAAGCATGATAACGAATCTATTTGTGTTCATAAGCAAACACGCATGAAGAATCATTTCCAGAGGAAATGATGCTATGATAAAAAATAACGCTGTTATCCTATTTTTATGTTTTCCAGCAAATACAAGTAAACCCAGATGTTTTATTTTTTGTTCTTTGGTTTATGATTACGGGCGAAATCCTCCATTTCCTTTTCATCAAGGGTCCGCTTGACAATATGAGGAATGGTGTTAAACAGTAGCCCGATAAACACGCCCAGTGCGCCAATAATCAGCACCACACCAGTGATCAATGCATAGGATATGGGAAACACCCCGGTTTTATTATAAAGTTGCAAGGTAAGAATACCAAAAAAGATGCCAAAGATCACAAAGGCAAAGCCCGGAAGACCAATAAATAAGAGTGGACGACGCTCAGCCACCACCCACATCACATAACCCAAAACGCTAAACCCATGTTTGGTGGGTGATTGACTACTGGTGATACTACTATCACCCACGCTTTTATACCGGCAGGTAATCGGAAACGTGTTCATGGATAGGCTCAGATCAGATGCGATCAACAATTGCTCACTTTCGGTACTAAACGCACTCCCCCGAAGTTTCGGTGCAATACCACGGATCGCACCTCTGGTATACACCCGAAAACCACTCTGACTATCCGTTAAATACCCACCATTGCCCATGGATGTAGCATAATCAAGTACTCTTTTGCCGATCCGACGATAAAACGGCATCTCAGTTTTTTCACCTGCTCGAATGCCGATAGCGATATCCACCTCACTATCCTTAAGAGCAGCCAGTGCACAAGGAATTTCATCCGGATCATGCTGCCCATCACCATCAAGGGTGATCACATAATCAAATCCATCATCAAGAGCGTATTTAAACCCGGTCTTGATCCCCGCGCTTTTCCCCAGATTCATCTTATGAGAAAGCACCGTGGCACCCAGTTCCTTTGCGATTTTCACGGTATCATCCGTACTGCCATCATCCACCACCACTACTTCATCCACATATTTACGGGTTTTTACAATCACACTACCAATGGTAGCTTCTTCATTAAAACAAGGAATAATAGCCAAAATATGCTCCTGATCATCAGCAGTCTTATCAGATTTAGATGCATTTTTCGCCTGCTTCAGCATCTTTGAAACCGTTTCCACATCCAACCCCTCATCATCCAGCATCTCACGCTCGATCATACCTTCACCAGTCACCTTACGAGATAATTCCGGTTCAGCCATCTGATCCAAGGGTTGCAGATCAGAAGATCTATCAGTTACCTTATTTTTTTTCATATCTTTATAATTTCCATCTTTTCCTTGTGTTTAAACTGTCCACTAAGCCATCTACCATCCTCCTATCACCTCCAAGCAAAAACCACCCATGGGTTTTTGGGTTGGATCAATTCAACCTAGCAGATCTCTGAATAGTAACTCAATGAATTCTCATTTATACAGTATGGTCTCTAAATCAAGCTGCTTCAGACAACAATGCTCTGAAACAATAGATAAGAATAATTCTTCCTGAGCGGAACCAAAGGTTCCATAGGTATCATGCAGATCCTCACAAGCCTGCAGTTTTTTAGCGATAAGTCGCTTCTGCACTTGTGCTAGATCCAGTTCACTAGCGATAATAGCCAACACATTCATCCAATAACCAATGTTTTTCGGCCGATCATCAGAAATATTTTTCACATCACCACAATTCTTGCACCAGGGATGCTTCTCCACATCAGTCCCATTCTCATGACTGCGGGGAACCCACACTTTCTCTTCCTTTCCACAAGTAACATGAGTGCATATCATATTTGTTCATCCCACCAGAAATTGACTCGTAAAGTGCAAATCCGTAATGCAATATAACCGTATTAATGTTTGTAAATATTCTAAGTTGTTCGCTCGCATCATTTCCTCCCAAAAATCATCCATCATCCACCCGATTTTTGGTTATAAATTCTTCTTAACCTCTCAAAACTGGTCAATGAATTAGATATTAATAAATTTATTTATTTTTCCTGATTATGAACATAAAAATCACTCATTTAGAAATATTGTAAGAGGAATTATAACAATTGTTCATCATCAGTAATTTTTATCATATACTGTTGAAAAAAAACACAATATTTTAAAATAAAATGTGTTCGTTAAAAATGATAAATATGCAATTGAAACGAAAATAAAAATGCTATTAAGTTAATTAAAAGAACAAATGATGGAAATAGAAAAATATTATGAAAAATGAAGAATTTTTTTTACTACAATTCAGTAAAAATTCTAGTATTATATAGAGGTCTATAAAGAAAAAAAAGAAAAATAGTCCATTTATTGCAGATAATAGTAATCATCAACACCAATGACTTCAGATGCAATCAAGGCATGATAATAGCTTGGTGCCGAAATAGGATTAACCGTGTAATTCACTGGACTAGGTGCCAAAAAAGAGGTATTGCCCGCTGCACTATAGGCAATAAAATTTGCTTGTCTTCCCTCAATAATCTTATCTGGCTGAAAGGCCATGGTAACTCCGGAACCGGCAACCACAAGACCCATCATAATTGCGGTAACACAAAATACAAACGCTTTTTTCATAAATATCACTACAATATTCTATTTCTCAGAATTATTTAAAGCTTTACCATGTACTTATTTTAGATTCTGTATCAAATAAATAATAAAGTTGCAACAATGAAACGAACGAATAAAATCAGTTGATTATAAAATAAATTTATTTTATTTTTTATATAAAATATAATTGGCAATGTTTATATAGTATATATTTATATTTACAGAGGATAAAAAATAACAGGGGGAGCTTCTAATGAAAAAGAACCATACTCGTCTCATTGTATTTGTTATTTTTATAATTTTTTTAACAAGTATAAAACCAACACTTATTGGTATCGAAAATAATGATAACATATCCAGTAACAAAGAAACAGATTTAGGATCAAATCAATGGAGATCTAGAAACCTATTCTGAGAAATCAGATACACCAACACCAGGCTTTGAAATACTGCTCATTTTTCTGGTGATCTCATTTATTTTGATAAAGAAGCGGAAGGGAAGAAAATGAAAAAAATACCACTATTATTGTAAAAAATAAAAAACCACAAGCTATCGTTTCAGCAGATACCAATTTTGGTAAAACCCTGCTCATTGTTCAATTCAATGGAACCGGAATTGACATTGATGGTGACATCATATCCTATTTATACCATCATAGGAGAGGTTCAAAATTATGGGACCTCGACCATTGAATTTGTAAAAGTAGTTGTCACGTTCTATGATGCAAGTAATACAGTGATAGGAACAGATTTTACCTATACGGAAATAGATGAATTATCACCAAATCAGAAATCTCCATTTGAAGCATCAAGTTACCCCAGAAAAACAACTGATATGTCCATAGACCATTGTACATTACAGGTGCGAGCAAAACTTACATAATTTCATAGAAGTCCTTCATTGAGTTATAAAAATTTCTTTAAAATACCTATGAATTATTAAAAAAAAGGAAAAACATATAATTAAAGCTTCATTATAAAATAAATTGGATGGTGATGTGTTATGCAAGTTGAGCAAAGGATTTTTAAAAATGATCATTGGG
>CAZWQV010000124.1:0-3864 GCA_964636235.1 uncultured Thermoplasmatales archaeon
AACAATCCCGGTAGTATATCCTTGCATAAAACCTCTATTAGCATTATCTCCCTGTGCATGCATTCCTTGACCATTGTTTGATCCATTTACATTATCTGATTCATTTCCATCTTGAGCAAGACAAAACATGCTATGAGAAAAACAAATTAAAAACAAAAAAATGACCAAAAGAAACAAGAACCTACCATATGTCTTTTTCATATGCATTATCAGTTGAGAAATAAATCCTTATTCTTAGTTTTTATTGTTTGTTTCAATATTTGAAACAATAAACCAGTTAGTTTCACCTACCGTTTATATATAGTTTCAACCAAACCATAACCTATGGCCGCTGTGACCATGATGGCTTGAACGACGAAAAACCATCATCACAAAAAAACAGCGAACCAAAAAAACAAAAAAAGGTGAAATGAAACATGAAAACATATATAATTGCCATAATTGGACTGGTCGCACTCATTGCAACCATTGGGCTTGCGGCCGCAGGATATGGACCTGGAAACAATACAGGTGATCAACAATCATTTGTTGATGAAGATGGTGACGGTGTCTGTGACAACTGGGTTGATGCTGATGGAGACGGCGTCAATGACAACTGCCTCCAAGATGGATCCGGCAATCAATACCGCTACGGCAGCCAACAAAGAAATGGATATGGCCCCGGTGATGGAACAGGACACAAAGGAATGGGCCCTCGTGATGGAACCGGCTATGGACCAGGAAATGGAGACTGTCAACAATAAAAAAAATAATTGAGGTGAAAAAACGATGAAACTAATGAAAAAAACAGCCATAAGCACTCTTGCAATACTTGGCATCCTCAGCCTCTCGCTTACATCCATTGTGCCGGTGAGCGCCATCGCAACAGATATAACTGATGATGAAATCACTGGCATCCTGTTCATGCGCGAAGAAGAAAAACTCGCAAGAGACGTCTATCTAACCTTTGCTGAGATGTATCCATCATACAGCATCTTTTCAAATATTGCCACCAGTGAACAACAACACATGGACTCGATCAAACGAGTGATCGATCGATATGATCTCACCGATCCAGTCGGAGATAACGGCATAGGTGAATTCACCGATGATTCACTACAGGACTTATATGATTCACTCATTCAACAAGGAAGCATTTCATTAATTGATGCATTACAAGTTGGTGCAACCATTGAAGAAATCGATATTCTTGATCTAAAAGAATACATTGATGCAACAGATAATTGGATGATCAATCGCATCTATACCAATTTATTAGATGGATCAGAAAATCATCTCCGTGCATTTGTAAAAGAACTAGAAATGCAAGGAACATCGTATCAACCACTGTATCTTGATGAAGAAACATATAATGACATCATTGACGCGGATAGCGACTCAGGGCATAACGGACCGATCTGGGATGAGCTGATGGACTGGATTCGAGGATTATTCCGCTGGCGATACGGATAATCCAATCTTTTTTCTTTTTATTTTTTTAACAATCTTTAAACCATATTGAAATTAAAATGTGAAACATAATTTGATGTATTTTCTTTTAGAATCACAACCAGATAGATGCACTTGATGCGTGACATAAAATGTTGTCTGTTAAACTATTTTTAACTTGTTTTTCTATTATTTTTAAGCTAAAGATTAATATTAAAATAGTAATAGATGAACATATAAAAAAAGTAAAGCTCGGTAGAACAAATATATCATAAGACCGGCTTCATAAAAAAAATATAATGCGCAAGAACCACAAAATAATTCATCTGCTTTCAAAAGCATTTTTTATGGGGGAGTTTTATTTTTTTCTAGAATGCTAAAGGGGCAACAACATGAACAAGACTGCAAAGGCTCTTGTAACACTTGCAAGACCGCATTTGTTCACAGGGACATTAATTCTATATTTTTTAGGCTCTTTTCTTGCAGCGATACAGGGATATTCATTTGATTTGTCACGATTTTTATTAGGCCTCGGAATTGTTTCATTTGCACTGCTTTCCATGTCCTATGGTAATAATTATTTTGATACCGAGGTTGATACATTAAACACTCCCACCTCTTTTTCAGGCGGTGGAGGAACACTGTTACAAGACACAAAACTACGTCTTATGGCTAAATATATTTCAATTGGAAGCCTCTTGCTTTCACTAACCCTCTCCTTAGTTTTCATTTATCTGTTCTCATTTTCTTTTGCATTTTTCCTTTATGTTGCTGTTGGTAATCTTCTGGCATGGTTTTACACCGCCCCACCATTAAAATTCTCCTATCGAGGTTTAGGAGAAATCGCTACTATGATCGCTATTGGTTTGATGATCCCCGGACTAGGCTACTATGTGATAGTAAGAACTATTCACATTTCACTTGTCCTTCTTTCAGTTCCTCTGATGTTATACATGGCCATTTTTATTATCAGTGCAGAAATACCAGATAGAAAAGGAGATAGTTTAGGGAAAAAGAAAACCTATGTCGTTCGCACCAGTTTGTATACCGGTCATTTCACCAATATGATGCTGTCTTTGCTGGCAGCACTGTATTTTTTCTTTTTAGCATTTACAGATATCATGAAGATACCGGTGAATTTTCAAATTATTGCATATATTTCTTTAATCCCATTCATCTTTAGTTTTATAAGTTACTGGAAGCATACCTTATCAACACAAATTCATTTGAATTACATCAATGCAAATGTGACATCAATAGTGGCATTCATTCTTTTCCAGAACGTGTATTTCGGTGCATTGATTTTATTACAATAGTTATTGAAATTTCGATTCATTCTTATTCTGAGTGCCATATCTCTAAAATACATACTGATAAACTGAAAAAACGAAATGAAAATTACTAAGAATCTTATGTTGATGAGAATATTAAAAAAGATTGCTCAGATAAAAAATCATAACTTTTGAATAGGTTGTAACCAGCTTCTTTCATTTCTTCGATAAGAACCTCTCTGGGGATGAAATGCTTATGAAGCCGTTGAAAACTAAATCTGCCTCCTCGTCCATCATATTCAATGATAATGATCTTTCCATCAGGTTTTAATGCTGGTTTTAATCGACTAAAATAATCCACTCTATCAGCGATATGATGAGTTGCATTTCGAAAGAACAAGTAATCAAATATATGTTCGGGAAGAACAGGTCCTTCAGGAGCAATAGGAACAGTGACAATATTACTAAGTCCTTTTTCATCAGCCTGATCTTTGATATAATCCAAAAACTCTTGATTTACATCAACAGCATAGACCTTACCCTGTTCCCCAACTGCCTTGGAGAAACGAAAGGTATAGTAACCACCACCGGAGCCGATATCAGCGATCATCTGACCTGGTTTAATGGAAAGTGTTTTTAAGATCTGATCTGCCTTATACTTTGGTTTTGCGGCTTTCTTATTGAACATCTCCACGCTACTCATAGTAAATCTGACCTCTGAAGCACATCACAAAGTCCTTTATTAATTATAGGTTATTTGCACATTTATTTATTAAATCAAAAAATTTTATATGAAAAGAAAAAGAATAACAAATGAGAAATTAATAATTTTTAATACATTTGTTATAATAATATTAGATAAGGTTTATAAATAGTAAAATTATTGATAATAAATAGAAATATTCCTTTTTTAGTTGGGGAATTGGAGGAAATGAAATGAAAAGCAAACATATTTGTATAGTAATAATAGCAATGTTATCATTAACCACTATAACATCTGTTGCAAGTGTCTCAGAAGAACATCAACAAGAAGTTATTCCTCTATTCACTATCCAGGAAAGTATCACTGATGACACCATTGAAAACACCAATAGTGCTTTGACTAATCCCGCGGATACTTTGGATCAACAATCCCTTAAATCAGATAACGTGAAAAAAATTGGAG
>CAZWQV010000125.1:0-3853 GCA_964636235.1 uncultured Thermoplasmatales archaeon
GATTTGTATAAAACTTTTATATAGGATATCATGATTCCAGTTATCACTTTACCCTGGGTCCGTGGGGTAGCTTGGCCCATCCTCGTGGCTTTGGGAGCCATGAACCCCAGTTCAAATCTGGGCGGACCCATGTTCTATTTTTTCATTTTAGCCAAATAGACAGATTAGCTTTATATATAATAAGTAAGAAAGTATAACAGTGATGTGGGCTGATACTGGTGTGGATCATATGCATTTTGCCTTGGGTCATTCCAGGTCAATACGTTTTTTATGCGTCTTGTTGATTGTCTTTTTATTACTCTCTGTTTTATTTATTCCTACCTTAAGTGCAAAGAATCCAAATGCGGATAGCTCATCAAAATCAAATCCTCCTGTACCATCAAAAAAACCATCAGATAATGCAAATGATATGGCAAAAGATGCCACCTCATCCAATCCAGAATCGGATAACAAAGATTCTTCATCAAATAAAGTTATCTCTGATAAAAATAATGAAAATAACGCAAACAATGAGAACAATAAAGCACCTATTAATAACAATAATGAAAAAAATATTAGTCAACCTGCATCCGTACCTGATCATGTTAAAAATAATAGCCAACAAACCTCAGATAAACAAAAAACAAAGGTGCTCGTTTCAACTACTGTTTTGGAACAATCCAATTCGATAAAAAATACTAATAGAAACCATTATACCATTAGCAGTATTGGTAATATTTCTTCAGATATGGTAATAACAGTTGATACATCATGGAATAATAATGGCAATCATGTGATCAAGCAAGTTGATTTCATTCCCTCAAAAAATAATAATAATGTTCGTCTTGAAGTAGCTGATTTGGAATCGGAACCTGAGAATATCACCCAGCAATTACCTATGAATACTAATGCTCATCTTTATCGCTATCTTGATGTTAAATTACTATCAAATGAAGAATATATTGGGGAAACAGGTATTGAATCAATGAGCTTTGTTTTCTCAATTGAAAAAACCTGGTTGCAAAACAATTCTATTGACAAGCATACTGTTCAAATGATGCGTTATCATAATAACAGCTGGAATGAATTGAACACTACCTATTATTTTGAGACCGGCTCAGAAGTATACTATCAAGCAGAAACTCCGGGTCTTTCTATATTTGCAGTTGTTGGCGACCAAGCTGCCCATCATGTTGATTCTGCTGCAATAACAAATGCATCGAATCCTTCAATTTTATTTCTGATATGTTTTGTTAATTCCATTATATTGTTAGCAGTCTCTATTATTAAAAAAGACAAGTTCAGTTTGCTGAAATAGATATCTTATCTGATGTATTTTTACATTATTTTATAATTGTTCATCATTTGTTAATTTTAGATAATTTATTATAATATTATTGGATATGATTTTTCATTACTAACAGGATGGGATGAACAGTATGCAAGGAAAAAAATTACTTTTTGGATTAGGATTTATTTGTATTTTGTGTGTAACTGGTTGTGTAGAAGTTGAAGATAGGAATCCAGAACAAACAGAGTTGATCATTTATAATTGGGAGGATTATCTTGGACCTGATGAAAGTCTTTTAACATCCTTTGAGGATAAATACAATGTCAATATAACGCTCTACACCTTTGGTGATGAAGAGGAGATGATTGCTGAATTGCAGAGTAATCCAACTAAATATGATCTTATTGTCACCTCTGATAGCATCATTTCAGATTTAGCAGGAGCAAATGGGCTTGCGGAATTAAATAAGGATAATATTCCAAATATCGTAAATATTGATCCTGATTATTTGGATTTGCCATTTGATCCGGATAACACGTATAGTATTCCTTATTTTTATGGAACCACCGGAGTTGCGTATAACACCTCTTTTTATGAGAAGGATATTGATAGTTGGGGGGTTTTATTTGATGCTAATTATTCTGGAAATATCACCATGCTGAACAATCAATACGAGGTGGTTGGTGCTGCTTTAAAATATCTTGGTTATCCATTGAATTCTGAAAACCTAAGTCAATTAGCAGAAGCAGAGGCACTTCTTTTAGAGCAAAAAAATATTATCCAAGGATATGAAACATCTGTTGATATCGAAGAAAAGTTGGTAAATGGTGAGGTGATGATGGCTCATTTATATGTTGGTGAAGCAATGAAAGCAGCTGAAGAAAATGAAAATATCACCTATATAATTCCAAAGGAAGGTGCACCTATTTGGATTGATTGTTTTGCTATTCCTTCAGGTTCACAACATAAAGAAAATGCAGAGTTATTCATCAATTATGTCCTTACACCTGAGATTAGTGCAGAAATTATTGAATATCAATGGACTGCAAGTCCCAATAAAGAAGCATTAAAACTTGTTGACGATGAATTTCTTAATGATCCCTGGATTTTTCCATCCGAAGATATCCTTGAAAAATGTGAGTATTTTATTGCCCTACACGGATCTATTGTAAATGAATATAACAGAATATGGTCAGAACTACAAGAATAACAAAAATGATGAATGATTTGATATGATTAAATTAAATATTCAATGGAAAACAACACTTATCTTTCTTTCTGTTATTATTTCATTAGTATCAATATTTAATTTATTATTATTGCCGCAAATAGAACAATCCATTGAAGAAAAATCATTTGAGAACATTCAAAACGTAGTTCGATTCTATGGAAGTGATATTGAGCATTATTTATCTGTTAATTCAAATACCATTGAAATTTTAGCAAGAAATCCTGTTTTTGAAAAAGAAAATGTGACCGAGCAAGAGATTTTAGAACAGTTGAATACCACAAAATATTATTACACGGATTATGAAGATATTAGTTATTTGGACACCAACGGCAATGTGATTGTATCAACGAATTATCAATACCGGGGGGATTGGAAGGCAAACAAATGGTATCTAAAAACATTGGAAGGAAATAGAACCGTTTCAGATGCGTATATAATTTTACGGCCTTGGAAACTGGTGTTACAATTTTTTTCACCAGTTATAAATGAAACGGGAGTGGTGATTGGTGCTATTGCAGGTCAGATGAATTTTAATGAATTTTGGGATTTATTAAATTCTTTTCATATCGGTAAAACCGGTCATTTTGTTCTTATTAACAAACAAGGCAATATTTTATCGCATCAAAATCAATCCATGATTTTCCATCAATTTGATTTGTTTGAACAAGGCAGGATTGATGAAGATAAAACTTTTTATTTGGGTATGAGCCATTTGAAAGAAAATACTACCTCTATTTTTTCTTATATGAATGTTGGTGCAGATTATTTAACTGATAGTTATTGGACTCTTGTTTTTCTTCAAGATTATAGTGAGATTCATGAAAGTATTACTTCTTTTCAAACTACTGCATTTTCTATTTTTTCAGTAGTTATTCTTATCATTATTTTAATTGGATTTTACATTTCTCGTTCATTGATTAAACCGGTTAATATGCTGAAGGATGGGATGAACACTATTTCAAAGGGGAACTTGGACTATCGAATTGATATTAAACAAAATGATGAATTCGGTATCCTTGCAGATTCTTTTAATACCATGGCATCAGATCTTCAGAAGACAAAAAAAACAACTGATATACAGCAGGAAAAAATTGAGGCTTTGCTGGCACAAAAAGATGAATTTATCAATCAGCTCGGTCATGATTTAAAAAATCCTCTTGGCCCATTGTTGAATCTTATTCCAATTATTTCTAAGAAACAAAAGGATCCGCAAATAAGAGAAATGCTTGATGTGGTGTTGCGAAATGTACATTATATGAAAAATCTGGTCACTAAAACTATTCAGCTTGCCCATTTGAAATCTCCTAATGTTTCCCTTCATTTTGAAGATGTTAATTTAAAACAGGAGATAT
>CAZWQV010000126.1:0-3814 GCA_964636235.1 uncultured Thermoplasmatales archaeon
ACACCATCATTATATGCCATATTTGTCTCAACTCCTCCAATTACACCTGGCAATACTTTTGTCTCTTGTGTTATTGGGTCTAAATAATCATTTAAATGATCACCAACGGGTACCTTCCATAAAAGACAACCTGTTTCTCGGTTAAATGCATACACATTTCCCATTTTTCCAGCAGCAATCACGATATCTTGCTCTACACCAGCAATTTTTTCATGTGCAAGTATTGGTGATATTTGCAAATCATGATCCCAAATATCATGAGCAAGTGCTTGAGAATACCATTTTAATTCACCTGTTTTATGATTAAGAGCAAGTAAAGTATCTGCATATAATGTTTCACCTTCAAAACTTGATCCACTTGGCCAGTTTTTTGCACCAGCAAAAGGTGCAGGATTAGCAGACGCCCAATACATGGTTCCAGTTGTGGTATCAATCGAAGGCGTATACCAACATCCTCCTCCACTGTTCACATCTGGATGACCCCATAAGTTACCATCTTTCACTGTACTAAAATTCCATACAATTTCGCCAGTTTTTTGATCAAGTGCATAAATAACACCGATTCCACCCGGCTTATAAAACACATCACCAGTTCCAGGTACTGTTGCGGTATAGACCATACCATTGTAAACAGTTGGTTGGATATCAATACCAGTTGTAGAAACATATGATATTCTTGTGGCCCATAATTCTTCACCCGTGGTCAAATTCAAAGCAGAAATATTATAAAGATCTTTTGCAAGATATACTTTTCCATACCCAATTGTTACGCCATTTGGTCCTTCAATTCCTGAATCATTATATATTTTTGACCATATTTCATTTCCCGTATCTAAATCTAAAGAAATTACATTTGCTTTAAGATCCTGAAAGTATATTTTATTGTCTAAAATTATTGGATTGGTTGTTGCACCACCATAACTTCCAATTCCTTTAATATCATAAGACCAAACCTGATTTAATGTATCAACATTATTCGAATTAATTGATGAATCAGTTGTTGTTCGAGTATTGTTATAGTCTTTATTTGCTAAGGGCCATTCATTTGCATATGTAATAATTTCAGAAGGCGGCGTTCCTACTTCATTACTTGGATTTTGATTAGAATTGGACTGATTAACACAACCAGCAAACAAAAGAGAAATTAAAATCATTCCAATTATTAAAAATTCCACGAAGTTCTTTTTTCCATACATAATAGTCCTCTCTTAAATTAATTAATTCATTAAATCAATTACATTTATATAATGATGATTTAAACTTAGATTAATAATGATTTAATAATAATTAAAACAATTAAAGTAATGTTTCTAATTTATATGATAACAATTGTTCAAATGAACAATTAAAATATAATTAATTATTAATATATTTTTATGATTTTAAATGAAAAAAAAAGTATAACAAATTAAATTAATAATGAAACTAATTATTGTTGTGTATTTACTATTTAATTTTAGATAGATATTATTATTTGAATGATTATTTAAACAATTAAACACACTTTTACAAGTCTTATTTTCCAAATCTGTACCATATTTTTTAGAATAATAAAATTATCCTTACTTCTTTTTTCAAGGTTTTATATCCTTGCTATTGGCTTATGTTTTGAAAAAACAATATTGAATCTTCACATTAATATCGACATTATTTTATGATTGCTTCCACAAGTGCTTTCTGTTGTTTTACATTATTTATACAACCCGGATCTGCCGATAGATAATTTCCTGTATATCCATAAGCCCGAGCCCTACAACCACCACAATAATATTTATACTTGCATTCACCACAAGCGGTATCTAATATCTCTCTATTTCTTAAATCATGCAAAATATTATTATGTTCCCATATCTCTGATAGATTATCTTCAAAAATATTTCCCAATTTTAGAGGGAAAAAGACGCAAGGTTCAATATCACCATTCGTTCGTATGGCACAATAAAACCTTCCACATCCGCATCCACCGATAAATTCAGCTAAATTATCTAAATCACCAGAAAAGGACGTATTATAAAAATGTGATGGGATGATATGGCTATGTTCATCACTTCTATTTTCTAATGCGACCCGAGCAAATTGTGGAGCTGTGGATAATAAATTAACATTAATATCTTCATTTTGAATTCTGGTCCAAAGACTTCGGAGTAATTCTTCTCGTTGAAAAGGAGTTAAATCTGTATCAATTATTGCTTCGCCTCTTCCAACAGGAACAAAATTATACATCATAAACCATTTTACATGTAAATCATTACAAATATTGATAATATCTGGTATCTGTTGATAATTTTTTTGAGTTGCTACTGTTGCAATATTTACAAAAAAATCTTCTTTCACACAGTTCTTAATCCCTTGTATTGTTTTATCAAACATTCCTTTTTGACCTCGGAACTGATCATGAAATTCAGCTGTTGCACCATCTAAACTTATTTGAACGAATTGAATACCTGATTCTTTCATCTTTTTTGCTTTTTCTTCTGTTATCAATGTTCCATTTGTGGCCATTCCAACATATATCCCTTTATCTGAAGCATATTTTGTTAATTCAAAAATATCATTTCTTACTAATGGTTCTCCACCGGAAAAAGATATTATTGGAACAGAATTTTTATTTAATATATCAATAACTTTTTTTGCCTTTTCTGTGCTCATTTCGGAACATTTATCTGAACCAGCATCAGCATAACAATGCTTACAATTCAAGTTACATTTTTTTGTAACATCCCAAACAACTAAAAATGGAGCACCAGGAATAAATGGTTTATTAACACCGAAAGTAGCAATACCAGAAATAACATTTGCTAATCCTTTTCTCCAATATGGATCTTTAAATCTTTCTTTTAGATCATTTTGATTTGTACCAAAAAATTTTCCACTAATATTTAATATTCTTGCCAATAAGGACTCAGTTGCTGAACAGGCAAAACAAGCATGTTGTCTAGTATTTGAATATAATTCTAAAGCAATTTCTAACCTATTACCTTGACATTTTTCACAATAACCCAATTTTGAGAAAAAATACCGGGTAAATGGATTGTCAATGGTAGATTTTAGTAACTCAATATTTTCACGTAACATAATTCTTCATAATAATAATTATAACTATTATCTTAAAACATGACTTAAAAACGATTAAGGATTGACTAAAAGATAAATATATTTAAAAAAATGTTCACATCTCGAGTAAATTAAGTAATTCTTTGCCATTTTTTACGGCAAATGCGTTATCATCATTATTAAAATAACCATAAACTTCTGATACACCCAATTCTTTTATCATTTTAGCCCATCTTTTTAATTCTTTAATTGAATAACAATCCTTATACCATTCATGTTTCCCATGCCATCGGATATAGGCAAAATCAGTAGTAATCTGAAAATATTTAGGAAATTTGGGAGCACTTATAATGCAAAAAGCAGTATCATATGATTGTAATAGCTTATAGATTTCGTTATCAAACCAACTTTTATGTCTGAACTCAATGCAGTTCTTACATTTTTTATCAATGAAATTAAGAAAAATCTCTAGCCGATCAATATCTTTTTTTAACTGCGGCGGTAATTGCCATAATACAACTCCAAGTTTTTTTTCGGCCAATAAAATTCTATTATAGAACCTTTGAAGATATTCCTCCACATCAACAAGTTTTTTATTATGTGTTATTAATTTACTTCCTTTAAAGGTCAATTTAAAATTATCCGGAGTGCTATTTATCCAACCATTTATCATATTTTTAGAAGGTAACCGATAAAATGATGCATTTACTTCAACTGTATCAAATGATTCTGCATAACAACCCAACCATTTATTTTTTGG
>CAZWQV010000127.1:0-3776 GCA_964636235.1 uncultured Thermoplasmatales archaeon
ATATCATCCTTAAATTTCCCTTGTATTGGAATGTCTTTAACATTTTTATAAGGAGTGTGAATTATGCCTATTGGATGCATTATTATTTGGTTCATGGTTTCAAATCCTGCTTCTCATCTATTTATTAAATGGTTATGGATTACAATGATTTAAAATAACCTTCTATAGTGTACTGATAAATTTATAATATTTCAATTGAATTTAAAAAAAGCCCCGTTAATGTATTTTGTATCCAATGTTTAACAAAAGGTTACATGGGAAATTAATATCGCATAATATGAGAATATATGATTTTTTAAAAATCTTATTTTTAATAAAATAAACGATATTACTGTATTTAGAAGCTAAAAAATATTACTTTTTTTGAATTTTTAGGAATTTTAATATTTTGGTTGTGTATGCAAGCAATGGAAATACTTGAAAAATGACGTGGTCTATAAGAGTGAATTTTTATTATAAAGTGTCGATTTCAATGAATTACATACAGCACCAATATTTTTAACATTCAAAATAATAGGTAACGTATTTCTTAATTTAAGGATGTGGTTGGGTTCGTAAATGATAATACACAAACGTAGAATACTTCCCAGCAATCTGACCCAATGGAATATCACAAGCAAACTCAACATAATGACTCACACCATTAATACTATGAAACGATGAACTATTATAATGATCCGGAAACACCTCAGACATACCATCATCACCCGCCTCACCCGTAAACTTACACGACCCATTCACCTCATGAACCTGCCATAACGTACCACTATCAACCGAACCATCCGGACTACCAGAACCATACAACCAAATCACCCGACGACCATTATCCGAGAAATTCAACGAAACCGTTCGATTACCACCACGCACCCAAATGGTATCATTATCCAAATGAAGCAAAGGATCATCCGGAACCAACCCATCAATCACCGAAACATGCCTCAAATCAGAAACATTCACCGTCATACTATAATTACCATTCGAACGAGTCACCACCGTCACATTCACAGAATTACCAGAATTAAAATTACTATTATACCAACTAGAACCATTCGTGGAATACCGATCACCCGGAGCACCAAAAATCTCCGCATTTGTCGCCGAAACAATCTCCGTGTACACATAAATACCAAACTCATCATTCACCCAAGAACGATACCTACCCTCCTCCCAACGCTCACCCGCATTCTCAACCGTGATATTAAAATTCCAAGACCAAGGATTATCAAAAGACTCCCAACAACGAGTCGTAGGATCATACCCATCACCACTAGAAATACCATACACACAATTCACACTATCATTAACCCAAGCAGCAGCATCACCCGGGCCAGGAGCATACCGAAACTGATAACCAGGTTTAAAACAAAAAGAAATATTACGCGACTCCGTTTGATTACTAATACCAAGCACATCACTCACATTTCTTTCACTGAAACCACCAACCGTGATCTCAGAATTATTCCACGGATACGTAAGATTATAATACGCCGTACCACTCACATTCTCATACATCAAATAAAAATTCCTATTACCACCCCGATTACCAGACCTATTATAACCACCAGAGCCGAAAAGACTACCATCAACATCATCATCAGAACCATTATCATGCCACGCTGAGATATTAATATACTCAATATTATCCCAACCCTGATCACTACTCACATTCACAATAAAACGATACCACGTATCATTATCCGTCTCAGTCATATTATTCCGCTTCGAAACCCAAAACTGACTATCAATATCACTATACCCATCAAAAGACTCATTCGAACATTTCTGAAAATCATACCACAAAATACGAGGATTCTTACTCTCCACCGTCACATTCAACCAAGAAGCATTATACCACGAACTATTACCAACAAAAGCACCCGTGGTAAACGTATAATTCTGCGAATAATTCGAACCTATCAATGTAACATGCACGGTATATGTGGTATATGGTTGCAAACCACTTAAGGGACATGTTGCAGCGATATCGTTTATATTGCTAACTCCTGATGCATTACCCACATCGGGAGTAGTGTTAATCCACCAATGATACGTTCCCCCAATTGAATGAGATATATCCACTGACCATTCAGAGGTCTGTATGGGCACACTTGTTTGTTGATGCCTTATGGTTTCATTAGTAAATTCTACTGACTGGTCAAGTAAGGTAATATTTAGTACAGCAGAACCAGTATTTCCATTAAGGTCCTCAGCTTGAACTGTAATTTGCCGTTGATGATTAGGACTTGTTTCATAATCAAGGGAAGCACCAAGAGCTACTGCAATATAATACGTACTTGTTCCAGTATTGTGACAAATTTTGAAATTACCACCATCATTATCCAATAATGTAAAAGTTAAATTAGTAACAGCATCGTCTGCATCACTTGCAGTTAAATTGCCAACAAATGTTCCAGTTAATGAATTTTCATATATTTGTGTGTTTATGTCTATAACACCGCCATTTACAACATTCCAAGCAAAAACTCCCGGATGATTTATATTTGACTCATCTTCTATGGTTATAAAATCTGCAGTACCGGAATCATTGACTTCCCCATAAGTAGATCCGTCTCCTATTGTCCATCCTGCAGTTGGGTAAGATCCTGGATCAGCTGGCATACCTCTCATCCAATTAATGGAATCATACCGTATTTCAATACCAAAATCTCCATTTCCAAGACCATGTAATCTAATCTGAAATGTATTTACACCACTTCCATCTGTTGGTGTTTCATAATATCCAACTTGATACCAAGTTACAGTCACAATATCATTTGCATCATCTTCATTAAGATAGACCGTTCCGGCAGTTCCTAAATCTATATCATCAAACTGTCCTGCTATCATTGGGCAGGTAGTAAATCCAGAGATTCCAACTGAATTATAAGAGGTGTAGCTTTGTCCAAAGGTGATATAACCATTGGATCCAACAAAAATAGAATTATATGTTGTATCACCTAATTTCAATCCGTCTTCAATAGTATCCGATATTGTGTATTCGGTAGAATCATCATCTTCTGTAGTAAAAACCGTTTGAGTATCATATGGACTCACAATAGTATTACCACTGGAGATGGTAAATGGTGTTGATGGTCGTCCAAAACTGATATCCGTTGGTGAAGCCCCTTCAGCTTTCATTAAGGGAATAGAAGATAATAGAAGAATGCATATTAAAAGAAATACTGAAAATAACCGATTAAAGCGAATTATTGAACCTCCTTAATTTGATCGAAAATATTACTTTGATGAATAAAATCTAAAAGTGCACTAAATATATTTTTTATCAATAATATATTAAGTTTCAATATACAAACACATCCCATCTAATTGTATACAACCATTCTATGAATCAATATAGTATTTCAACTGTATAAACAATTGAATACTATCATGCTTTAAAACAATTTTATGTAACTGCATATGCAATTAGATATCCAATGGAATATTATTATCAATAATAAAGCGAAAATTAATAATTATTTTTTATGAACTGAAATAAAAAAGAAATAAAAAAAATTATTAATTGTGTTAATATAAAAATAAATTCAATTAAGGTATAAATAGATAAAAAATCATAGGTACTAACATGAACCTAAAATGTTTATTGGGACTTCATGATTGGTCTAAACTTGGTGGACCGCGAAATGTTGGTGGTGGAAAGTTCGAACAACGCTTTCGATGTTCCCGATGTTATAAAGTAAAAAATGTACGAAGTTAATTGGATGGGGAAAGAAGGAAGAAATTAGGTGTCTTTCTCCCATCGATCCAAATTACTT
>CAZWQV010000128.1:0-3767 GCA_964636235.1 uncultured Thermoplasmatales archaeon
ATGATCTTAATTTTTCATACTGGACATTTGCCTATTTTTTAGAATTTATTGTTATTGAACAATTATCAGTTAGATTTTCAATGGTTCATTTGTTAAACAGAAAATTTATATTAATATAATGTATTATATTTTAAATAAGGGGGTTTAAATGAAAAAAATAATCATTCTTGCAGTTCTCTTCTTGGTGCTCTCATCAACATCAATGATAAGTACTGCTGCTCTGCATGTTGGTATTAAAGAGAATAGTAAAGAAGCTGACTCTATTGATAACGCGATTAAATTAAGAGTTTTAAGTATCGCATTTCCCAAAATAGCACGAACAGGAAGACCAATATTTTTGCTTGTTTTATGGCCTATGTTTCTAACAGATGGATTCATTCATTATGATTGGAATGATGGTACCTTTCAGGATAATGGGAATTTTGTAAAACATATTTTTATGCAAAAGGGTACGTATGCGATCGAAATTGAGCTTGATACTATATTTGGTCTTGAAGCAGTTGGAGTAAAACGAGTATTTATCATCTAATCGGTTGGTGATAAATCTCTTTATTTTTTACTTTCGCCAACATATATTATATTAGAATGCTTTTGAGGGGGGAGTGGGAGATTTTTATTACTTAATTATTCATCTAATAAATTTGTATTTTGATTCTCATCAAAAATGAATAAGTCATCGATGGTTGTTTTTAAAGCAATTGCAATATCATGAGCAAGTTTTAAAGATGGATTATACTTTCCTTTTTCTATAAATAGAATTGTTTCTCTTCTCACCCCAACTTTTTTTGCTAAATCCTCTTGAGTTAAATCGTATCGTGCACGCAGTTCTTTTATTCTTGTTTTCATTATTAGTTCCCTCTCCAGAATAAGTAGAAATAAGATATCATGAATGCTAATCCACCAGCTATAACAACCACTGCTGTTACATAATGACCAGGCAACTCATAATCAAAAAAAATCCCTGATATTATCGGCGCCAAACACGCACTCCAAATTGATGCAATAAATCCATAATAACAGGCTTTATAATTGGTTAACGTTGATCTTTCATCTTGAGGGGGTAATCCTTGTCGTATATTTTTTATTCTATCCCAAAGGATGTATGCTGCTGCACCGACTAAAAATAATACAATTATTATTTGCGTTATTTCACTTAGATCTATAGCTCCCGCATTTGCAAGATAAAATGCCATTGTCACGATTACTGCTGCTGCGATTCCTATTCCAGTTAAAATGGTTAATTTTTCTTTCATTTTTTTAACACCTTTTTATTTTTTATTTCTAACATAATATTTGCTTGAAATAACAATATATTTATTATTTCTAACATAATGTTAAGTATATATAACATCAAATATTTAAATATTTCCTCACATTTTACCAAAAATACAACTTTTTACTCATACATATAAAAAAACAAAAGAGTATACTCACCAATAACGCTAATATAAAATAATAATATACCCAACTTAATGATTCAATATATTATTTATTTTTTTAATTAATGTTATTAATTACTTGTTTCATTGAGGATATGAGAGAAAGAAAGCGGTGGTGAGTTGTACTGTTTAAATTACGAGGACGTCTAACATTACTTTTAGGTTCTTTACTCACGGTAATAGTCATTGGGATGGTAGGATTTTATTATTTAAAAATAATGGAAGGTGGATCCCCAAACATAATTGATGCATTCAGTTGGACTATAACCACTCTAACAACATTAGGCGCATACAATTCAGATACAATACTAGATAGTAGTCTTGGTAAATTATTCACCTCTCTCATTGTAATATTGGGCATTTCCGTTTTTTTTGTTGGAGCGCCCCTTGTCATGGTCCCATGGGTAGAAAGAAAAGTTAAATCAATATTAAAACCAAAACCACTACCCCTACCTACAGAAAACCATGTAATCATTTGTGGTTATAGTGAATTAATTGAAGAAATAATAGACTCATTAAAACTTCATGGTTTTTCTTATATTGTTATTGATACAAAAACATCAACAATTGAAGAATGTAGGGAAAAACAAATACCCTATATTAATGGAGATCCATCCGATGATGATATCTTAAATTTTGCTCATATCAAAAAAGCAGCATCATTGATTGCTGCATTAGATGATGAGCTGAATGCATTTATTTGTCTAACAGCAAAAAACATACGAGAAGATATCCGAATAATTGCAATAGCTGAAAAAACAGATAACGTAAAAACACTTTATGCAGCTGGTGCAAATAGAGTACTAAATCCAAAATTAATTACTGGAAGCATCCTTGGCCGGAGAGCCTGTCATGACTATATGATTGAAGTATCCGGTAAATTTGCAAAGTTTGGTGACTTGGAAATACGACAATACGCAATAACATCTTCTTCAATTATTGCAGATATGTCTATTAAAGATCTACAGATTAGATCTCGCACAGGAACTATCATTATTGGTTTATGGAAAGAAGGAAAACTGATAATTAATCCAGAATCAAAAGAGGAATTAACAGAAGGAACAACAGTTCTTGCTATGGGAACCGATAAACAGCTTGATTTATTTTATAAATTAGTAGGAGGATAAATGATGACAGATGTTATTATATGTGGTTTTGGAACAGTTGGAAAACGAGTAGCATTTGCTTTAGAAAAGCATAACATTGATTTCATCACTATTGATAATAATCCTCACTTAAAAGAGATGGGAGAAAACCATATTATTGGTGATGCTCGTTCAGAAGATATATTACTTCAAGCAGGTGTTAAAACAGCAAAAACTGTGATAGCAGTCACTGATAGCGATTTAAGCAATGCATTTATTTCTCTTCTTGTAAAAAATATAAACAAAGGCATCACCGTTCTTTCGATGGCTCATGATGTTGATAATATCAATAAACTGGACAAAGCAGGGGTTGATTATATATTTTCAATGGCAAAAGTCGGTAGATTAATTGCCAAAAACACTATCGAGCCATATATTGCAGATTTTTTAGAAATGATCAATCTGATGGAAGATATTGAGATTATGCCAGTACATGTCAGTATGAATTCACGTATTGTAGATAAAAGTATTAAAAAAGCAAAAATTCAACGAAGAACAGGTTCACAGATTATTGCTATTAGAAGAGGAGATAAAACCATTTATGCTCCATCAGAGGATGAAGTAATAATTGCAGATGATTATTTACTAGCTATTGGAAATGGTGAACAGATTCGAGAGCTTCATAATCTATCAGAACCAGAAAAATCTATAGAAAATACATAGGTTTTTGCAGGAAAAAAATAAAATTGATGATATAACGTGCTAAAATACATCTAGTTTTCTTGGGATTTTATGTATTCTGCTTAGAAATTCTGCTTGATTTTTTCGATAATGATAAAGCACATCTGCTTTCTCATCTTGAATGTCCCATGGTTTAATAATAAGTAAGTCACCATCTCTGATTCGTTTGAATCTTCTTTTTCTGCTTCCAGGTATGCGAGCCATTCTTGCTTTTCCATCACCACAAGAAACAGTTAATCGAGACCCGCCAAGTCGTTTTTTTACAATAGCGAAAAATTCATTCTGGTTTCTTTTTGGTAAACGAACACTCAGGAGACTATCTATACCTACAGAGGAATGGTAAACCATTCACATCAACACAACACTTACGAAAATATCTCAAACGATACATTGGAGAACGATATACGGAGTTTCATCCGAATCTCTGGAGGCACTGGTGTGCAATAGCAAGACTCATACGAAGCAAAATAGAAACAAAACATTGGGACATGTGGGCTGTAAA
>CAZWQV010000129.1:0-3755 GCA_964636235.1 uncultured Thermoplasmatales archaeon
GGATCAATAAAATAGGGGTTTTCATTTTTTTCTTTCATCCTCATCATTCCTTCACGCTATACTTTCTTTATTTTCATTTTTAAAGGTTATCTGTAAAAATAACACTATTTTAAAATGACAGAAGTTTAAGAGGAATAAGAAAAAAGATACTCATTAATGATGATGTTTTATTCCTATCATATGATTTCGTTCATGTATCAAAAAATCAGCTAGTGATCTAAAGCTATCCTTTTTCTTCATCTCTGTTTTAAAAACAGGAATTGATGCATTGATATCCTTAATATCTGCCATATATTGTTTTTCATTAAAATCAGCAAGTACTGCAAAATCAATTTTTGAAATTACCACTGCATGGGCATCCATAAAAACTAAAGGATATTTTTTAGGCTTATCTGATCCTTCCGTAACAGAACTAATCACTATATTTACATGTTGACCTATTTGAACACCTGCAGGACATACTAAATTTCCCACATTTTCAATTATTAAAAATGATTTATCTGTAATTTTTTCCTGTAAAAGTACTTTATTTATCATAGATGCGTTTAAATGACAACCACTATGAGTGTTTATTTGATGGGTTTCAATGTTTCGTTTTTCCAATCGTATTTTATCAATATCCGATTCCAAATCACCTTGAATAACAACCATGTTGGATGGTTTAATAAAATGGCTTAACCCTTCAATTACCGTGGTTTTTCCAGAGCCTGGTGATCCCATAAGATTCACGCAAAGAATTTTTTTATCCTGTAGGAATTGCTTGATTTGATCAGCAAGCAAGTCATTAACAGCGGTAACTGATTGATTTATAGGAATCGTTCTTGATGGTTTTTCATGCTCGTGGGTATGATTTCTATCCTGACAACCGCATTCTTCACACATATGATTATTCATCTCCTTTAACTTCTAATGATTTAATGATAAAATCTTTTCCTTTGATTACTCTAACATTCGTTGAATTGCAATGTTTACAAAATATGACAAATGAATCATCAATTATGGTTTTCTTATTGCAATCATTGCATTGTATTGCTCCTTTAATCTCTATGATTTCCAATGGCACATTATGTAATAGTTCAAATGGTTCTTTTAATAGATCATAATAAAATAAGACAGAATCACTTACATATGATGTTAAACTACCGAGTTCAACAATAATTTTTTCAAGATTCGTTATATTTCTATTTTTGCATTCTTCAATAACTGAATTGATAAGGCTTTGGGTCACTGCTAGTTCATGCATAGTATCTTATTTCCTTTAACAAATCCGAGGAACAATTCTTCCGGTTGGATGTGGAAGTATGCGTTTTCCAAGGATGCTTTGCATTACTACCTGGTTTCCGCTAGTAACTTCTCCAATAATAGATGCTTGTTTATTAAACGATTTCAATATTTTTTCAACTTTTTTTGCGTGTTTTTTTTCTGCAATACAAAGAAATCTTCCTTCACATGCAAGTTCATAGAGATTAATTCCCAGCATATCAACCACCTTTCTTACTTCTGGTTTTGCTGGTATATTCTCTTCATTGAGTAGTATTCCTTTTTGTTGTTTATTACTTATTTCATTTAATGTTGCGGCAACACCACCGCGAGTAGGATCCTTCGCTATTTTAATAAATGATTTTACTGCATTGATCTCTTCAAGAACAGGTTTTGAATCTGTAATAATAGTTGTCTCATAATCAAACCGTTTTGAGAGAAGTGCAACGGCATGTTCACCAAGACCGCCAGATAAAATAATAGCATCTCCTTCATGGATCTCTTTGGTAAGTAATTCCTCATCAGATGCTATTCCTACACCAGAGGTGTTAATAATTATTTTATCAACCTTTCCTTTTTCCATAACCTTTGTATCACCAGTAACAATAGGTACTTTCGTTTTTTCAGATAAGTGTTTAATAGATTTGATGATTTTTTGTAAATGTTCTAATAAAAATCCTTCTTCGATTATAAAACTTAATGATAAGCCAAGTGGATTTGCCCCCATAACCGCAAGATCATTAATTGTTCCAGATACTGCTAAATGACCGATATCTCCACCTGGGAAAAAAATTGGATCGACAAGAAATGAATCAGTAGTAAATACCAGATTTTTATTATTTCCAATTTGAATTGTTGCTGAATCATTATCAACATTATTCCATGATCCTCTAAAAGAAAACGAAAAAGTATCAATAAGATCCGTCATCTCTTTTCCGCCAGAGCCATGAGATAATCCAATAATCTTTTTTTCCATATAATCTACCATTTTTATTATTTTCCGTATCGATATGAAATCGCACAACTTCCTTCATCTGATACCATACAAGAACCTTGAGGGTTATCAGGAGTACATATTTTTCTATAAAGTGGACATTCCATCGGTTCAATAAGACCCTTTAATATTTCACCACATCGGCATAATGTTTTTTTTGGCATTGGTACCTTTTTAATGATATCCGCATATGCAATTTTTGCATTTAATTTATCTTTTTTTACTTCTAAACCAGATTTTGGAAGATATCCTAATCCTCTCCATTCACTATCTGCAATATAGAAATGATCTGCAAGTTTTTGTTGAGCTATCTTGTTACCATTTATGTGAACTGCCTCAGGATAGGCATTAATAACCATATTTTTCTTTTCATATATCAATTCAACAAGGATTCTAATACCGCGCAGGATGCGCTCTGCAGTAAATCCGGTGATAACCTGCGGGACGTGTATATCCTGATATGGTTTTAAACCAATGATCGTGGAAACATGACCCGGGTCTATGAATCCATCAATTCTAACTTGTCCATCTAATAACAATTTCATTGCTGGTGGCACCAGTTTATGAACAGAATAAACCATGATATCATGCTCTAAAAGAAAAGTAGTCATTGGTGCAGTGGTTTCAAACCCAATACCAAAAAAAACAATATCTGGAAATTTTTTCTTTAATGATAGAACCTCAGTAGTGGCATAGATTTCTTTAACATTTCCTTTCATCGCGCGAACATCTTCAAGAGAATAATTGCTTCCAGGAACTCGCATCATATCTCCATATGTTGCGATCGGAATGTTTTGATTGGCAAGTTCAATCATACAATCGATATCATGTTGTGAACTGACACATACCGGACAGCCAGGACCGGATATGAGACGAATATTATCTGGTAGTAGATCTCTGATCCCATATTTCAAAATAATATTGGTATGACCTCCACAGATTTCCATGATAGTAATAGGATGATCAAGTTTTTCTGCTGTTTTTTTTATTTGATGGATATGATCTTGCAGGATTTTTTTTTCATCCATTGTTTACTGTTCCCCTAAAACTAGATGAATCTGTTGGCTTATTTTCAGATAATTTCATCATTTCCCGTATCATATCTAATGTTTCTTCTGCTGATTTTTTCTCAACCTTTTCTATGGCAAATCCTGCATGTATTAAAATATAATCACCAATCTTTAATGACTCAAGTAAGCAAATATTGACGGTTTTGATTACTCCACCATAATCTACTTTTGCAGTGTCCTGGTGTAGTTCAATTATTTTTGCAGGTATAGCGTAACACATTTTTATTTCCTCAATCTAATATATTTTGAAATGGATGGTGCATTTAATAATATATTGCTTTACTTGTTCCAATACACAACAAAATAATTCTTATTTCAAACAAATTTTTTATTTTGTATTGTTGGTTTTGAGAATGGCGATAATCTCTACTCTTTAATAATAGTAACGGTTCCTACATCATAATGAGTACAATTTTTTATATTATACATCA
>CAZWQV010000130.1:0-3743 GCA_964636235.1 uncultured Thermoplasmatales archaeon
ATCCATCTTTCCTCACCATCCCATCCACCCTTTCCCCATTCTCACTTTTACTATTTACCAATCTTTTTGCACTAATTTTTTCGATTTAATATATATTTTCAAACCAAAAGCTGTTTTAAAAAATACCGAAATTTATACCAATATTCAATTCTTATTTGAACATAGCATCTTTTCTGAACAAACCTTTTAAATAAAATTAATATATTATTTCATCCTATTATTATTGGTAATGAAATGAAAAAAATCAATGTTTCCATATCAATTATATGCCTAATGTTAATCATTAACACAAATTTTGTTATTGCATTATCATATCATCCTTCACCAAATGAGGGCCCAGCAACAACATTAATTAATAATAATGATTGGAATGATGGATGTTTTTCTGGAATTTGGGTAGAAAAACAAACCAATGATTCAGGACAGATTAATGGAGTGTTAAATCTAGGAAGAAATCCGTTAATTGGAGTTATTTCAGGAAATATTTATACCCAAGAACAAGGAATCAGAGGCATTTTTCAAGGATTCTTTTTTCACAAGCTAATATATGGTACCATTAATTTGATCAATGATAACCAAGAAATGATTTTTATTGGTAAAATAACATTTTTTGATGATGATTTTTTTGATATTACTATTCAAACTTCAACCAAAAATACGTATCATATATTTGGTAACTATAATTATTCATTTTTACCAGATATCAGTGGCCCATATCATATTGGAATACGTGATAGTCACTTGATAGATACTAATCGAATGGAACAATATACATCAGAAAATAATGATGATTATAGAGAAATGATGATACGCATATGGTATCCCATCTCAAAACAAAACCATCAACAACCTCATGATTACATGGACTATGTAACATTTCAATGGCTAAAGAATCGATCCCCCCTTCCGCTAATAACTATTCCAAACAATGCATACCAATTTATCCGTCCTCATTATTATCTTAATGAATCAATAATTAATTCAAATGAGCGATTTCCATTGATTATTTTTTCACCAGGCTATGATGGCAATTATGAGATTTATACATCATTTATTGAAAATTTAGTTAGTAATGGATTTATTGTTACATCCATCAATCATCCATATGTATCGGGTATAACAGTTTTTCCTGATGGAAGAACCATTAGTGCTGCACCAATTAAATCTTTTTCACTTCAAACCGTTGTAGATGATATTTATTTTGTATTAGATCATATGCTCTATTTGAATGATACGGATCAAATGCTGAAAGGTATGATTGATAAACAAAATATTGGAGTATTTGGCCATTCATTTGGTGGAGCAGCATCATTACAAGTTCTAAGCACAGATGATCGATTTAAAGCCGGATTAACACTAGATGGCGCATTTTACAGTAGTATTATTCCCAGTTCTTTTGAGAAACCAATAATGATTCAACTTGCTGAAAATAGCTTTGCGACTAATACAACAAATTTGTTATGGGAGGTCATTGAAACAAGCGGTTTTAAAATAATTATCAAAGGTTCTTCCCATTATGCATTTACAGATGTTGGATTACTATTAGATCATCTCCTCCCTGCAATACCACCAAATTTATTGGGATTTGGAACTATAGAGCCGAAAAGAATGGTTAACATAACCAGATCGTTAGAATTACCATTTTTTCAGGTATATCTTAAGAACTATCCACTTCAAATTTTATTAAACGCTTTATCTGAATTTGATGAGATTATTGTTGAAACAAAAATATAGAATATTTTCAAATAGAAAACTTAATTGATAATTAGTATAAGGATGGTAATTATTTTATCGGTTGACGAACATCTTTCATATTTTGAAGAACTTTCTCAGCCATCTTAATTGCTTCAAAGGTAGAATATCCCTGTTTTTTAAAATGAGCAATATATGCATCTTTATATAAGGATATTATATCCATAGATTCTCACCTTTTATTTACCTTATATAATATTTTATAGCTGCTACTATATAAATTTATCTTAAAATTACTAAAAAATTAATAATATAAACATAAAAAAATAATAAATAATGCCGCGGGAGGGACTCGAACCCTCGACATCACGGTCTTCAGCCGTGCACTCTCCCAACTGAGTTACCGCGGCAATATTCAATTAAATAATTGATTTGCCAATCCCGTTATTTAACAGTTCTATTTAGTTCTTTTGCTACCTGAGCGATATGATCAAGAGCATTTTGCAAATCATGAAGTATCTTAGTAACATTTGATGTTGTTACTGCACCTCTTGATGACGGCTCAATTAAACCCTCTTGCTCAAGAATTCGCAGAGAATATCGCACCATATGTTGTGGATAACCTGTCGATTCAGATATTTTTATGATTCCAATTGGTTGCTGTTCCTGCAAAATATTTAATATATCAATATGTCTCTTTAAAATGTCAAGTTCATTTTCTATGACACTTGTGAGAGCACATCGTGCATTTTCTTTTTGTTCCATGTTATGACATACCTCAATGGATGTCTTAAAAAGGGTAATTCATTTCCATTATTTAAAAATCACTATTCGATGTATGAAAAAAGCTAGAAAAAAAACTATGAAATAGAAAATTGATTAACAATTGTTCATTTTTTTATGAAATCAAGCATATCTTTTTAAATACAACCTTTTCTATCAAGAGTTGTTACAATGAGCTCTCTATCAAAAAAATTCTTATATATCAGCATTCTCTTATTTGGCTTGTTCCTATGTGCATCACCAATCCTCGCACAAGAACAAAGCAGAATCGTAATGGATTATTACTATGGAAGTTTGTGCGGAGAATGTACCGCAGTGAATAATTCCTTGATTAAACCATATTTTGTGAATAATCAAGATTATGATTTTCTTACCATCATCTACAAAGATATTGACACTAATGATACCGCTTGGAATGAATGGAGAAATCTAACTCCCATTGTTGGAATCCCGGCAGTGGTCATAAAGAACGGCTCATATGAAACCAATGCTATTGATTTAGCAAATTATCAATTTGACCCTGAAGCAGGTTATCAAAAATTATCTCAAATCATTAATGATGTACGACTTGGAAATCATTCTGAAAAAAATGAATCAAATGGAACCTATGTCCCTACCATCGTAGGTGAACTGAACATCACTGGTTGGTCATTACCGATATTAACTATTGTTCTTAGTGGCCTGGATAGTTTTAATCCATGTGCTTTTTTCATACTCATCTTTTTACTTAATCTATTAATTTATGCTCGATCTAGAAAAAGAATGCTTCTCATTGGAATGATTTTTATCTTTTTCTCAGGGTTTTTATACATGATTTTTATGTTTATACTAAGTGAAGTATTACGAACTATTAAAACACCTGAAAATATTTTGTTTATCACATTAATAGTAGGTGCCATAGTCCTTCCAATGGGTCTTTTGAATATTAAGGATTTTTTCTTTTTCAAAAAAGGTGCATCATTAAGTATTCCTGATGATAAGAAACCAAAAATATACAAACAAATGAGAGGGCTTGTTAAAAACCCAAGCTTGAAAAAAACAATCCTAGGAACAATTCTATTGGCAGCAACAGTTAATTTTTATGAGTTGCTATGCACACTAGCCTTACCACTTATCTATGTAAATGAATTAACACAATATTATGCAGAAGGAACACTACAGTATTACTCATATATCCTATTTTATAATATCATATATGTTATACCACTCATAATAATCGTTTTACTTTTTGTAATCACTCTTGGAAAAAGAAAATTAACCGAATGGCA
>CAZWQV010000131.1:0-3742 GCA_964636235.1 uncultured Thermoplasmatales archaeon
CAAACAAATTAAAAACTGTTTCAACCTCTTTTTCACTTGCATCTGCTTTACCAAAAAGTCTGGTTAATATTTCCTTATCTTTCCCTTCACAACGTGACAATGCATGCACTGCAATCAATGTTTTTTTCCCATTTCTTATATCATTGCCAATATCTTTTCCCAGCGTTGATGCAGTACTGCTCATATCTAGATAATCATCACGAATTTGAAAAGCCAGACCCAATGAAGTACCATATGAATTTAATGCTTTTATAATATTATTGCTGGCACCACCAATCAAAGCACCACCGTCGGAAGCAATACGGAAAAGAGCAGATGTTTTCTTCCTGATCATATCTATATATTCTGATTCAGGAATCATTTTCTGATGTTCAAAATTCATATCTAGTTGTTGTCCTTCACATACTTCGATAACAGATTGAATAAGATGATTGTTTAATTTTCTGAACATAACCATATCTTTTGAATATTTTTCAAGTGCTTCAAATGCCTTTACAAAAAGAAGGTCTCCTGCAAGAATCGCCGTTGGTTCACTATATTTAATATGAACTGTTTGTAAATTCCTTCGAAGTGTTGATTTATCCATAATATCGTCATGAACCAGTGTGAAATTATGAATAATTTCAACGGCTAATGCAAATGGCATCGCATCTGTTTCCATACCGCCAACTGCTTCACAACAAAGCATGGTAAGCACCGGTCGAAGTCTTTTACCACCTGCCATCGGCAAATGTCTTGATGCCTCATAGAGGTTTTCAGGACGATCTATTTTTAAAAAAGTATCTAATTCCTTATTGAAAAATGATGCTCTCCTTGATATTTCATTTTTTAAATCCATACATCAACCTCAGCATTCTTCATTTTTTCAACTGTGTCTGATCCAGTTAGAAACATGGCTGCTCTAAGTTCTTCAATGATGCATGTGAGTTCATCTATTGTTGCTTGCTTACTTTTAGTAGCAGGTTTCAGTAATGCATGAGCGATTCCTGCAGCATCCGCTCCAAGTGATAATGCCTTTGCAGCATCTAGTCCATTTCGAATACCACCGGTACCTATAATTGGTTTCTTCCAATCAGTACCTTCGCCTGCATTAAGAATTGATTGAGGAGTAGGTATCCCCCAATTCCAAAATGTTTTTCCACCTCGAGCATGAGGATTATCAAAATGCATTTTTGCCCGGTAATGCTCTATAGCAGCAAATGATGTGCCACCAAGACCCCCAACATCAATTGCAGCAATATTAAGATCATTTAATTTTTTTGCAACTCCAAGAGAAATACCCGCACCTGATTCTTTTACAATAATTGGAATATCAATTGAGTCTGCTAATTTCTGAATTTCAGCGATACAACCTTTTGCATTTGCTTCTCCTTCAAATTGAACGACTTCCTGTAAAAAATTTAAGCAAATTGCAATTGCATGAGCATCAATCATATCAACCATTTGATGAACGTAATCAAGTGTTTTATCATGACCCCAAATAACCAGCTGAGATGCACCAATATTGGCAATACGTAGAGGTATATCAAATTCTTTAACAATACTATAGGTTTGAATTAAATTAGAATTCTCTAATGCAGCTCGTTGAGAACCCACACCCATTGCTATCTGCATTTTCTCTGATGCATAGGCAAGCCGTTCATTAATCTCTTTTGCAAGATTATATCCTCCTGTCATAGCAGAAATCACTATTGGTGCCTGCAATTTCTTATTAAGCAATGTTATGGATAAATCAATATCATCTTTATCAATTTCCGGTAATGCATTATGAGTTAGAATAACATCATCCCAATAATTTACTGATGATGCAACATTTTGTTCTAGAGCAATGCGAACATGTTCATCTTTTCTACTTTCAATTTGGTCCATTGTTATTCACCGTTTAATTAATGTATATGTTGTCTCATTCCCTACAAGCACATCATATAGACGATCTGGTTTATTACCATTTAGGAGAATTGAATCAATATTTTGTTGAGCAATTGAAGAAATCGTCTGTAATTTTCCCTCCATTCCTTTTGTGACATCAGCATGATCATCTATCTTTGTGGTCAAATTTGTTAAATTATTAATTGAAATAGATTCAATAAATTTTGCATCTTTATTTATTTTTGGATTTGCAGTATATAATCCATTTTCATCAATGACAAAAATTACTTTTTCAGGGCGAATAATAGGAGCTAATAGTTCAATAAGTAAATCTCCTGAACAAATAGAAAAAGTACGGTCTATGTCCAACACAACATCACCGTATGTGACAGGGAGAAAACCATGGTCAATATAATTCTTAAAAATTTCATGTTGAAATGAATGAATTTTATGATCCTTTAATTGTATCGTTGCATGTGGTGGAATTGAAATTGCATTTAATCCATTTTTTTGCAATGATTTAAGGACTAATGTATTTAATTCCTGAACTTTCGTTTGGGTTAATGCATAACCAAAAAATTGGTTTTCATCAGAAAGACCGTGATGTAAATGATATTTTTTCGCCAGTACATGACCATACGATCCTGCTCCATGGACAAGGATTACTTGTTGATTTGACCGCTTAATAGCAGCCGCTAGCTTATCCATGGTATCATGCTTGAAAACACCTTCGGTCTGTGCTTTTTCAGTAATGACACTGCCACCAAGTTTTATTAGATACATCACTTGCTTGAATAACAATCACACTAAAAAAACATTTCATTAATATATTTGCAAACCAGGGATAAAAAACAAATTCTCAAAATTTATTTATTTTCTCATTGACATAAAGTGCTTTCCTTTATTTTCCTGTTCGATCAGCCAAAGAGCTATTGGCATTTCTTTTTGATCTACTTTTGTCGATATAAGAGAATCCATACTGTTTGTTTCAATCATTTTATGATGGCAATCTTCACAGATAAAAATTGAATCATTTACTACGAGACCCAATTCATGATCATGGGGAAGAAAATGTGTATTACATTTATTACAAATTTTTTCATCCATGCTATTCACCACAGTATATATCAATATCTCATATGTTATATATAATAGCTTGCTATTGCCTTAAATATTTAATATTTACATCATTCAATTTTTCAAATGTTTAAAATAAACAACTTTAATAGCAGTTTTTGTATTACCTTGAAAAATATTGCTGGGTGAAGATGGATGGCAAATGAATCATGTAATACTCAATCTGAATCGCTAAATGGATCACCAAAGATTGCATATTTTTCTATGGAAATTGGTATTAACGAACGCATTCCAACCTACAGTGGTGGTCTTGGAGTTTTGGCAGGGGATACTTTAAAATCATGTGCAGATCTTAATGTGCCCATTATCGGAGTGACACTTCTTTCCGAAAAAGGATATTTCTATCAAAAAATTGATGAAAATGGCAATCAGATCGAACTGCCACATAATTTCAATATTAATGACTTTCTTAAACCATTACCAACAACTAGCATAGTTAATATTGAAGGAAGGGAGGTTAAAATCCGGTTATGGTATTTTACAGTAAGGGGTATTAATGATTATATTGTACCAGTATTTTTTCTTGATACAAATATTGAAGGAAATAGCGAATGGGATCGCAGTCTAACAAAATTTCTATATGGTGGCGATAATAAATATCGGCTTGCTCAAGAAATTATACTTGGAATTGGTGGAGTCCGTGCAATAGAGGCATTAGGTTACAAATCTATTGAAAAATATCACATGAATGAAGGGCATGCCGCTTTTGGAACATTGGAGTTATATAAAAAACATA
>CAZWQV010000132.1:0-3712 GCA_964636235.1 uncultured Thermoplasmatales archaeon
TACCTAATAATTCCCACCTTTTTTCTTTTTAAATTGATAATTCAATGCTTTGTGGGATATGAACGTTTCATGTTGCATTACTGTTTTATAGTCGAAATAAGAGTTCAAAACGTTGATCTTTGTATACATGATTTCTTTTCTTACTAACATGTCGTTCCTCAATGTCAACTAGTTTTGGACTGTTTCTATACTGTTCTTTTATTGTTTTTACATCACTCCTATATATGGACAGAGGGATTGATAGAAGTATAAGTAGAGGTATTTAGATGAAAAAACAAAAACAATTTTTCCTTGTTGGAATTATGTTGGTGATGTTGGCTACGATAAGTTTGAGTGGCTGCACGAACACGGTTGATAAAAGTAAATTTATTGGAACCTGGAGGACTTCCGGCGGAGACGGAACAATGACCTTTGCGAATGATGACAAGGTTACAGTAACTGGTCAAATAGGAGACTTATCATTAAGCGGAACCTATACATGGGCTGTTGCAGGTGAAAAAATAACTTTTACTTCTGAGTCTGGTGGATCAGCTGGTGTGACTTATGATTATAGATTTCCTACTGGAGATCAGCTTATATTTACAGGTTCTAGTGGCGGGTCTATTACGTTAACCAAAGCATAGGGTGATTAAAACGACAGTAACAGTAAATTGGGGTGCTATGGGATTAGGCTCAGTAATAGCATTTATAATAGGCTGGTTGATATTCGGACTTCTAGGAGCGGTAGTATTAGCTATTATCGTAATGGTGTTAATGGGGATAATAAAAATTGTGTAGGAAAATTTTATGACTGGTGAGAAAAATTCGAAGTTAAGAAAATGGGGAATTTGTGGGCGGCGATTTGAACGGTGTGAAACAAAGTGGAGATACTGAAAAGATTTGGAAATGGTGGAAACACCTCCATTTAAAGATAAAACTATTAGAAAAAAAATTCCAAGAGTCAAAGAAGAAAATAAGTTGAAAAATAAACGAGATGATAAAAATAATTAATAAACTGAATTAGCACGCTTCTATTTTAGATATTAAAGAACAGAATAAATGATATTAGTCCTAGTTAGAAAATAAAAGTATAGGTTTGAAAACATAGCACGGTTAAAAAAGAAGATTTCTAAGAAAGGGTATGATAAGGTTAAGAATTACATTGATTGCAATCATCCTCGAAAGTATTAAAGTAGGACATCAAAGAGAAAGAAATTTGAAGGAATAAAAAATGAGTAGAAACACTTATAAATATAAATATAAAAAAGAGGGAGAAATAGCTAGAAGAAAAGAAAAGAATGAGAGGAGGAGAAAATAAACATGTTAGCTGGACAACAACCAATTATTATTTTAAGAGAAGGAACTAAAAGAGATACTGGGAAAGGCGCACAGGCAAATAATATAACGGCTGCATGCGCTATATCAGATGCAGTAAAATCAACCCTTGGCCCCAAAGGCATGGATAAGATGCTTGTGGACTCAATGGGTGATGTTGTAATAACAAATGATGGTGCAACTATCCTTAAGGAAATTGATGTGGAACATCCTGCAGCAAAAATGCTTGTGGAAGTTGCAAAAGCGCAAGATGAAGCATGTGGTGATGGAACAACAACAGCAGTAGTTCTTACTGGTGAATTACTTAAAGGGGCAGGTGAACTTCTTGAACAGAATATCCATCCAACTGTTATCAATCATGGATACCAACTTGCTTCAAAAAAAGCAGTGGAAGTTCTTAACAAAATTGCGATTACCATAAAAACAAATGATACAGCCATATTAAAAGACATTGCGAAAACATCCATGGCAAGTAAAGGTGCAAATGCAGAAAAAGATATCCTCGCTGAAATCGTCGTTGATGCAGTAATGAATGTTGCTGAGAAACGTGGAACAAAAACTTTTGTTGACCTTGATAATATTCAAATTCAGAAAAAACAAGGTGGGGGAATAAATACAACAGAAATTATTGAGGGTATCATTCTTGATAAAGAACGTATTCATGAAGGTATGCCCGCAACGGTCAAAAACGCAAAAATCGGGCTTATCAATGTGGCATTGGAAGTACGTAAAACAGAAGTTGATGCTCGTATACAAATTCAAGATCCTACACAACTGCAAGCATTTCTTGATGAAGAAGAGTCAATGATTCGGAAAATGGTTGAAAAAATAATTGCCAGTGGAACAAACGTTCTTGTTTGTCAAAAAGGTGTTGATGATATTGCACAACATTTCCTTGCAAAAGCTGGTGTCTATACCGTTCGTCGAGCAAAGAAAAGTGACATGGAAAAACTTGCAAAGGCAACAGGTGCTAAAATCGTTTCCAACCTTGATGATCTTTCAAAAAATGATCTTGGGAATGCAGGAATCGTTGAAGAACGGAAAATCGGCGATGACAAAATGACCTTTGTTACGCATTGTAAGAACCCTAAGGCTGTTTCTATTTTAATCCGTGGAAGTACTGAACATGTATCGGATGAACTTGAACGAGCGCTTCATGATGCTTTATCCGTGGTAAAAGGTGCCATTGAAGATGGAAAGATAACTCCGGGTGGTGGTGCTGCAGCTATTGAAATTGCCATGGCACTTCGGGATTATGCACCAAGTGTTGGTGGACGAGAACAGATGGCCATTGAAGCATTTGCTGATGCAGTGGAAATCATTCCGAAAACACTTGCGGAAAACGCTGGTCTTGATCCGATTGACATGATCCTTGAGGCACGCAATGCCCATAGTAAAGGACAGAAACATGCTGGAATCAATGTCTTAGAAGGGAAAATTGGTGACATGATTAAATTGAAAGTCGTTGAACCATTATGTGTAAGTTTGCAAGAAGTTCTAGCTGCTTCAGAGGCGGCAACAATGATTATCCGAATCGATGATGTTATTGCATCAAAGGGTGGTGGCGGAGGATCTCCAGGTGGTATGCCTGGTGGATACCCTGGCGGAATGCCTGATATGGACTAAATAAAATCGTAACCACCCTTTTTTATTTTTTTCCTGTATTTAACCATCTTAATTCTGATTGATATTGCCCTCTTTCAAATGTTTGCCCTTCTTCTTCTCGGATCCATTTATAGAATCGTTTATTGACAACCTTGAAGTCTCTTTTTGTCCAATATGAATAAATGGGATCAATTGAATTGTTTATTTTTGATAGGAAATTTGATATATCAATTTTATCTGCTTTTGAAAAATCTTTTTTGATATAATTTGTTATTGTTCTTAAGATATATAGGTATTTTAATTGTCTTGGTTTTGATATATCTTCTGAAGATAATTAGTTGATAAAATTTAGGATATAATTTCGATTTGTTAGTAAAATTCCATGATCTGTTCTTAAGTATTTTATTGCATTAATTAATCGAGTAGTTTAATTCTCCACCATAGTAAATCAAAATAAGAATATTGTATGAGCATTCAACTATTATTGTAAGTGCTCCCGTCGGGAAAAGAGCATGAATTTACTAGTAAAAATGACTGTATTTCTCCTAATAAAATAATAAATGGATACTAGTCATATCCAAATATTTTAAAGGCAAATTCATTCAATAACGGTAAGCATAATGATTTTCTATCTTCAATCCTTATCTTATCCATCCAATCATTAATTTCAGGGAATATTACTTGATCAGTATCATCACCAAGTAAAAGATCCATATGAGAATGATTAGAAATACATAAAAATTTCTTCTCTGTGCTACTCACCCTTACATAGGCTTGAGAAATATCTTCCGCT
>CAZWQV010000133.1:0-3696 GCA_964636235.1 uncultured Thermoplasmatales archaeon
GGGGGTTGAATCGTTACCGAATCATCTGAACCAGCGGGTAAAGAAGTTGCAATTGACGTGCTTATAACTTTAAAACATAAAAATTCAAGTAGACTGATTCCCATTATTTAAGTGCCTCCTGTGTGAAGGTTGTTGGTACAGTTGCGGCTACAATAATTGCGCCGTTGGATCCAGCTGTAACATTTTTGATAAAGATATCTTTAAAATTACCTTTGTCAAAAAAAGCTACCTCGCCGACATTAAGCAGGCTTTCGCAGAGATCCCCAGATCCATAATAGACTGCTTTGGTAATACAAGCGATGTTAGCGGTATGGAAGGGTATATCGATATCCACTAAGCGGTTTGCTGCGTCATTGTTCAGGATTTTTTTAAAAGAAAGAAAAGAAGAGTAATTAGGTGCTGTGTAAACCATAATATACTCTCCTTAATCCGCTACTTGTATTGCTGCTATTCGTGCACCCTGACGAAATCCGATCTGTAATCGTGGGCGACTTTGCAAACTTGTTAGATATGTTTCATATCGTAAAATTTGCTGTGTTGGTCGTCCATTCACAGTGATCCGGATTTTTTCAGTGTCAGCTGTCCCTGTTACCATTGCGAAATCTGTAAGGATCACGTTTTCAGGTGGAGTCCAGAAATCAGGACTTGATGCACCAGCTCCTGCTCCACCATCCCAATTTACCAATGCTCCATCAACATCTGATAAATAAAGCTCAACTGAATAGGTTTTTCCTGAGGCACCAGTAAAAGTCATAGTGCCTGGTTTTGGTGTTGCCATTCTTTTTTCACCTCTTTTACATCGTGGTTAAGATCTCAGCTATTTTCCTAAGGGCCTCAGCTGCGCAAGCGTCATAGTTCCCAGGGACGAGATTTTGCTCCCACGTTATTTTATCCTTCGTATAGTCCTCCGTTTCCATTGCCTCCACCACCAATGAACGGTATCATAGTAGCCAGTTGCTGGCCAAGTTGTACCGCTCCGAGGGTTTTCAGGGTGTTGTTATTGCGGAAATACCCGACACCGATATATGCGGCGGGTGCTCCCCAGCTGCCTAAGTATTTAGAGCCGATACTTGCTCCTACTCCGCCCAGGACACCATCTATTATGGTTTTAGTTCCTTTTGGTCCATATGAGCGGGCTCTTCTCGCATATCTGCGATAATTTCTCCTTCGAGCCACAGTTCTACTTCTCCTTTTTCTTGGAGCCTGAACATAGACCGTTCTGGTCCTTGTTCGGCGTGGGGCTCTTCTTCTTCTTCGAGCCATAAAAAAAAGAATAGATTATTCTGATTTAATCTTTCTTCTCAAAATGATCTTTATAATCTATTCGGTGAATGCAATCACGACAAGGCCAATCATAATAATAAAGCGTTGCGTGTTTGCAATTTTTACACCAATATTCATAATCAACTACTCGAACTAATTTATTCTTCAAATTTTGCCCCCTGGAATTCCTCAGGTAATTGTTCTTGTTTACCGCCTTTATTCATAAAACCCTGCAATAATCCCTTAACAACTGGGTTACTGAGGATACCGCCTTCATCACCGATTCCCTGCAGGCTATCAATAATGTCTTTTACCTGATCCAGATCCAGATCTCCCAATTGGTTTAATACGCTGGGGTTTCCTTGTTTCGCCTGGTTTTTTAGTTCCTGCATATCAAGGCTTTTACGAGCTCGTATCGCCTCTATTTTTTCAACATGATTATATTTTTTGTCTATGAAATCCATTTTCATAGCCCAGTTCGTAACCATTCCCCGCTGCAGCAATAATGCCCCGATTATACCTCCAATCGTTGTAATTAATGCTACATATATAATATCAGTCATGTTTTAATTCCTCCTTTATTATTTTTCTAAGAGTTGTTTCTCCTTTTGTGTTGTATTTGAAATGAGCTCTTCCTATTTGACTTTCGCTGGCGTGGACGTGTCCGCATTTTTGGCACATATAGGTTTTTCTAAGCATTCTTCTTCACCCCTTGTTAATTTAAATTCTTTCCAATCTGTTTGTATGAACATTTGTATGACTTCATTAAAACATTTGTGTTTGGTGTTGTCAGTGGGTAATTCAGCCTTTTGTATTCCATCTATATATATTTTCATTTGTGGGCCTCCTTCAGCCGTATTTTCATTTCTAAATGTTTGATATGATTCTGTTGCTCATCTATGGTTTTTACTTTTTCATTTAAAAGTTGATCATAGTTTTGTATGATATTGTTTAATTTATTGACTGCGGTCCGCTGCTCTTCCTCAATTTCAAATCGTTCTTGAATGAGGTCTCTTATAAATTGGCTTAAGCTGGGCCTGTGTTTTTCATCTTCATACATTTTGTGCATCAGATTCATTATTTCATGGTAGGTTTTCATATCCAGGCATACTTGCAGCTTAATGGGGTATTGTTGTCTCATCTTTTCACCTCCAAAGATTATTAATAATAATAAGATTCAGGTCCTTTATTTAATTTATGTATTGAAAATATATAGTTATATATAGTTATATAAAAAACTATATAGATTAGGGAGGGGTGAGGAGCGGCCTAAAGGAGGGACAAAAATACCCAAAATAGGCCCACAATAAAAAAAAAGATGCTTTGATATTAGAAAAATAACACTTTTCACCGCTCCTCACAAATTATAATATAAAGAAAAAATGCTTAAAATGGTTTCTATGCACGTTTACCTATGGTTTTCACGTTGCTTATTGAGCTCATTGAGCAATAGATCCATTTTAAGTTTAATTAACTCTGAGTCTTTTTGTTTGCTGCTTGTATAGGCTTTGATGCTTTCAGATATATTCATAGTAAACCCGATGAGATAAGCCGCTATCGCTGCGATCAATGCGGTTGTGAACGCAAATACACCTTGGTCATTGACACCGAGGTACCAGGCTACTATCTGCAAAAATGTTAAGCAAACAATCGTAATGGTTCCTGTTATATGTTTGTCATCCATTTTAACGCCTAAAACTTGCAAAATAATCAACTACTTTTTTCCTGGCTACTGCAGGAGGGCTTTCTTTGATATCCTGGACAATATTTGAAACAGATCTGCCGCCCCTGGACCAGTTTTTCGGTTCCATAGCAGCCTGTCCACTTATTTCTTTTGCTCCTACGATCCCAGATCCTGCAGCAAGGGCTCCTAACGCTGCAGCTCCTGCAGCTCCTGCAGCTGGTGCAGCACTAAGTATTCCTGCGGTTCCAGCAGCAGCCAGGCCTGTTGCAGCAATCCCTGTAGCAAGTTCTGTAGCCGGTGCAGCTGTTTCCCAGGCAGCCTCTATAATGGCAGGTGTTGCGGATCCACCAGCTGTTATCAATGTATAGTAGGGGATAGGATCAATAGCGGGTTCTTCAATTGGAGGTAAACTTGGTATCGGTGGAAAATCATACGTTGGCTGAGGTATAGGGTTTTCCACTGGTGGCGGTGGCGGTGGCGGAATACCTGTGCTTGGGTTAGGCTCATCTGCAGGCCCGGGGCCCACATACAAGGGATTTGGTTCTTCCTCTGGTATTGGTGTGATCTGGGGTGGTATAGTTGGATCGGGTGTGCTTTCAGGTGGCACGTAAGGCAAGGGTTCCTCATCTTCTGGTGGTGGCTGGTTGTTGTCATCTTTCTTTTTTCCCCCTCCACCTGGTACGGGTATTGGTGGGATCTTAAGGTTTTTCAATAACCACAATAGCAATAGACCAAGTAGCCAGATCCAG
>CAZWQV010000134.1:0-3672 GCA_964636235.1 uncultured Thermoplasmatales archaeon
AGTAATGAAAATAATCAAATTGAATCTGAAAAATATGCAGTGATTGTGGTGGGAAGATTTGCTGGTAGATTTAGAGATTTATTTCCTGAGAACTTTCAAAAGTATTACCGTTGGTATCTTAATGCAGCGGGCATGATGTATTCATCCTTAAAAGAAAATTATAATTATAAGGATGAGAACATTTTTCTTTTAAGTTCTTTGAGAGAACGATATGAGATGCCAGATAGTTTTGATGCATCCTGGGTTGATTTTAATTCAACAAAAGATAATCTTAAACATATAATGAACAGATTTAAACCCGGTGGTGATATCTGGTTAGATAGTCATGATTCACTTTTATTTTGTTATATAAATCATGGAAGTGATGAAGATAGTAAAAATAATGGAAAATTTTCCCATGATACATTTTTTGGCTTTCCATATGATTTTGAAAATATGAGAGACATTCTTTCATATTTTATTTTCAACAAAAATAAAGAACCATATACATTATATGATTGGGAGCTTGCTAGTTTTTGTGAAAATTTATATGCGGGAAAAATTATTTTTTTATTACAACCATGTTACAGCGGTGGCTTTATCAATGATCTAAGTGGTATTAATCGAATCATCTGTACCGCATCAACAGAAGGAGAAACCGCAACTGAATCCTGGATTGAACCATTTATTAAAGGTCTAAATGGAGATGCAGATACAAATGATGATAAGCAAATTTCTCTTCTTGAAGCATATGAATATGCGGCAAGAAAAGTACTTGAAAAAACATCAGACGAACATCCCTTACTAGATGATAATGCCGATGGTATAGGCCATCATTTTTCTGAAATTGGTTATAATCCGAGTCAACCCAATGTAGATGGTTATTTAGCAGGTCGCACATATTTATAAATTATTTAAATAAACTATTACATAGATTCCTGGTATTTCCAAATAAACTTTAATAGTACTTTTGATATTACTCGAGTAATTCTATCCATGGGCTCGTAGCTTAGTCTGGTGGAGCGTCTGGCTCATAACCAGATGGTCGCCGGTTCAAATCCGGTCGGGCCCATTTAATTCTTTATTAAAAAAACACATACAATTTTTATTAATTTTCATTCAATATTCTTTATAAAGAGATGATAAAAAGGAAGAGACGGTTGGTCTCTTCCCCCTTTTTGGAGAAACTCTTCCCCCTTTGACCCCCCTCTACTTTCTCACATTGGAATCGTATTGTATATTATATTTATTCCTTATATTATAAATATTTGTATAATTGAGTTAACCAATAATGTACCTAAACAATACCATATAACGTATTTTATCAATTCTCACTAGACTTTAGGTTACATTTTTTGTTTTCTCGATTAATTCGGTTCCTTTTTTTGTAATAAATAAATGTTTTGATCTTCCTTTACTTTTAGAAATCAACAAGTTTTCGTCCAGCAAAGCAGAAATTCGTTTTTGCGCTGTTAACTTGGAAATATTGAACTTTCGAACGATTTTATTTTGATTAACTATTTTATTCCATCCATTTTCTGCATGGACATACGAGAGAATTTCAAATAGGGTCGCATCCAAATATACCTCATCCAAATATTGCGATGGATATGTCATAAATTCTTCCTTTAAAACAGAGTATTCTTTTGATGATAAAAGACTTTTATTAATACGAACGATAAGTGATGCTTGATACTTCTTGATGATGTCATTTATTTCACACAAAACAAAGAATAATTTTTGGAAACCATACATATTAAACAAATAATCCAGCCTATCAATTAAAACCATGGAATGTTTTCTTTTCGAAATGAAATCAGTGATATGCTGTTTTAATTCTTCCGGGGTATAGATGCGAGGATATTTAGTATTTGATAAAGTGGAAAAAAGTCTTATGTGCAGATATGATGAGTCGATATAATACCGATCTATATCTACTGGCCCACGGGTTATAAATAAACTATGCTGTTTTTTATTGATATTATGAATAATAGTTTGTTTTAATACAGAATTATCTTCATCCTCCAAAAAATAAGATGATCCACTTAATAATTGCCCATGTGAATCAATATCATAGGTAATATCCTTACAGATAAATATGATATCTGAAATCTGTTCATTTTCATCCTTTAAAAACGAAATTGATGGTTTTAATATATGAGATAAACCTGGAGTATTTTTAATTATTATTTGTGAAAGATTTCTTTTTTTATTATTAAATGTACTATCTATAAAATCAGCAAAATCCTTTAGATTTTCAATAAAATCTAGTGATCCAAGTGGTTTACCAATGATCTGGCTGCCTTTAATATTTGAAACCCTTTCAGCTGATTCATTCCAAAGAGAAATTCTTTTATCTTTATTTATCGTAAAAATAATTTCATTAGTATGGCCAATAACATTATTCAAATATTCTTTTGCTTCTCTCAATTGATAACTTTTTTCAACAATTTCTGTGATATCACGAGTATTAAGAATTATACCTTGAATATTTTTATCATTCAATTTGTTTTGAATTCGAGATTCTAAATATCTCCAATCCCCATATGCATTCTTTATTTTATACGTAATTGAATCAGAGCTACCTGGTTTTTTGACAATTCTATTAAAAAGATAATTTACTCGCTCAGAATCACTTTTATCAATATTGTCAAATCCCTTTTTTCCAATTAACTCATCTGCTTCATAACCTAGGACTTCATGGATGGAAGGGCTATGAAACTTTGCTTTCCCGTCTTTATCTAAGACAGATATTAAATCCATTGAATTCTGAATTAAAGATGTAAAATATTTCTCTTGTTTTATTATTTTTTGTTTCCCAATAACATTTTCAGTAATATCTCTTGATAGACCTTGAATAGCAACAAGCTTTTTATTTTCATACAGAGGATATGCATTCACTTCAACATAAATAATATCGCCGTTCTTTTTTTTATATCCCAATTCAAATGGATCAATCTCTTTTCCCTGTAATAATAAATCAAATCGCTTTTGTAATATTTTTTTATATTCTGGTAAAACAAAATCAATGAAATTAAAGGAACAATATTCTTTTTCTGAATATCCAGATCGTTTCTCCATAATTTTATTTATATAAGTAAATCTACCTGATTTATTAACAACAAAAAGCCCTTCGTTCATATTGTCAACAAGACTTTGATATTTCATTTCGGATAATTTTCTTGTTGTAATTTCTTTAGTAAAAGTAGCACCATAGACAACTTGATTTTTTTGATTTAGTATGGGGACAAATGTATTTGAAAAGTATCTTCCTTGTCTTTCATCTTCGAATACCAAAGGTTTTTTAGTTTTCATTGCTTTCAAAGCTTGCTGCTTTCGAATCTCTGTTACATTTTTTGGCATAAGTTGCCATATGTTTTTTCCAATCAGGTTTTTTTTATCAGTTTTAAAACTTTTTGACATCGCATTATTTACAAAGACAATCTCTCCAAAATTATTATCTTCAATATCTGCAACCATGATTAAATCAGATGAAGAATCAAGTAATTGCTCATATAGATCCGATTGGTTTCTCGTAGCATTCATAAAACTACCCTCCTGTTGAAAATATATCCTTTTTGTTAATTTTATGACTAATAATCCAATATATTTGATTCGTATTTTAGTTTTTGCCCCTATCGTCATTATTATTTTTGAATTCACCAGATTATATTTTAGAAAGAAATCGATAAT
>CAZWQV010000135.1:0-3595 GCA_964636235.1 uncultured Thermoplasmatales archaeon
TAATTCTCGACAATCCAATATAAAAATTGGAAAAAAAGTTGGTCTTCATAAAAACGTAGTGAACTACCGAATAAAACGTCTAGAAGAGCAGGGCATCATTACAAATTATTACACCGTTATTGACACATTTAAATTGGGATATAATAGTTTACGATTTTATATTGTATATCAAAATACAACTCCCGAGATTAGAAATGAAATAATCAATTATTTTTCAAATAATAAATATACCTGGTGGGTTGGCTCTTTTGAAGGTGCATATGATTTAGCGGTTCTTATTTGGGTGAGGGATTTACATGATTTCTATAGTTTTTGGGAAAAAACATTACAGAAATACCATCGTTATTTTCAAAAACAAATGTTTTCATTGTATTGTCAACTTCGTCTTTACCGCCATTCGTTTCTGATGCTTGATAATTATAAAAAATCAGATAGAGAAAAATATGAGATAACTGGAGGGGGTAGACCGGTCAGAACGGATGAACTTGATTTTAAAATCCTTGAACTATTGGCCACAAATGCAAGAATGCCAACTGTTGAAATTGCAAATAAAGTTGATACAACTGTTGATACCGTGGTTAATCGGATTAGGAAATTAAAAAAATTAGATGTGATTCAGGCATTCCGAGTAAATATTGATTATGAAAAATTAGGCTATCACCTATTCAAAGTAAACATCACTTTAAATAATTATACTGAACGAGGAAGAATCATCAATTATATCCGATTTAATCCACACTTAACGATGATTGATAAAGCTGTTGGATATTATGATTTAGAACTTGATTTTTTATTAAGAAATCTAAATGAATTACGGGATATTATGGATGATTTAACCAGAACGTTTCCAAATGATATTAAAGATCATTCCTTTGTTCATGATCCAATAAAACATAAAATGGTTTACATCCCTGATACAGCATAATTTATTGTTGCAGAAGTTATATATATTAAAAAATATAATGTGTATATTGAACAATGGGGGAAATTTTCTTTGGAACATCTATTGAAAAAACTGGTAACTATTTTCATTATCTTCATACTTGTTTTTAGTTTTCCTGTTGTTAGTATCGAATCAGAAAAATCCTCTAAGGATAATTCTCTAGAACCTTATCAATATCTCATCATAACTCCACAAATTTTTGTTTCTAATTTTGAGCTGTTACGACTTCACAAAGCTCAATATTTACCAGCTCATATTATCTCATTAGAAGAAATCCTTGAAAATAAGAGTTTTTGGGTTCATGGACGATATGGTGATGCAACAAATGCAGATCAGGGTAATCCATTCATAAAACCTGGAATGGAGGTAACCCGTAACTTTTCATTGTTTAATGACACCAGTGCAAAAGTTAGAAATTTCATCCGTTATACATATTTGAAATGGAATGTAAAATATGTATTAATTGGTGGCGATCATGAATTCATTCCAGCTCGAAGATTTCATGGATATATTGAAGATTGGGCAGCTGGAAAAACACAGAGAGCAATTAATGCAGAAATAATTTCAGATCATTATTTTGCAGCCCTTAATGGAACATGGAATACCGATTTTGACCAATATTTTGGAGAAACAAAGGGGGATTCAGTATCAGATGAGGCAGATTTTAAAGCAGAAGTTTACGTCGGAAGAGCCCCAGTTAATGACAAAAGTGAAGTAAATATTTTTGTTCATAAAGTAATTCATTATGAAACTCATGAAAAGCCAAAAGATATCCAGTTTCAACAATCCTATACAAATCCACAACACATTCCAGATACATCATTAGTATCTGAATCCTGTGCAAGTCATATACCCTCCACATTTACCATTCATAAATTATATGAAAAAGACGCGGAAGTGACACCTGAACAATGGGCTGCTGCTTTCAAAAACCCTGATAAATTACTTATGTTTCATGTGGGAAATGGATATAATTCAGGTGTGGCATCCTGGTATCAACTTTCATGGGATGGTAATCAACGAATTAAGTTCCATATTTTAGATGCAGGAGGATTAAATAATACCTTTTATCCTATTCATATATCTATATCCTGTTTAATAGCAGATTTTAGCGTAAATGAATGTTTATCTGAAGAATTACTGTTGACAAGAAATGGTGGACCTTCGGCATGTATTGGTAATTCTGAGGTGGGTTGTATTACCAGAAATGATGCTCGTGCATATTCTGGAGAATATTATGAACAATTATTTATTGAATTATTTAAAAATAATGAAAGTAAACTTGGCGATGCATTATATCAATGCAAACAAGTATTCATTTCTAAAGCTGAAAATGAGAGTAAATATCGCTGGTGTTTTTATACTATGAATCTTCTAGGCGATCCAGAAACACCAGTGTTTAAGCTGAGAAATAATCTGGATTATCATTTTGACTCATTTATTGTTGATGATGATTTTAATGAACAGACCGATGGATGGCAAATAACAAGATTCAGCTCAATTCAACAAGCTGTCGAACAGATCGGAGAATTTGGAAGTATTCATGTTCAACCAGGAACATATCATGAGCACATTTCTATCAATAAAACAATTACTATCAAAGGATATGACAAAAATACAACGATTATTTGTCAAAACAATGCATTAGAAAGCGAAGTCATTCGTCTATCATGTAATTCAACCATGATTAATAATCTAACTATCACTACAAATAATCAACATTCTGATGTATTACATTGTCTTATTCACATATGCACAAATTCTAATGGAAATACCATAAATAACTGCATCATTAAAGGAAATCAAGGATATGGCATTTATATGGAAGATGCAATTAGAAATACCATTATCAATTGCATTATTGAACAAAACGTTTGTGGCATCATAATCAAAAACATCATCGAGGATTTATTACCTCGAACAATTATTATCACCTGTGATAACATTATACAGCATAACATCATCAGAAGCAATAGTGAATGCGGTATTTTTATTCAAGGCAGCCTTCACAATTATATCATCCATAACGTATTTCATGACAATGGAAATCTAGCAGATATGTATGGATATAAACATCAATATGATCTATGTTTAAGAAATACAAAATGGAATGAAATCGATCGAAATTACTGGGATGGTGCAACAGATAATCCTCATATGATTTCTTCATTATATGGGCCAATTATGATTTTTGGACCTGATTTTTCAAAAGGATTTTTATTTAAACTTATTCAATGTTTCCTAATCATAAACATAGGCATTCCGTTTTATCCAGTATATGATTATCATCCATTAACAGAACCTTTTAACATACATTAAAATCAATATGATTCTACAGAATAATTGATATCTTCTTTTTCAATAAAAATAGAAAGAGCGATGATCATAAGACCAAAAAATGAAGTGAGCTGAATTTGTTCCACAATGAAAATATAAATAAAAAATAAAGAAAAAAATGGCGTTATGTATACAATATTTGCAAGCAACGATGTTTTACCATAATGAAGTGCTTTAAACCAAAAAACAAAGGCAAGTGCACAGGAACAGATACCCAACCAGAAAATAGCAGTTGACTCCCAGATAGATAAGATTGGGATATTTGAAAACAAACATAAAAATATAAACGCATAGACACTAGAAAATAAGAAATAA
>CAZWQV010000136.1:0-3558 GCA_964636235.1 uncultured Thermoplasmatales archaeon
TATGGGGCAATGGCAGGCAACCACCCACCAAGCACGCCCAGTCAACTTTCTGGTCCATCATCCGGAAGTGTTGATATACCAATTACCTATTCAACAAGTTCAACAGATCCAGATGGGGATAATGTTCGATATAATCTAGATGTCAATAACGATGATGTGTATGATCATACATCAATTTTTTATCCTTCAGGAGCAACCTACAACATACAAATAACATTCCACACAGCAGGTACCTATAATTTACGTGTAAAAGCAGAGGATATACATGGTGCCTTAAGTGATTGGTCAACTCCTAAAACAGTAACAATTGGCGGAGGCGGCAACACCCCACCAAACACGCCTACCACACCAACTGGACCAACCACTGGAACCGTGGGCATATCATATTCTTATACCACATCCGCAACAGATCCAGATGGAGATGATATCAGCTATGGATTTGACTGGGATGGAGACGGTATCGTTGACGAGTACAGCTCCTTTTTCAGTTCAGGAACATCCTGCACGCTATCGCATACCTGGAATTATGCTGGAACATATGAAGTGAAAGTAAAAGCAAAAGATGAACATAGCGATCTAAGTGCGTTTTCATCACCGTTGACCGTGGTCATCTCAGATGTGAATAATCCACCAAACCAGCCAAGTAAACCAACAGGGCCATCAAATGGAAAAACAGGAATAACATACACATACTCATCATCAACCACCGATCCAGAAGGAGAAAACATTTACTATTTGTTTGATTGGGGTGATGGAACAAATTCAGGATGGACCGGGCCATTTACTTCAGGAAGCGCTGCAACAGAAGGTCATTCATGGAGTTCACAAGGAACCTTTCCGGTGAAAGTAAAAGCAAAAGATATCCATGATCAAGAAAGCCCTTGGTCTGAATCACTATCCGTAAGTGTACCAAAATCCAAAATGCTTACCAATCTTTACAGCTATCTTCAAGAAAATTATCGACTGTTTCCAATGCTACGCATGATCCTGGGATTCTAACAATCCCTTTCTTTTTTTTCTTTATAAAAAAAATCATTTACATTTCTATATTGAGTAAAATTGATTCACTAACTTTTTTGATACTCGCTGCTGGAACAACAATATTATGTTTACGAATACCATGTGACACATCCAAAGAAATCAATTTATTTGTATTTTTAACCTTATTTATATGAACTACTTTTCCAACCATAGAACCATTTAAATCATAGACCATTTTACCAATAAAATCCTCAAGAGGTAATATTTTTAATATAATACCCTCCGGACTGAGTTTCTTAATATATTTAGAACCAATGAAATGTTCAAATTTAAATAAGCCCTTATTTACTTGGATTGCTTTAATATTGAAGTTTTCAGTATCTAAAAAAATTGCATCAAGTAAACCAATTTTTTCACCGTTTTTTGCATAAACCTTTAAACCTACTAAAGATTCATCAACAATAATTTTTTCTAATTCCTTTTTAGTTGCGGTAACATCTACCATAGATAAACCACCTCTAATATTACAGAGTAAAGAATATTTTAGAGCAACAGCCTTTTTTCGATCACTTATGCCATTAGAACATGATTTGTAACATCCAACATTTTTGTTTCAGTTCATCCAAGAATTCAAGAATATTTTTATATAAATAATTGACTGAATAACAGTTATAGAAAACGTATAAATTAAATGAAAAAATTGTTTAAAAAGATACTAAATTTATTGCATTGAAAATCATTATCACCTACTTGAATTAAATATCAACACAGTTTTTTGTACTCATAGCTAAGACCTGCAAACCTAATATAAAAAATTATGGTCTGGTTAGTTCATTTCGATGAATATGCGCATTAACATAATGATATCCTTTCTTAATAATTCCAACATCAATTGCCTGTTGAGGACACCAATTATAGCAAGCAATACAGTTCTCACAACGATGCTGCCATACTGGTCTTTTATCAACTATTTGAATATTTTTTACCGGACAAATTCTTTCACAGATGCCACATCCATTACAATCATTACTTGCGACAAATGTTTTATCAGTAAGAGGAATAATTTCTTCCAATGAACGCTCTGAATTAACCGGCTCATTTGCTATTTGATTCAAATGTTTAATAGTTGCATTTTTCAAATTGGAATGAAATGGATACAAGAGACCTTGAAGAATCTTATTTGAATAAAACAACCCTGTTTTTCTTTCATTAATTGCAAGGGCGATAGTATCAATTCGTATCTTTGATTTTTTATAAATCGTTTCATAATTCTCCCAGGGTTTACGAAAAGCATTCTGAGGCATATGAACGCCAAAACCAGCGGACAATTCTCCACCATTTGCATGCAAAAGAGATTGTAGATTTGTTAAGGATGCTCCTGCAGCACCACCATAATTACAAATAGCAAAAATATAGGTGTTTTCAATACCTTCTAATTTACGAACAAACCTTTTAATGATATTTGGTAGATCATTATAATATACTGGAAATATCAATCCCAACAAGTCAGTCTTTGGAGAAATAATTTCTTTATCATCTACTGATGAAACAGGGATAAGAGTGATGTTTTTAAGGTTATTTCTGAGATGCTTGGCTAGAAACAAAGAATTACCAGTTCCAGTAAAATAAAAAACCTCATCATCCATAATCGTTCAAATAAGGATAATCAACTGAATTATTAGAATGTAACCATTTTTTTACCAATGGACCAGTTTCATCAGACAGTTATCCTTATCTTCGTCTTTTTAAAAGAAGGACACTTAAACTTAAAGTAAGCACCGCAAAAAGAATCAATATAAACACATCAAACCACACCTCACCAAGTCCCCATCCCTTAAGCATGATCGCCCGTTCAGCATCAATACCATATTTCAAGGGAATAAAATAAGAAAGCGGTTGAAGAAATGAGGGAATGGATTCAACCGGCCAGAACAGACCCGATAGAAGGATTGCAGGAAAAATTATTAAAGGAATGAATTGCACGGCCTGTAGCTCATTTTTTGCACCCGATGATAACAAAATGCCAAAACCTTGATGACCAATAGCTAGTAAAATAACCACCAATAGGGCAATGAACACATTTCCAACGATAGTAATACCAAAGATGAGGATTGCAGCTAGTAAAATAACAATACATTGAAAAATGCCAATGAGGGCAAATGCAAGAGAATACCCAAGTACGATTTCGGATTCATGTGCTGGTGAACTAAGAAGTCGCTGCAGTGTTCCAAGGCTTCGTTCATTAATAAAAATAAGAAGTGTGATCATGATCGTAACCATCATAATCGCAAAACAAATAACGCCTGGTGCGAAATAATCAATGAACCGGACATCTTCCATATCCGTATACTCATACACCGATTCAATGTTTATTGCATCTGGATGACTGGGAAGATTAAAAATAAGTCGCATTTGATCATTTGTCTTTTTTAAAGCACTTTGTAATTCTTTGGCAATTGTGGAATCAACATTTGGATTTGTTCCATCTAAAAGAAGTCGTATCTGTGAGGAAATATCCTGATTGCCCGTGCTTGATAAACGCTGCAGTAAATTCTGGGAAAAATTAGCTGGAAAATA
>CAZWQV010000137.1:0-3500 GCA_964636235.1 uncultured Thermoplasmatales archaeon
CCCAATGATCATTTTTAAAAATCCTTTGCTCAACTTGCATAACACATCACCATCCGCATTTTCTTCAAACAACAATCGAAATAAAAGGTTTTCCATTTTTTAACAATTGATAATTAATTTGGTTAAAAATTAGATATTAATAATGTTAATCAGACATTTTATTCTAATAATAAGTGGTAGTTTTAATGACTCCATCATGTTCTTTAATTTTATTTCGAATGAAGGATTCTAATTCTTCTAGGGATTCTTTCTTAATTGTAGCAATCATATCATACCGTTTTGATTCAAATAAAGGTTTAAGTTCAATTATTTCATCTTCTCTGGATAATCTTATGTAAACATTATGTTCTTTTTCTGGAATTGTGTTTATCAATACATAACCGGAATAAATTGTATGCCACCATTTTATTTATAGATTGGTCATCTTTTAAATAATTTATGATTTATTTTTAAGTCATTAAATCAGAGATTTTTTATAAGAAGAGTTAATTACGCGGTGCCCACCCCAGACTAAAAGAGGGCAATCGAAATAATAAATTTGATTTGTGAAAAAATGATACATGCATATATCCTAATAGAAATGCAACTTGGTTTTTCAAATGAAGTAATAAATAAAATTATGGAAATTGATGAAGTAAGAAAAGCATCGATAATTGCAGGTGATTTTGACATTATTGTTAGAGTTAAAACACATGAATTGGAACAATTACATCTAGTTACATCTAAAATTCAACAAATAAAAGGAATTAATAAAACAGTTACAGGATTAATAGAAAAGGAATTATCAGTATGAGCATTCCAAATCGGTATTTATTCTATTTTCTAATATTTACTTCATCTATTTTTTATGCCATAATCTCCGGTATTGATGCCACTGTCAATGCTTTATATATTCCAAATCCATTAGTACTCGGGTTTTCAATTTTCTTTATCGGCATCATTATTTCATTTATATTTTCATTAATACTATCAATATATATAAAAGAAAAAAGTCTAGGAAACAGATATTTAGATCCATCCTTTTCACGTCTTCGATTAATCCGTAAAAAAGAAATAAAATATCATATTTTTGCAGGAATTGGAAATGCCTTTTACACACTTGGTTATTTTGCATTATTTTCAATTCTAGATGATCCATCCGTTGTTCTTCCTTTTACTCAGATTGTCATACTATACTTGGTTATTATTGAATCATTTACTGAAAAAAACACTCCAACACTAATCGAAATACAAGCAGCTTGTATGGTAACTATTGGAGCATTATTAGGCTCAATTAGCTTATCTGGTGCAATAGACATTCTCTCAATAGCTATTGTTTTTATTGTGTTAAATCCATCATGGGCATTATTTACCATATATCAGCGGAAATTAAAGAGAATGAGGATAGATCAGAATTATAATGATTCGATTAATATTAGATTTTGGAATGTTATTTTTTCTTTTTTAATTATCATTATATGCTTGTTTATTTATGATCTATTCATTAGTGAAAATATCATTGAACAAGGTATTACTGTATCATTTTCATATTTTGGGTGGATTAGTCTTATCGCAGGGGGCATGTTCTTAGTATATATTATGTATATCAGAGCTCTTGGTATTGGAAAAGCAAGTGTTGCACAAGCAGTTCGGTCAACTATTATTATATTTAGTATTCCAGTATCACTTTTTCTATCATTTTTTTCAATAATTCCAAGTCTATCAACAGACCCAAGCTTGTTAATTATAAAAATTAGTGGTTTAATCCTCATTGTTTTAGGAATCATATCTTTTGCGTTAACCCAGACAAAAGCATATATCTTTATATCGATTAAACCAAATTATTCTATTAAAAAAACCATGCAGCAATTATGGAATATCCGTGGTGTTACTCGGGTGTCTGCGATTAATGGACATTTTGATATTATCATGAAAATTCAAACCAGAACCTTAATAAAAGGCTATGAGAGAATTCTTAAAAGAATTGAACATATAAAGGGAATACAGCATTATAGATGGGAATCAGTTTTGAAGGATTGGGATAAACGCTATTAATTAATGATTCCTGCTAACCATAAAACATTTCTAGCGTATACATCTTGAGCTTTTTTATTTCCAACGGTTAATTCAGTATGGACAGGTGAAAGAATCACCCGACCTAAGCCAAAATGAGTGCTGATAATTGCTTTTTTATGGTCAATTGAATTGTCATAAGGATCATCAGATCTTCCAAAGGTTGCAATGGTATGTACTTTTGGCATGTAGATATTTCTAAATATATCTCCATTAACAAGCGGTGCATTACCAAGCATTACCCGAATATTTTTTCCTTCATATGGTTCCTGAATTGTTTGCATTGAATGTCTTATATGAATTATTCCTCTTGAAGTTGGAAGTGCAGATAAGAACTGTAGCATATCTAATTTAGGAAACATGATTGGATTTTTAATGATGTATTTAATCACTGATGCGTCAGTATATACATTCGCAAGGCCAAGCATTGGAGATAATGTATCAAATCCAAATAATTTACACAACAATCGATTATATCTTAAATTTAAATTTTCTACACCCAAAGAACCAAAAGTTGAATCACCGCAGATTCCATAAAAACCTCCACCCGATCGAACAAAATTTTTAATTTTTTGACGATATTTAACAGGTGTATACCAACCACCTACTCCACCAGGTGCGATAATTACATCAATTCTTTTTAATCGAAGTTGTCCATTTTGAACATCTCCATGATCCCAATAATCCCAGAATTCATATATTTTAAATTTGACGTTGTATTTTTCTTCTGCATTTTTCAAACATTGTTTATGTAAGAAGGTTGCAAATTTTGTTCCATACCCAGTATCAAGAAAATCCCAATGTTGACGAATAATCGCTACTCTAATTGTTTCCTTCTTAGTAATTGCTCCTGAAGTAGAAGGCAGTATTAAAATCAAAATAATGAATAAACAAATAATAATTTTTTTATCTACTCTAAATTACGATTCCTCCTTTATGATATATTTTAGTATATTTTCATATTTATAATTTTTTACTTCTTAATCAAATAAAATCTTATAATTTAATTTATATTATGATGTTTTTTCATTAATTATTAATTCTATTTATGAATTAATTTCTAGATATTAATTATCACATTTGTTAATATAAGAATTTCATAGTTTATCGATATGGACTTTTAATAAATCAAAAAAGATCTTATTGTTTCATTCTTCTAATTTGCTTTTCAATATCCTGAGTAGCATTTCGTAATGCTTGCATAAATCCCCATCCTGTATCTGAAGCAATAAATAATTTCTTTGGTGTTGATACACGTAATTTACAATATATTAGATGTAAATCTTTTCTTTTTTCATCGTGTTGTTTAAGATGAATATAAAGATGCATATTTTTTACAAAATCAATATACTTTTCAAAAGTATCCAATAAATAATTACCTGCTTCTTTTTTTGAAAAACCTTGAATTGTATTTAATTCTCCAGCAAATTGAATAAAAATTGGATATT
>CAZWQV010000138.1:0-3384 GCA_964636235.1 uncultured Thermoplasmatales archaeon
AGTCTCTGGGTTTTAAAAAAATTGATATTTATGGTGCAAAACTTGGTGCTTTTTCTAGAAACTATGATCTTACAACTGAAGATTTTGAGATGCTAGTTATTGCAGATTTTACTTCAGAAGTTTGATAAAATTGTATGAAAATCTCATTCATCATCTCCACAAACATATAATCAGCAAGTAATTATTCAAGGAAGAAATTTGAACTGTTAACAATAATGCCCAAGGAGGACACTGTAAAATTAATGATTTCCCCTGTTGATACTGCTATCATTTATCCTGCAGGGATTTGAGCCTGCATTTATTAGTAAAAATAACAATGTTTATCCTGTTATAATATAATAAATAAGAATAGTAATTTATTAAAATTGAGTGCAAATATGAGTTAATACAATATTAAACCATTTTCGACGTACAATCTTATAATAAACAAAAATGACCATTATTCACAAATCAAAATTATTTATTAAAATGGTTATTTTGATTTAATGATTCTTTTTTTATGCTTCTGTTACAATTGTTGTAACTCTTCAATTTTTAGGAGGTTATTATAGTTTTAATGTAATATTTGTTATGTCATCTTTTTTCAATTCTTTTCATTTGAACCTACTATGGTATAACTGCTTTTTTTATGAGTGTTATACTTTTTAGGAAGTAGTTGTTTACTTGTTTCGCCCTTTACCTGTTTTAGTATGTACAGAACTTTTAGGTTTTCTGATTTGTCGCTTTCCTTTCTTTTTTGTTTCAATTTCTTCATTATTTACATCTGTAAATAATCCTTTTCGCATGTATTTTATTGGGAAATCCTTCCTTCTCTTTGTCATCAATATACCCCAGGTCTTTTTAGTAAAAAATCTTAATAAAAATCATAGAGGATGAATTTTTTTTCAACTATAATTAAGAAAAAGATTCAATATTACTGATATTAAGTTCTTTACTACTATGTTGATTGACTAAATCTCTTATACGTTTACCAAGTTTTCTTTGATAATCAACTGCGACAATACCACTTGCACCTGCACCGACACCAGCACCAATTGGTCCAGCAATTAAAAAACCACCAGCACCAGGCATAGCAAGGTTACTAAGCCATGCACCAGTATGTGCTTCAACGATAAAATCATTAGGATCACCAGTTATTGTGACAGTAACCTCTCTCAGGCCTCCAACAAAAGCACGTGGAATGCTTGTTCTTGTTGCAGTTACGCTTCGGAAATTTTTATCATTTGCTTTTCCTTTTAGTTCATTGACTACATTCATTTCTTTTGAGTTTGATAGTTCGGTTACAATTGATTTATACAAATCGTCTATATTTGTATCCATGTCTTTATATCTTCTTACATATGCCATAATTTTTTTCACCAAATTCTAATCTATAGATTCATGAAATCTAATATAAACATAACATAGAAACATTAGAAACATACTAACAAAACAGTACAAAATGTAAAATTTTTCATTCTTCGTAAAAAATGGATAAAAACAAATATACTCCACGATTCAAACAAAAAATTTATATAAAATACTTCGGTATTGATTTTATAACATTATAAGAACAGTACAAAATAATATTAAAGAATGTAAAATTTTTGCCAATGGTGGGAATTTAAATGGTAAAAAAAAATAAAACCATCACTCATATCAAAAACGGGGGAGAATCACGGAAGACTCAACAGGGGATACAAAAAGAAACATTAAAAAATTCTGAATTACGCTACAGGCGACTCTTTGAAACAGCTCAAGATGCCATCCTTATTTTAGATGGAGAAACCGGAAAAATAATGGATGCTAATCCATTTGTTCAAGATCTTCTAGGGTATTCTCTAAATGAGCTAGCCGGTAAAACGCTCTGGGAAATAAGTCCTTTCAAAAATATCAAAGAAAACAAAACTCTCTTTGAAAAACTTCAAAAAGAAAGATACATCCGTTACGAACATCTCCCCCTTGAAACGAAGCATAAAAAATTGAGATATGTGGAATTTGTCAGTAATAGCTACATGGTCGACGATTCGAAAGTAATTCAATGTAATATTAGAGATATCACCGATCGAAAGAAAGCAGAAGAAAAAGTAAGAGAAATGCAAAAAAAACTAGAACGCATGCTTGATACTCGAACCACCCAACTTTACATAACTACAAAAAGCCTTACAAAAGAAACGAAAGAACGAAAAAAAGTAGAAGGGGAAATCATTAAAACAAAAGAGTATCTGGAGAACGTCATTGATAGTGCATGGGAAATTATTTTTTCACTTGATGCAAATAATAGAGTAAACACCTGGAATAAAACAGCGGAACAACTTACTGGTTATACACAAAAAGAGGTTATGAATAGATCCATAAAAAGCATATCTGTGTTTGATGACCATACAACAATATTAGATATTATAAAAAATAATGGTACTCACATAGGCTATGATGATGTGGTGTTACTCACAAAAAACAATATAAAAAAGATTGTTCGCATGTCGGAATCGACGGTTAAGGATGTTGATGGACGCCACATTGGCTCTCTTTTTATCGGCAGAGACATCACAGCAGATATCAAAGCTCACGGAAAAATACTTCCAGGGAACAGTTATCTTCTTGTCAGTATGAATAATGACCTCTTACGATCTCTGTATAGCGATTTGACCACATCTGGATATGATGGAATATTTATTTCCCGTTCTAGTGTTGAGATGAAAAGTAGCATATCTGATAATATAAACAGTCAGCTTTTTTTATTAAGCTCTGAAAAAATCAGAGGATTTGAAACAATCGCAAACCCTGATGAATTATTATCTATGGTTAAAGAGGTTGGTATGAGAAACAAAAAGTCAATTATCATTTTAAATGGTGCTCATTATTTTATCACTAAATTTTCTTATGAAAAAATTATCGATACCTTGTATGAAATTAATGATTTTGTTCTGAATAGTAAATTAATTGTTGTTGTACATATCGATCCGTCCATTGTCAATAAAATTCAGATGGGGATTTTAGAAAATGAATTTCAATTATTGCCCAGTCAGAAATTAGACAATCTCATTCTCAACGATGATATCTATAGTATATTAAAATATGTTTATGAACAAAATCAGAATCATTCAATGGTCCCTATCAAAAAAATAATAACCAAATTTAACTTAGCGTATTCAACTGCTGCAAAACGATTGGATCTCCTTGAAGAAAAAGGGTTGGTTTTTTTTAAAAAACAAGGGAAGTTTCAAACAGTCTATACGACAGAAAAAGCAAAAACATTGCTGCAGAAACGACAGACTGTGTAATGTTCTTTTCTTGCTATATTACATTGTTTTTATACTGTTATTGGGTTGTTATTAAAACATGTTAATATAACATTAATGACAGTTGATTAAACAAGGAGATACAAAATGGAAAGTAAAGAAT
>CAZWQV010000139.1:0-3358 GCA_964636235.1 uncultured Thermoplasmatales archaeon
ATTGAAAAGACTATTAATTGTCCTGAATGTAATCATCGGTTTAAAGTACAGGGAACTGAAGGGGAGACAATAGAGATTTCTTGTCCCAATTGTCATGTAAAAGGAGATTATACGTTTCCTTCTGAAGGAACGAAAGTAATTTCAAAAAGTATGGATGAACACGTGGCTCCTTACCTGACAAGATTAAGAAATTTTAATGCATTTATGGGTTTAATCCATGTTATTCAAGCATGTCTTATGCTCGTTCTTTCTAATAATTTTACTCTTCCATTAACTTATACTCGTCCTGAATATAATGCTATTACTGAAACGATTGCACCAGTCGCTGTTACCTATGTTGATGTACAGATAGGTCCACTGGTGGCACTGTTTTTATTTATGTCTGCTGGTGCTCATTTTCTGTTATCAACGGTACTCTTTCGATGGTATGGGATGAATCTTAAAAAACACATGAATCCAGGTCGCTGGATCGAATATGCATTCAGTGCATCTCTTATGATAGTAATTATTGCAATGCTTACCACGATTTATGATATTGGAACTCTCTTAGCATTATTTACTTTAACATTAGTGATGAATCTGATGGGCCTTATGATGGAATTGCATAATCAAACTACAAGAAAAACAGATTGGACATCCTATATCATTGGCTGTATCGCTGGTTTTATCCCATGGGTAATCATTTTCATCCCCCTGATAACTGCTGAATCAGTTCCAGACTTTGTCATTGCTATCTTTATATCCATTGCTATCTTTTTCAACCTATTTGCCATAAACATGTATTTACAATACAAAAAAATTGGCAAATGGAAAGATTATCTTTATGGAGAACGAATGTATATTGTGTTAAGTCTAGTGGCAAAATCAGCTCTTGCATGGCAAGTATTTGCAGGAACACTGCGACCTGCTTAATCAATATTATTTAATAAATTAGCTAAATATGCTTGGCCGTAACAGGTTCCACCATCACCTGCGGGTATTTCTTTATTGACTAATACCTTATTTTTTAACAGATGACCTGTTATCATGGTGTTATAGGCAACCCCTCCAGATAGAACAATTGGTAGATTATGTTCCATAGCGTATTTCTTTGCAATAGATAGAACTCCTTTTGCAATATATATTTGAGAGGTAGCTGCTAGTTTTCGTTTATTTTTTGATTTATGCTCATAAAGATACTGAAATAAAGGAGTAGTCATAAGAACAGATGTTCCATTTTTTTCTGTTATAATTGGATCAATTTCATAGGGATTTGTTGCTATGCTTTCCAAAAGCATTGCAGGTCTTCCATCATAAGTTCTTTTATCACAGAGGTTAAGAAAAGCAGCTGCTGCATCTAAAATTCTTCCGGTACTAGAGGTTTGTATCACATTGAACTGATCTTTTAACATTTGTTGATATATTTTTTGTTCATCTGTTTCAAAGAGATGCAATTTTTCAATATCTTGATTATCAAGAAATTTATTTATAATTCCAAATAACATTTTTTTAGGAAATATCGTGGCGCTGTCACCACCCAGTTGAGGTTGCAGTTCCAAATGACCAACTCGGGTAAATTCTACATCATTTGACACTGAAAATATTTCACCACCCCATATGGTTCCATCATCCCCATAACCTAGGCCATCAAGTGCGATTCCAATATAATCATGAAGGTTATGTTCTGCAGCAACACTTGCCACATGTGCTTTATGATGTTGAATTTTCATAAGCTTTACATGAAAACGTTTCTGCAGCTCTTTTGCATAGGTTGAACTATGATAACTTGGATGAAGATCACAAGCGATTATCGCTGGTTTTAATCGTGTTAATTTAATAAATGTTTCAATGGTGTCTTTAAAATAATTAAACGTCTCTAATTTTTCTGTCTGACCAATATACTGGGAAAGATAAGCATGATTTTTTTTAACTGCACAAATTATATTATTTAATTCAGCACCAACTGCAAGAGTATCTTTACATTCAATCGGTAATTTTACGGGTATGGGCACGTATCCTCTTGATCGTCGAAGGAAAAAGGTGTGATTATGAATTGTTTTTAGAACTGAATCATCACAGCGATTAACAATAGTTCGCTGATGGGTGAGAAAGTATCTACCGATTTTTTCAGTGATTTCTACTGGTTCACCAGGAATATTACAGGATGTCATTAAAAGTGGTTCATCACAGAAATCAAACAGTAAATAATGAAGAGCTGTATATGGAAGCATGACGCCGATACTATTTAATTCAGAAACCGCGGAAAACATTTTTTTCTGTTTCTTTTGTAAAACAACAATTGGTCTTTGAGAGCTGGTTAATAATGATTTTTCTTTTTCGTTTATATCTGCAATACTATTCACCATGGCTACATCTTTACACATGATAGCAAATGGTTTATGATTCCGATGAAGTGCTTTTCTTACGTTATTTACACTTTCATTGTCGGATAATGAACAGATATGAAATCCGCCAACACCTTTAATTGAAATAAATTGGTTAGATAAGATGAGATCCATTGCTTTTTGTATGGTTTTTTTATCAGAGGAAGCGGTAATATCCTTTTTTCCATCTAACAATCGCAGTTTTGGACCACAGTTCTTACATGCAATAGTTTGAGCATGATATCTTCTATCAAGTGGATTTGTATATTCTTTTTCACATGCATCACACATAGAAAATTCTTTCATAGAAGTTAATGGTCTATCGTATGGATAATCTTCTATCATAGAAAATCGAGGTCCACAATTCGTACAGGTAATAAAATAATATTCAAAACGACGGTTTTTCGGATCTTTTAATTCGTTTAAACAATCATCGCACATAAATATATCTGCAGGAAGAATCGTCTCCCCAGTTGCAAAAGAGCTTTTAATAATGGAAAAGGAAGCATATGTTTTATCATCCGTTATTTTTTCAATATCATAATTAGTAATTTTTGCAAGCGGTGGAAGATCAGTTAGTTTGTGGATGAAATCTTTATCATTAATAATGATTTCAACACCATTACCAGTATTTTTTACAGAACCAACTAGATTATGTTCGACTGCTTTTCTATAAATATATGGTCGAAAACCAACTCCTTGAACGATACCCTGAATAAATAATCGATACATCATAGAGAAAAAGCCTATAGAGGAACTGCTATAAAATACTGTTTCCAGGTTTTCATTTAAAAACAAAATAAACCTTATGAAATAGTCAATGATTACATTTTATCTAATAATGAAAATTAATATAATGTTTGATATAAAAATTGTACTCATTATGATGTAGGAACCGTTACTCTTATTAAAGAGTAGAGATTATCGCCTTTCTCGAAGTCAACAATGCAAAATAATAACATTATTTGAAATAATAATTATTTTGTTCTGTATTG
>CAZWQV010000140.1:0-3357 GCA_964636235.1 uncultured Thermoplasmatales archaeon
ACAATAATATGGATATGGGTACAAAACGAGATGCTGGAGACAGCATGAGAAGATCAACTATTTTATATCCGGGTGAACCTATTGATGACACACCTGGACGAGGGATTACTGCAGAATTTACAACAGGATCCGATGATGACTGGTATTCATTTTCTGCCTGTGAAGGTCAACAAGTTCATGTAACTGTTTCAACATCTGGAGATGTTATTCTTCATTTATTTGATATAAATGAAGCAGAAAAGGCAACAGGTTCAGGATCATTGACATTTACAGTGGATTATACCGGTTTTTGGTATTTATATGTTGAACCTGTAAGTGTTTCAAGCGGAACAATATATACGCTCAATATTGATTTAGGGAATCAAAATGATGCTAATACATTAGGCGATGCAGGAAATTCAATATCACAAGCAACTCCTATAGCAGAAGGAGAATACTATGGTTATCTTGATATGAATGATGAACAAGATTGGTATGCGATATCTGCAAATTCTGGAGATAAACTTCATTTCCTTTTAGAGATGGACAATTATGCATTACTTGCTGATTTTGATATTCATTTATATAATCCATCTGGTGAAATGGTTTGGGAAGAACAATATTATTATGATGATGAACTGTTCTATGAAGCAGATCAGTCAGGTCAATGGACGGTTAAAATTGATATTTTCCCAGGATATTCAAATGTTCCATTTGAAGATGAACCATGGGATTATTATTCATATGGATCTGGGGCATATAAACTAACTTATTCGAAAGAAACAACAATACCTGAGATTCCGGGTGAAATTCCACAGCCACAAATAACACCGATAGCAAAATCATTTTTTATTCAAAATGATCCAGATAGTAATAAAGATGAATATAGTTATATGGCATCAATTCCTGCCTGTAATTATTATGATAACGGTGATAGATATTTAGCACCTATATTTTATCAAGGAGATGACACACCAACAAGTTATTATGACAATTATAATGGTTCACAAGGCGTCGTTGATGATACAACACAATATCTTATTGATGATTGGAATGATTATTTAGCAACTTATGGAAAAACAGCACTTGAATATAATGTTCCAGCAGATCCTATTGAAGCAGCAGCAGATATTGCTACTACAACATGGCAACATTCAGATTTAGCAGTTATTGCTGTTGATGGAAGTTCAATTGCTGATGAAGTTGAAAACGTTCTTCAGACAACCACTACATTAACACGTGATGTTGAATCAACAACATTGCAGAGTACAGATCAAAGTCTCTATTCAGAATTTGGCCATCTTATGAATATCAAGAAAAAATGGTGTGCTATAACGTTGGATATGCCAGTGGTTACAAAAACATATGGTGATGATGGATGTACCCTCCTAACAAATTTTTATCCAAGTTATATGCCAATGGGTAGTGATTGGTGGCCTACAACGTATGATGGAGCAGGAAATGCAACTGATTTTTATATGCCTGTTACTGTACCAGGCTTTTGGGGTGCTTCAACACCTTTAAGTGAAGATGATTTTACAAGTTACACCATTAATAAAATAGCTGGAGATAGATACACCATAAATCTTAATGACAATGATGCGGCTATTAAAGTAAAAATTGAAACTACTGAACCATCTGATTTACTTGTTTATCTTGTAGATCCAGACGGAAATTTACGTGCACCTGATATGCCAAAATGGAATGGCCCAGTACTTGCCCTTCATGAATGGTGTGGTCTTGAACAACCAGTTTATAATCCTTGGAGAGAATGGAAACCTGAACCACATACAGAATATAGTGCTGAAGTTTTACACCCAGAAACTGGGCAATGGACTGTAATTGTTGTACCTCGCTATGAAACAGGACCTGATTATACATATACAATAACTGGTGAAATAAAGCATATTAACCCAGATAGAGCAGCAGCGGCAGTTTCAGCAGCTAATGGAGCAGTCATAGCTTCTCAAGAACATGCACCATTATTATATGTAACTCAAGACAGCGTTCCATCTGCAACATCTCAAGCATTAACAAGTCTTGGAGTAAATAAAGTAATTTTTGTTGAAAGAGACGGTATCGGTAGTAATGTAAAATCAAGTCTTCCAACAGTACAAACAGATTTGACAACAATGCAAGATATTATTGATCAGATTAAAAGCTATAGTCAAACAGAGAACTATATAACTATTGCATCCATAAAAACTGGCCAAGGCTATATTGCCTCAGCTGCTATGATTGGAGCATACCACTGCTCCCCAGTTCTTCGAATTGGTGAAGCACCAGATAATCCAGCTGGTGTAGCAGATCGTATCGAAACATGGCAATTACAAGACGGAGATTACTATCATGGATCACGTTCAACTGGTCACTTACCTGAATATTCCGAGCCTTTACCTGGAGGAGGAAAATGGACCTTATCCACATTAATTAACACTGCATTATATGTTATGACCGGTGGTAACTCTGGTTCAATTCCACCATTAGGAATGGATGCAAAAAGATACTGGAATGAAGAAATGCATGATGGTGTGTATAATTGGATTAACAGCTATGGTTTAGATCTCGAAGGAAAAGAAGCATATTGCATTGTTGCAGATAGAGCAGATATTAATCTTGTCCTCCATTTCGTAATGATGGGAAATAACTCATATGCTGGTCATATACCTGGTATTACTCCAGCCTATCTTTCAGCTGTTGTCAATAGAAATATTCTCTATCCAGCCGTAATTTATGCAAATCCAAATCGTGATATTACAACTTCGCAAATGATGAATTTTGCAGATGGTGGCATGTGGAGAACAAATGATGGAGAAAATACAAATGCATATTCAAGTCGCGTGATTAAAGAAATATTTAATTCACATGGTAGAACATATGAAGGTCACTGCTTATGGGATGCTCATCTATTACGTATGAATGAAGGAGCTAGCATAATGTACTATGCAGGCCATGGAACCGGCGGATCTGGTATTTCAGCTCAATATATACAAACAGAGGATTGTAACTATCCAGAACAAGTCTGGTGGGACGCATGGCGTGGATACTCCGGCTATGATAATTGGAGAATTGTGAGAAACAATGGTCGAAGCTGGTATAATCCAGAGCCACCCTCATTATATGACATCATTCACTTTGATCACGTAGATGATTTATTTGAAAACCTCCACAGTGTTGTATCCTTGTGGTTATCATGTACGACAGCCGATGGCGATGGTCCAATGGTTTATCTAGATCATGGTGCCGTATTACATTTGGGAAATGCAGGAACCGGTCTTACACCTCAAGAGGATCTTATGGATGATGAAGTGTTTACACAAGCGGTATTATGGGGTGAACCGCTCGCAAAAGCATACTCAGATGATGTATGGAGACATT
>CAZWQV010000141.1:0-3355 GCA_964636235.1 uncultured Thermoplasmatales archaeon
TCTATTGGACAAAATATGTCCAAAATTGATAAATATGAACTTTTAACGCATGGATGGAGAAATAGAACATATTTTATCCCTCGATTTAGTGGCACCATTGGAACAAGTGAGAATTGGTTATATGGTACCCAGGGAATATTATCTTTTACCGTTGAATTATGTGATTCGAGAGCACCAATAGATCCTTTAGTGGTACAAGATTATTGCTTGAAGCATGTCGGTGTCAATCTCTACGTTGCTGAAAGATCTCTTACTATTGATTAAGGCTTAATCATTAATTTTTTAAACAATAATTAGGTAAACCGAAAATAATTAGGAATACAAAAATATATAAACATGAAAAACTAATACATAATGTAAAAGAAAGAGTAACACTATGGATATAAAATCAGTACCCCTCACATCACTTTATCCTAACAATCAAGGAAAAATAATCCAGATTGAAGGAGGTCATCGATTCAAACAGCGTATGAAATCATTGGGAATAAGAGATGGATGCATTATCAAGGTAAAATCAAAACAACCGTTTCATGGGCCAATTACCATTGAAGTCTGTGGATCTCAAATAACTATTGGTAGAGGAATGGCACAAAAAATCCAGGTGGAACTACTTGAGTAAAAAAATTATTTTAATGGGCAATCCAAATGTAGGCAAAAGCGTTGTTTTTTCAAGATTAACCGGGGCTCATGTTATTTCATCTAATTATCCGGGCACCACCGTTGATTATTCAAAAGGAAAAATGAAATATCAAGAAGAATCAATTGAAATTATTGACGCGCCTGGTACGTATTCATTAGAGCCAACAAATAAAGCAGAACAAGTAGCATCAGATATTGTTCAACAGGCAGACATTATCATCAATGTGGTTGATGCAACAAATCTAGAAAGAAACCTCTATTTGACCTTAGAACTATTAGAAAAACAAATACCTATGATTCTCGTGCTAAATCTTTGGGATGAAACGAAGCACTTAGGTATACATATAGATGAAAAAAAACTTGCTGAACTTTTAGGAATTCCAGTTATTCCAACTGTAGCATTAACTGGTGAAGGGATAAAGGAGCTTGTTTCAAATTTAAATAATGCAACTACACAAGAAAAAATACAACCTACCAGTGAAGAAGGACGATGGATAGAAATAGGTCAAATCATAAAAAAAATTGAATATTTAGAACACCGACATCATACCCTTCGAGATCGATTATCAGATTTAACCATACGGCCTGGAACTGGACTTCCTATCGCCCTTGGAATCATTTTCTTTTCATTTTTTATTGTTCGATTAGTTGGAGAATCCTTAATCAATTACATTTTCAATCCAATATTTGAACTTCTTTATAAGCCGATTGTCATATCAATTGGGGAACAACTTGGGAATGGGTTATTATATAAATTCCTCATCAGCCAAACATATGGAGAAATAGACTTTGTTGAATCTCTAGGAATGATCACAACCGGTATCTATGTTCCTCTTGGTATGGTTCTTCCCTACATTATATCCTTTTATTTCATATTGTCCATTCTTGAAGATACTGGGTATCTACCCCGGCTTGCAACCCTCGTTGATAATATATTTCACAAACTAGGGATGCATGGGTATGGTATTGTTCCAGTATTTCTTGGATTAGGATGTAACGTACCGGGAATGCTAGCCACAAGAGCACTGGAAACAAGAAAACAACGATTCATTGCAGCTACACTTATTTCAATATCTGTTCCATGTGTTGCTCAAACATCTCTAATATTTGCCATGTTTTCAGATGTAAAAATTCAACAACATCTCACCTATGCACCAATCATTTATATTTTCATGGTTTTCACCACCTTGCTCTGCATCTATTTTATTGTAGGTTTTATTCTCAATCGATTTATAAAAGGAGAAAGTCCGGAGATATTTCTAGAGATTCCTAGTTATAGAATGCCACACTTTAATACCACGGTAAAAAAAACATGGATGCGGATAAAATGGTTTGCAATGGATGCTATACCATGGATGTTCTTTGGTGTTTTCTTAATTAATATTCTTTATACTGTTGGTCTCATAGATGCCCTCGCACATTTGTTCAAACCTTTAATGACAGGATTATTTGGCCTGCCTGGAGAAACCTCTATTGTTTTAATAAGTGGATTTCTCAGAAAAGATCTTGCAGTTGGTACCCTTCTTAGTTTCCCTCCAGGCACCTTTTCAGCATTCCAGCTTGTAATTGTGGCAACAATGCTTACAATGTTCTTTCCCTGTATCGCTACCTTTGTTGTAATGATGAAGGAACTAGGAATAAAGGATATGATACGATCTGCAATAATTATGATTACAGCAGCAGGTATTGTAGGCATTATTCTTCGCATTATCCTTATTGGCCTTTAATTGCAGAAAATCTATAATTTTTACAATATTTGGTATCAAAAGACTCTTAAGATAAAAGCATGATTTCCCCCTGATTGTATGCTTGATATAAAACTCATCAGAGATCAGCCAGATGTTGTCAGAAAAAACCTTGAAAAACGGAAAAAACCTGAGTTTCTTTCAATGCTTGATACCTTAATCGAAAAAGATAGGCAGTGGAGAGAATACAAAATCCAAGTTGATTCATTAAGACAAAAAAGAAATGAATTAACCAATGTTATTAAAGATCTGAAAAAACAAGGGAAAACTGATGAAATAAAAAAAACAGTTGAAGATGCAAAAAAAATCCCTCAACAGATCAATGAATTGAAACAAAAACAACAGACTGTAGAAGAAGAAAAAAATACATTGTTGTTAACCCTTCCAAATTTGTTACATGATTCGGTTCCCTATGGAGAAGATGACACAGGGAATATTACGGAAAAAGAATGGGGGGAAAAACCACGGTTTTCATACCAACCAAAATCTCATGTTGATCTAGTAGAGGCATTAAATGGTGCAGATCTTGAGCGAGCTGCAAAAACTTCTGGGGCACGATTCTATTTTTTAAAAAATGAACTCGTTCAATTAGAATATGCAATTATTCAACATGCAATAAAACTGTTGATAAAAAGAGGATATCAATTGATGATACCTCCAACCCTTGTAAAAGGATATATCATGGAAGGAGGTGGTTTTCTTCCGACCTATCGGGATGATGTGTATAAAATAGAAGATGAAGATTTATTTTTAGTTGGAACAAGTGAAGCACCACTAGTAGGTATGTTTGCAGATGAAATATTATATCAAGATGATTTTCCACTTAGATTTGCAGGATTTTCAACTTGTTTTCGAACAGAAGCAGGAGCCCATGGAAAAGACACCAAAGGGATCTTTCGTACCCATCATTTTGAGAAAATTGAACAGATAAGCATTACTAGCCCTGATGAAAGTTGTAAGGAACATCAATA
>CAZWQV010000142.1:0-3248 GCA_964636235.1 uncultured Thermoplasmatales archaeon
AATCTAATCCTTCTCAGGCTATTGATTTTGATATTGAGATAAGTAATCAGGATGGAACAGAGGTGTATAAGAACACGTCTTTGTCTAATACGTTTTATATTTATTATGCGGATATCCCATTTGGTAGTAACACGATTTTTACGGTGGAAAACACATCATATAAACTCCGTCAGTATTATTTTGATTTAGTGGAGAACATGTTTTATAATTTTAGTTTTTATCTTCCTCCATCTAATGATTCAAATAGTTATACCATGCAGGTGATTGATGAATATAGTCAGCCAGTGAATGATGCATTGATTACGGTGAAACGATATATTAATACTTCTGATGTTTATGAAACAGTGAGCAGTATTAAAACAGATGGTAATGGATATGCGAATTGTTACTTGGTCGCTGAAAGGAATTATAAGTTCATTATCAGTAAAACAGGTTTTATCACGGGTATTAGTGATTGGATTCCAACGGATGATGATGTGGGTATTGTCCGGGTATTTAAGATTTATTATGTTAATTTAACAGGGATTACTATTTGGAATAATATGAGTATTAGTATTGAGCCTTTGCCTGGTGATTATTTTGATAATATAAGTTTTTATTTTAATATCACGGATTATGATGATTTACTTGAATATTGTAATTTCACATTGTTTTTTTATAATGATAGTACCTTGAAATGGGATATTGTGTACCAGATGAATGATACTAGTAGTGATGGGTATCATTTTAGTAATACATCAGTGAATGGTATTGGTTGGTATGGGTTGCAATGTCGGTTTAAAAAAACTGGTTTTGAGGAATACACGTTTGGTACATTGATGTTCAATGAAACAGTTATTTTGTTTAAGGTTTTTGATAGTTATGATAGTGGTAATGCTTCATATATTGACCGTGTGATTACGGGTGTTGCTGGTGAAAGTCCGGTGAAGGTTGGTGATGTGATTGTGCCTTATACAAGTCTTATTGCTTCTGTTCTTGTAACATTTTTGTTTTTTACGTTTAGTGAGAAATTCATTGGTCTTGGTCTTATTATCATTGGTTTGGTACTTGGTTATTTCCGTAATATTATTGTTATTTTTGATAATGATTTATTGAGTATTAGTCTGGTGGTTGGTATCATTGTCTTTGGGTTTATATCAATATTGTTGATTAAAAAGGAGGAATAATAAAAATGGTTGAGTATAAGACATATTATTATTCTGAAACAGGGCCAAAGATATTAAAACAAAAAGGGAAGGCCATAAAATCAGAATCATACAAAACACCTTCTAATAATATGGCTACAAGAAAAAAAATATTAATTAAAAAACCTAGTGTTATCCCATCTAATTTAAAGGATTTACCTGTCGGTAAAGTAATTGAGGATGTTGTCATATTATTTCTTTACGTGTTCAACCTAAAAAAACAACTATTGGTGTTAAAGAATCTCGTTCTATTCCTAGTAATATTAAAAACATTCCTGTTGGTAAAGTCATTGAGGATGTTATCACTCCTTCTTCTGAGAAAAAAGCTCAGGATATTATCAAATCTCGTCAGCCTCGTTTAACAACTGGTAAAAATATTAGACGTGGTGCTGGTATCGGTCTTATAGATATTGGTAGAACATATAAAAATATTAACCCTGAGTATGAGTATCAGGTTGGTGATGAGATTATTTCCGGTGGTGAACTTCAGAAAAGATTTAAGGAGCAGCAAACAGGTAATGTCCTTGGTTTGTTTCAGCTTGGTCGTACACCATCTGGTGAATATATTGCGAAAAGTGGGAGTTATTATCCGGTTGCTCCTGAATTACGTTTTGTGATGGAAAAAAGCGAGCCTGGGTTTAAAGAGAAACTTGTTTCATCTGTTGGTACTGGTGGTTTTGAAAAAACTTTTGAACAAGCATATGGTAGTCTTACTGGTGCTGAAAAAGAAACATATAATTTACGGTTTAACCCTGAATATCGTGCACAACAGGAACGTATTAAAAATAAAATGGATGAGATTCGTTCTTTCTATAAGAAACCATCATTAGGGGGGTTCTTGCATACATGGTCATCTGGTATGCTTTCATGGGAAGATCCATTTAGTTTAAAGAGTTTATATTATACTTTTACTGGTGATAAAGAAAAAATCATTGAAACAAAGGCATTGGCTAGTCTTGATTTGGATACCAGTATCTCGAAGGGGTATGGTTCTTATGCTTTGAAAGCTGCTACTGGGCCTTTTGCAGCAGTGGGTACTACATATGCGACTGGTGCTGGGATTGGTGCTGCTTTTGGTTCATTAAAAACAATACTTCCAACTGCGGGGAAAGCTGCTGAGGCATTGTTCGGTATTGAAATGGGGATTATGAGTGCTAAGGAAGCATATCCTCGTTTTCAGGAGAATATCGCTAGTAAACGTTTCGCTAATGTTTTCAGTGATGTTGCTTTGCTTGGTGTCCTTGGTTATAGTGGGTATCGTGGATATAAGACAGGTAGTATTTTTGGTAGTGGTCGTACTAGTGAATTATTGTATCGTATCCATAATTTTGAACGTGGTAGTGCTGCGGATATTCGTTTTCGTTCAGCGTTAAAAGTTTCTCGTAGGCTTGAGTTTGTTCGTTCTCATAAGATGAAACCTTTGGATGTCGCAAAGGATATTTCCCGTATGGATGAATCGTCTGCTGCTCGTACGATTGAGTTTTTAAGACGTAATCCTCGTACTACTATTGGTGGTAGTGTTGCTTCTTTTACGCAGATTGAGGGTGCTCGTGTTCCTCGTGATATTGATTTGTTGATTGCTGGTCGTGAAAAAAATGTTTTTTCAGCTAAGGAATTTTTTGGTAAAACTAAGACAAGGTTTGGTGAGCATCTTATTGATATTCATGGGAGGAAGTTCTTTAAGGTTGGCGAGCAACATATGTTTGGTTTTCGTTCAAAACCTCCAATTAAATATTATATTATGGGTGATAAATCATTTCGTGTTGGTGCAATTCCAGAGGGATTACAAGAAACAACATTAGGTATGACAGAAATTGGTACAGATAAAATTTATTTAAATCCTAATTTACTAGCAAAAGGTAATGTTCTTGAGGGAAATAAATTATTTTCAAGAAGCACTCTTGCTAAAATAACATTAAAACATGAGATGATTCATCAACGACATCCGTTATGGCCTGAAAGATTGGTTTTACTTGGTGAAAAAAAGCCTTTTTTCAATGAGTTATATATCTCAGCTAAAAATTGGTATGATGTTTCATTGGCCGCTAAAAAATCAATGCCATT
>CAZWQV010000143.1:0-1070 GCA_964636235.1 uncultured Thermoplasmatales archaeon
TCATAAAGGATGAGTTAGAAAAGAATGATTTACTGATCATTGGTGCTCAAGGAATTGGGGAAATAAATAATATCTCTAAAATTGGGGGTAACACAAGACGAATTCTAAGAACATCATCCAAAGATATTTTCATTGCCAAAAAACCCTGTAACTTTAATTCAATCCTTGTCGGAATCGATGGAAGTAGTTATTCATTTCAAATTCTTGATAAAGTAATTGACATTGCGACAAAATTTCAATCCACACTACATATTGTATCTAGTTTTGATCCAGTTCTGCATAGAAATGTTTTTTCTTTACTGACAAAAGTGTTAAGTTCAGAAGCAGGAAATGTATTCAAATTTAATGAACAACAAGAATTGCATAATATGGTTATCGATAAAAGTTTGGAAGAGCTTTACAGCGATTCATTAAATAAAGCAAAAATAATGGCAGAAGAAAGAAAAATACCTGTCACAACTGAACTTTTACAAGGGAAACCTTATCATGCAATTTATAATAAATCTTTACAGGATAAATTCGATATCGTAGCAATTGGTAGATTTGGGATGCATAAAGGAAAATATGATACTATTGGATCCAATGCTGAGAATATCGCCGAACTTGTTGATTCGAATGTATTGATTTTATCCGGAAACCAAACAACCAATAAAAAAAATGTTAAAGAACCAACTGAAATGAATAAATCCATCTCAAGTAATACCACTGTAATTTGGTCTGATGAAGCGAAAAAAAGACTCGAACATATTCCAAAGTTCGCCCGGCCAATGGCTATATTGGCCATTGAAAGATATGCAAAGGAAAAGGAAATACAAATCATAACTCCTGAAGTGATGAAAGAGGCAAGAGAACAGGTATAAAAATGACAACTACTCTCCAAGTTAATGATATCTGTTTCACTTATCCAAATAATAAGGGAATTCAGAACATTTCTTTTCATCTGGACAAAGGAGAAAACATTTGTTTATTTGGCAAAAATGGTTCGGGTAAATCTACCCTATTTAAAATTCTTTCAACGTTAATTAAACCACAATCTGGAGATTTTTTAATTCATGAAAAAAGTGGAGTAA
>CAZWQV010000143.1:1170-3235 GCA_964636235.1 uncultured Thermoplasmatales archaeon
ATTGAAAAAATTGAACGTGCTCCAAGATTTATCAGAAAGATGATTTATAAACTGGTAGAAGACCATGCCAAAAAATCAAATATTTCTAGAATAACACCAGAGATTGTTGAAGAAGCTAGAAGGAGATTTGATCATTGATGATTTCAGAATTGTTATTTTTAGATTTTATAAAAAATAAAAAAAATTTGTTATTAAAATTTTTAATTCCTTTTATTATTGTCTTCATTTCTTTTCAAATAGGATATGGGAAAATTACTCTTGTAATGCTTTTGATATTTACCACTATCACAGGTTCTGGTTTAAAAATTGTTAAGTTGAAAATGTCTAAAATGTATGATAGGTTACTGATAAGCCCATTAACAAAAAATAGGTTATTTCTTGAAATTGCTTTCATTACAAGTGTTATTTATTTTGTTCAATTTCTCCCATCATTGATTGTTGCGGCCTTATTTGAACATATTTTCATTGTTATCTATTCATTTATGGCAATTTTAATTATTGTCTTTTTAGGGGTTCTTACTGGTATGCACGCAAAAAGTTTAGGAGAAATTCACCTTTACTCTATTGTGTTTCTTATCCCACTCATCGCATTAGTAATGATACCTAATGATATTTCCTATATCGTTCCTTTTGCTGCTATATATCGATCGCAATATTCTCTTTTTACATTTTTATTATCTTTTTCATTTTATTTATTAATATTTTTTATTGTTTTTGTGGACTCAAAACGATTGTGATCTTGTTAATTAGATAAATAAGTACCTAAATCTGTTTTGCATTTTTTCCGCATCTATTTGAAGATTTTTTTTATACAATACAGATATCAATATATTACTTTTTTATGACCGTAATAAATTTTTTTAAAGAAATATCTATTTTTTCATGTAACAAAATTCAACCTGAAGTGGAAATGATTTTTTTGTGTTATACATTAATTCAAAAGAAATTTTGGAAAAAATTGACCAATAATTGATCTATATTATACATTAAATTTATAATTAAACCATATTCAATTATGCCTGAAAACAATCCAAATATAATAAAGATTGAGGTATAGAGTCCAAGATGTTTTTTTGTATGATCTTCTATCTTGCGTTCATCATTTTTTTATTACTTTGCTTTTTTTTAATTTAAAAAAATGTTATTGTTTGTTATTGATATATTTTTTAATAATTCCGATTTTCATTATTATTCTGACCATAATATCACATGCAATGGATAATATCACAAAGGTTTTCTACATATTTATTTATAATATTCAATCTTAACGATATATATATTAATAAATTTTAAATAATAGTAGACTATTTATGTTATATAAGTAAAAATCTGTCTATTCTCATCTTAAAGAACAGAAAGAAAACTTGAATCTAATTTGTGGAGGCATAGGATATGGAAAAATCAGTTTCTTGGAAAAAGATATTAGATTTAAAAGAATATGTCATAGAAGAAAATGAAGAAGCAATTAGAGTTATTGATATAGATGGAAATTTAATTGTAAAACATAACAAAAATGAAAATTATAAATAAATTACTAAAGCCGATAGAATTATCGAACTTATATACAATCAAAAAATAATTGTATGTTTCATTATATAATAAGTTTATAAATTGTTTCTTTTTGTCGACTATCTATTTGGATTCTATTTTGATGTTAATTTTTACATTTTAATATAAGAAAATTAAAACTTGATTTATTCTGAATCAATAGTATTATTGTAATTAAGGAAATATTAAATATCAATTTTATATAAAAAAATTATTTACTTAATTGAATTTTATTGTGGGTATATAACCTAGAAATTGTTATTTTTGATGTTGAATCTTGGGAGAAAGATATTTTCAGTGAATTCAATGAGATTTATCAGCTTATTATAACAGACGAACATTTAACAAAAAAAAATGTTAATAATTACAAAGACGCAGATATTATTTTATTTTTTATTTATTCTTGATATATACTTAAAGTGTTTTTAAGTCGAATTTTAATATTTATTAATATTATTTCTTCATAACATGAAATCAAAGAGAGGTTTGTAGAGTTTGAGAAATAATTTTTATTTTT
>CAZWQV010000144.1:0-3207 GCA_964636235.1 uncultured Thermoplasmatales archaeon
TGCTCGGGTGGGTCCCGCTCGCCGGGCCGTTCCCCACCTTTCTTGCTCGTATGCGTGTGATTTTTCAGAGACATGCCCCCAGATAGCGGGGTGATTTTCAGAGACATGCCCCCACCTAATTTTCAGGGTCATGGGACCAGCTGAGAGGAAGTTTCTCAGAGACATGGGACCACCCTGGAGGGGAGTTTTTCAGAAACATGCCCCCACCCCCGAGGCCGTGTAACGGTCGTCTTTCGGACTCCAGAATGGAGGAGGAGAGATGGCATACATGGAGCACGGAATGTGGGAAGTACTGGACGTACTGCAACGGATTCACAAGGGAGAAGGAATTCGGTCGGTGGCGCGGAGCACCGGCAGGGACCGAAAGACGGTGAAGCGATATAAGGAGATCGCTTCGGAGCTTGGATGGGTCGCGGGTTTGCACGAGCCTGACGACGGTCTAGCAGAGGAGGTTGTGGCGGCGCTTCGGCCCGGGCCGAAGGGAGACGAGCCCGGCGAGATTGAACAATTGATTCATCTCCACGCAGAGCAAATCAAGGAGTGGCTGAAGACCGACGATTTCTACAAGCGGGGATTGAGACTTACCAAGGTGCACGAGCTTTTATCCCGCAACGGAGTCAAGGTGAGCTACAGCGCACTTCACAGGTATGCGGTGAAGCATCTGGGTTTTGGGGAAAAGGGGCTGACGGTACGCCTTTCGGACGTTTCGCCCGGGGAGGAGGCACAGATCGATTTCGGACGACTCGGGCTGGTGGCTGACGAGGAGAGCGGAAAGAAGCGGGTAGTGTACGCGCTGGTGGTGACGCTGGGATACAGTCGTCATCAGTACGTGCACGTGACCCACAGCCAGAAGCTGCCGGACTTGATAGCCGGTCTCGACGACGCGTGGGAGTTTTTCGGGGGCGTGCCTCATCGCGTGGTTTTGGACAATATGAAGGCTGCGGTGCTCAAGGCCGACCGCTACGACCCGGTGTTTCAGCGGACTTTCAACAAGTACGCCGCGCACCACGGATTCGTCATCGATTCGGCGGTTTCTCGGGAGCCGAAGAACAAGGCGAAAGTGGAAAGGCAGGTGCCGTATGTGCGGGAGAATTTCTTTCGCGGTGAACATTTTCTAAACCTCGACCACGTGCAACGCGCGGCGCGGAGATGGTGTTTGAAGACGGCTGGGATGCGCACTCACGGGACGACCCGCAGGCAACCGTTTGTAGAGTTTGAGACTTTCGAAAAAGAGGCGCTGAAGGCGGCGAACGCGGAACGATTCGACACTCCCTTATGGGGCGAGGTCAAGGTGCATCCGGACTGTCACGTGCGGTTTCGAAACGCGCTTTACTCCGTGCCGTTTCAGTATCGCGGAAAGAAGGCCACCGTATGCGGAGACAGCAATCTGGTGCGGATTTACATCGGCGGGAGGCTGGCAAAGACACATCCCAGACAACCGGACGGCGGCCGCCATACGGACTTTGCCGACTACCCCAAGGACAAGTCTCCCTATGCGATGCGCGATGCAACCTTCATCATCGACAAAGCCAAAAAGCGCGGCGAAAACATCGGGCTCTTTGCCGAACGACTGCTGTCTGGAGACTTCCCATGGAAGAATCTCAGGCAGTCCCAGAAAATGATGCGAATGTGCGACAAGTACGGAGAGAAGATATTGGACGCCGCCTGTGACCGCGCGCTTCGATTCGACCTCATCAACGTCAGGAGATTGGAAACCATCGTAAAGAACGCCCTGGAGTCAAAACAAGAATCAATTCTCAAGGATCGCGGAGGAGACCGAAAGATCATTCAACTCCCCCTTCGTTTCTTGAGAGACAACCGCAGCTTCATACACGAATCGGAAAACAGGGAGTGAAAGTAAATGGAAATCAAAACGTCACTCAAAACCGTGCTCAAGAGGCTTCGCCTGTCCGGCATCCTGAACACCTTGCCCGACCGAATCGCCTACGCGAAGAAGGCCAAGCTCGGATACCAAGATCTCCTCGAGCTGATCCTTCAAGACGAGATAGACAGGCGGGAACATGTCGGTCTTACGAATCGTTTGCAGAAGGCTCAATTCGAAGAAGAACAGATCTTCGAGAACTTCGAATGGGATGCAAAGGTAACCTTCGATCGAGAGCGGGTCCGCGATCTGTTTGGGCTGGGATTCCTGGACCGAAAAGAGGACATTATCTTCATGGGACCAACGGGAGTCGGGAAAACCTTCCTCGCGAGCGCTCTGGGACACAGCGCGTGCCGAGCGCAGAAGAAGACGCTCTTCATCAGAGCCGACACCATGCTCAAGCAACTCAGGCAATCCAGGGCCGACAACTCCACCGAAAAGCTGATGAGAAAACTTATCTCGGCCGACCTCCTCATCATCGACGACTTCGGCCTTAGAAAACTGGACCACGAAAAATCCGTGGACATCTACGAGATCATCGTAGAACGCCACAAGCGTACATCTACAATTATCACCAGCAACCGGACGACGGACGAATGGATACCTCTATTCGACGACCCAATGCTGGCCCAAAGCGCCCTCGACAGACTGGCGCACAACGCTCATCAAATATCCATGGAAGGAGAAAGCTACAGAGAACAACAAGGACCAAACGCAAAACCTAAAAACACGAAAAAGGAACGAAAACAGAAATGACCGCTTGCCAACTCAAGTAGTCATGTGAAAAAAATGGATTTCGGCCTCGGGGCCGGGGGCATGATTATGAAAACCCCCGGGGGCATGATCCTGAAAAGTGACACTTGGATCCGGAATTATGCGATTCAAATCGCTGCTCATAGCGCCGGGATCGCGAGTTTTGAGCGAAAACTCATGTCCATGAGCGTTGGAATTTGGAATTGCGCAGTGCAAATCGCCAAGAAAAGCGCCTTGCGAGCGAGTTTCTGCCCAAAACCCGCTTTCTGGACCGTTGGAATTTGGAATTGCGCAGTGCAAATCGAGAAAAGAAGCGACCGGAAAGGGACTTTTTTGCCCGGAATCGCCTTCCAGCCGGCCCACAGCGCGAGTTGCACTCGGAAAAAGAGGGGGATCTGCATTGAGCCGGCAAGTTGCGCTCTCAAACTAGTCTTCCTGGCGGTCTCGGTCGGAAATTGCACCGCAGGAATCGCAATCCAGGCGGTTAAATGGGCGGGCCGCAGGGCGAAAACGCGGTTTCGCCCCTATCATTCTAAAGTCAATTCTTTCTTTTCTATGAATATAACCATGAA
>CAZWQV010000145.1:0-2982 GCA_964636235.1 uncultured Thermoplasmatales archaeon
ATTTTACCGTTTTGCATCCGTTTAAATAACCGCTCAACATCATCTTTTCGGCATAACTCTGTACCCGGGGTTATGACTGCCGCTGATCCTGCTGCAACACCGTATAAGGCTGCGGTCTTTATTGTTTCCCCTTGAGCAAGTTTCAAGGTTACACCTGCAACCATGCTATCACCAGCCCCAATTCTACTATTAATAGGAGTTAAAGGACTTTTAATATGTTCATGAAAATCTTTGGTTATAACATAGGAACCTGCAGCACCTGCCGAAATAAGAATTATTTGACTTTTTCCCTCTTGTATTATTTCTTTTGCTTTGCTAATGATGTTTTGTTCTTTATCAATTCCTTCATTAATTAAATCTGTAAACTCCCCCAGATTTGGCTTCATTAAATATACTCCTTCATCCAACGCTTGTATTAATGGTTTTCCAGATGTATCAAGAATAAACTTACAATCAATATTATGACAAAATCTGCCAATTCTGGCATAGAAATCATCTGGTACTCCAAGGGGAAGGCTACCACTTGCTACTAAGAAATCTGGTGAAGGGGAATATTCTTCAAGTAATTTAAGACAAGTTTTCCATTCATTTTCCGCAATCTTTGTTCCAGGCATATTAAAACGATATTGTTTATTAGTTGATTCTTCAAGAATATGAATATTGACTCTTGTCGATTCATTAATGGTAAATCTTGATTGATGGATATGTTCTCTTTCTAATAATTCTTCTAGAAAATCTCCCATACAACCTCCAGCAGGATAAAACGCTTTTGTTTTCCCACCTAAGATGTTTATAACGCGGGATACATTGATACCTCCGCCACCTGGATCATATCGGACATTTCTACAGCGAATTTTTTTTTCATCTGTAACATACGTTGTTGTTGAACTCTGATCAATCGTAGGGTTCATGGTAATTGTAACAATTGATTTCAGATGTGTTCACTCTCCAAATAATTCCTTATATAAATTATATGTTCTAATATACTCTGCATGTGCCCATGCTAATGGTAAGGTTACATAGGCCACACCTTTTTTATACATAGGATGATTTCTCGTATTTTCAATCATCTTTTGTCTATCATCCCGCAATAACCCAGATTCTTTGAAATCATGGACGTATTCTTCAAATTCATTAATTGATGAAATATGCTCAGGTATTTTATTATCATGAGCAGTATTAATCACCCAATTCATATATTGATCTGCTTTTTGTTTATTAGCAACCCGAATATGATGCCTGCAGATCATAAGAGTATAATTTGGCCAGGGACCCCAGCCACCATTGTTTCTACCTTCGTATTTCGGATAACGACACATGCCACCTAACTGCTGATTCCATAACGCTTTCTCAATATCCGTTACAGTAGATATAACTTTATCATTAAAATCATCTAAGATACCAAAATCAGCAATAGCATATTTTCCAACATCAGGATCAACCAAAACAGAGCTGGATTCACGAACACGAATTGTTTTTACAAATGTTTTTTTTCGTGAATTCCACATAAAGGTTAATATACCCTTTTTTATTTTTTCAGCATACTCTTTACAGTTAATTTTGGCATTATCAATTTTTTTACTTAGATCATAAACGTTATACAATGCAGCACAACATATACAGTTAGCCCAAATTTCTAATCCTGCTTCCGTGGGTGGGTATTCATGTAATGAATTTGGAGTATAAATTAGGGGCATGTTTAGATTATGTTTCTTCTTTTCATATTCCCCATGAATATTTTCATATGTTTGGTTAATAATATATTCTACTGCTTTTTCAACTCGGTTAAAGTGTTTTTTAGCAAAATCAAAATCATTTGTTTTCTCAACATATTTGGCCAAGGCATATAAAATGAGGCCAGTTCCATCTATTTGAATTGGTTTATAGGATGCATCATTTCCTTTTGTATCAACTCGCTGTGGAAATGCACCTTTTCCAGTATATGTGTTCAAAATAAAATCCAGAGCATTTTTTGCTTCATTATATAATCCTGCGGAGAGAAAACCAAGAATAATTAATGAATGATCACGTGGATATACATAGGGATATCGTTCACCTTTCGGCGAAGCAAGACATCCTCCATTATCTAATTGTACCTCTTTTAATACTTCAATACTTTCTTTATAAATCTTTTCTGCTTTTTCTTTATCAATCATTCTATCAACTCATTATTAATAACAACTGCCCATCCTTCAGGTCCTATACCATTTGCTTTTTGGTATGATTTCGAAGCATAGGAACCATCAATTTTCTTAACTAAAAAGGCCTTATCCACTGCATCAAGCATAGAAAAATCATTTTCAGAATCACCAATTCCAATACTAATAATATTTTCATTAAAGTTCTTTTTATACAAATACGATAATATCTTTACCGCCTCACCTTTATTATTATCACCCATTAAATGATAATACCTCCCACCTTTGGTATAATGAAGATCTCTTTTTTTAATTTCATCGATGAGGAATCGTTCTTGATCTGGATCAATTAATTTGAAAGGAATATCATAATTACGCTTTTTAGCAAGCTTTGCATGAGCCAGGCTTAGACCAGCATCTTCTGCAATTTCTTCCACAGTCATATCATCAAAACTTATTATATCAAAATCATTTTTTAATTTTTTAATAGTACTCATAAGATGTTCATAATTTGTTCCTAGTTCTATAATATAATATTCTTTTGTTTTTTTATGATACATAAAATCAAAGTGAAAATAAGATTTCGGAATGAAAATACCACCACCATTCTCTGAAATAAATGGATGATTATTGCCAATCTTCTTTCTCCAATATTTAATTTCAGATGCAGTCTTACTGGTACAGATTACAAGAGGAACATTTTTTTCATTGATGTAAGCAAGGGCATCTTCTGCCTTTTTATATGAATAAGTGCTATGATCTAATAATGTTCCATCTAGATCCGTAAATATTATTTTCATATATAAGTTAGAATAGAAAAACACTTAAAATAATAACTAAAAAA
>CAZWQV010000146.1:0-2938 GCA_964636235.1 uncultured Thermoplasmatales archaeon
TATATGAGTGATTTTAGTCCAGTTCGTATGTATTTATCTGAAAATGGTTTTTCTGGCCCAGAAGATGTTATTAACGCATTAAATCCAGGTTGTGGTTTTGTTTATTTTGTTGGACATGGTAATCCTAGGTCATGGGGAAATCACCCACCAGATAGTGAGGAATTTGTTGATGGACTTCAAAATCAAGATATGAACAAGCTAAATAATAAAGATCGATACCCAGTGTGTGTTGTAAGTGGATGTCATAATAATCAATTTGATGTTAGTTTATTACACATTTTGACAGGTTTTAAGGAAGATGGTTTTCAGTATTTCTCAATTCCTGGTGGAAAGTTTTGGAGATCTGAATGGGCTCCAGAATGTTGGGGTTGGAAGATGCTTCGGCTTGCTGATGGTGGATCAATCGTAACCTTTGGAACCACAGCACTTGGTAATACCAAAGAAGATAAATCCAGTTTTAAAGGAGGGATTAATGAATTGGAAGTAGAATTATTCCATCAGTATGGATCATTTGGCATTGATCATGCAGGAGATTTATTGAAAAATGCGGTTCATTGGTATTTAGATACCTATCCTATAAATTGGAGTGCTTCTGACGAGGTTTCATTAAAAGATACTTGGGTTGATGTCCAAGTAGTGCAATCCTATATTCTCTTTGGTGATCCAAGTTTAAAGATAGGCGGATATTAATAATAGGGACAGGATAATCTTGAAAAATAATACCAGAAAAAAAGAATTAGCATTGCTTTTCCTTTTTTTATTGGTAAATACTTATTTTTTTATACCAACATCATCTGCTATTCCAATAGAATGCAATAAAACATCGATTTTGAAAACAAATTGTATACTGCAAAACATCGATGACGAACAAGTAGACCAAAAAATCAATTTGTATATGAAACTTGCTCATTTTCCATCACTTTCAACATGTGTTATAAATAATAATTCTGTTGTGTGGTACAAAGGATATGGATATTATGATATAAAAGAGAGAAAGGTTCCTGATAAGGATACTATTTATATTATTGCATCCATCACAAAAACAATCGTGGGAACTGCTCTTATGCAATTATTTGAACAAGGCTATTTTAACCTTGATGACGATGTAAACGCTATTCTTCCGTTTTCACTAAGAAATCCTTATTTTCCTGACGATCCTATCACATTTCGTATGCTATTATCGCATACTAGCAGTCTTAATACTAATATTCAAAATGAATATTACTGGTTCAATTTTTCAGGTGATCCACCATTTTCTTTTTTCCCCGAACCATTTTTAGAAGAATTTTTAGTACCCGGTGGTAGGTTTTACAGTGAAAATGTATGGAGTAAAACCTATAGACCTGGGCAGCATGCCATGTATGCTAATATTGGTTTTGATATCATTTCATATCTTGTTGAGTTACTAAGTGATGAACCATTTCTCACTTATTGCCAACAACATATTTTTGATCCTTTAGAAATGGATGATACTAGTTTTAATTTATCAACCCTGCCTATTAATCATGTTGCAAAACCGTACATGCATATTTTTTTCAAATATTATCAAATAAATGAGATCCCAGCTTTTTTAGGTGATACCTTTCCAGATCAACCATACTGGAAAATGCGTTGTTTTCCTGCAGGTGGCCTGTATACAACTATCGATGATCTTTCTCATTTTCTAATTGCCCATATGAACAATGGATTTTATAAAAACAATCAAATTTTGAAAAAAGAAACCGTTGATTTAATGCATGATATCCAAGAAGACAATGCAATTGGTTATGGTCTTGCTTGGATGCAATATCCCATTGATGCAACTCATATGGCTATGGGGCATGGTGGTGATATTATGGGTGTGGACACATGGATGTTATATATCCCATCAGAAAATATTGGAGTTATTTATTTTGCAAATGGAAATCCAGCATATGAATTTAGTTCATTTTTTGGATCAATTGCAATTCAACTCTTGCTGCGAACACTCTTTGAAAAAGCGGGATTATCAATTAATGGAAATATGAATAATATTAGTATTCATACAAATCCATTAGGTAAATATTTATAATATATTTTGAAATAATGGGTTTCGAAAAAAAGAATTAATGCTGTTTTGCCCAATTGTAACTTCGGCGTTTTTTCGTTTCTCCAAATCCACATGATGCACAGACACGTTTTTGCATATGAAAAGATTTTTTTCCACATCTTCTACATGCAGTGTGAGATTTTTTTCCACCGAAACTTGATGACGTTCCTTTAGTCATTTTTTATTACTCCTATAATTCTTATCAAATGATTTTAAGGTGAAACGTAAATAATATTATCTCCTCTTAGGATAATAACATTATGCTTTGCAACGGATTCACCATTATTCATTTCATCAGCATTTTTTAATACTAGGTTCATATGGGGAACATCATAACCATCAAGAACGCCATTATAAGAACGCCCTGATCGAAGTTCAACGATTACGCGGTTATTTAGAGACCCATGCAAAATCTTTAATGGTTTATCCATAGTAATTCACTTGGCACCTGGAAATAAGTCGCCTATTTATAAGGGTTTGGGCATTTATTTTTTATATGCCTTAATTTTGACGTTATATACAGCATATGATGCCACCTTAATAATTATATGTAAGTTATTCATGTCTTATAGTTGCAAATGGGTAAAATAAAAAATCTACATCGATTAAAACAAAAAGAAATCCGACTTTTTCAAAAAGAAATTGATGAGCAACTTCACACACATATTTCACTTGATAATACAATTATAGAAACCGGTAAACAGGAAAATATCGAATTTGTTTATATTGATAAAAAACCCTGTTTTTTTAGAAGAGAAAAGCGTCTTTTTTTTACCATCATTGGATTATTACATTTTAAACCAAGCCGCAGCTCTGTCATTGTTGATATGGGTGCAGTTAAATTTGTTACTAATGGAGCAGATATTATGG
>CAZWQV010000147.1:0-2931 GCA_964636235.1 uncultured Thermoplasmatales archaeon
CAGTCCGAGTCCTCTAACTTGGTCGGAAACTCTCCAGTTTCAGGGGGTCACTCCAGATTTACGGTGGAGCAGATGGGGATAAGGGAATTCAGGCAATACAAACATCAGTCGGATCTTCGGGGGTCTGGAACGCCGCCAGATCAAGCAGCCTCTCTGATTTCGACCTCCCGATGTTTGCTCATACTCCTCCAGAACGGAACCAGTCTTTCGCTCAGGTAGAGTCCGCGAAGCGCTAAAACGGAATTCACACCGCGTGAGTGCCAGCGTTGCCCGCAGCCTTTTGTCCGAATCATAATCAGTGATTTACAGGCTCCCTCCGTGGCGCCGCTGCCTGTCGGTATTCCTTTTCGTCGCAACGACGCATAGCGCATGTGTTGCTTGTTGTTTTTTATGTAGGTCAGATTGCTTCGCAAGATTTCCGCGTTGGCCACGCTCAATTGCTTTTTTCTTCTCAGCCTTTTTTCCTTCTGCGATAAGAAAGCTTCTATTTCGTCTATCGCCTTGTCGTTTTTCTCCAGAGCCTCTCGCCAATCATTCAGCTTCAGCTCTCGATTTAACATAGGATCTCGCAACGCCTTTAGCGACTCGGCAAGTCTTTCTGTAAGGTGAAAGCGGTCAATACACTTCTCGTATCGTCTGCCGGGAAAAGCTTCCATAACCGCGGGCTCTACGAGATTCCACATCTCGGGAGCGCCGTCTTGAATGATGCCCATGGGCAGCAGGGGCAAACGCGATCGTTTTCTTTTGCCTTGGATATGAACCATGTCATCGGTCATCATTTTCAAAATATATTCGGGGTCGACGTCGGCCGAACAGCCGTACTTGCGCGTTTGAATGCTCTCACCGTCCACTCCGATTACGCTCACCGTTCCCACGTATCCCATGCGATAGTTCACTTCCACAGGCTCAGGCGGTTTTCGAATATATGGCTTCTTGCGTCGCCTGAGCACAGGATCTCTGAAATCGCCCTTGCGCAGCTTCTCCTCCATCGGAATCGTCGTGCGATCAAGCCCGATGGACAGCGCGACGGCGTCTTCGTGTATCTTTTCTTCCCCGCGAACTACCGGGAGTATTTCCGGCGCCGCTTTACCAACCGTAGCCCCGATTTTCTTGGCAATTCGTTCCAACGTGCTTCGAGACGGCGGCAGCCGGTGACTGGCTCTTAGCTGCTCTTCCCATTGACGTCCCGGACACTGAGCATCGCCCAGCGCAGCTCGAAAAGCCAGAGCGGGCGTCGCATTCTCCATGAGCCCGGCCGCCAGCTCCATAGGCACGACCGTCGGGCCATTGCGCACGTCAGCCTTACGATATGTGTATCGCTCGATTTTCATCGAACCACAGAGACTGTGATACTCCACTTCGCCAAGCTCATGGCGCTTGTACCGCACACCGTCTATCAGTAAATAATCCCTCTCGTATTTCCGAGATATATTCTCCAATCTCTTGGACAAGATGCGCCTGCTAGCCTCATTGCACAGCTCAAGCAACGTCTTCTCGAACCCCTCAAAATCGGAGTCTTTGGAAAGCTCCTGAGAAAGCGCTAACGCTAGAGCTTCCACCGCGTTTTCAAAAGGACGGGTCTTCTTGACGTTGTTTTTTTGGGAATCAAGTGACAAAATATCCATGAGCGTTTCTCCTTGTATTGTTTTTGGTAACTACAATTTCAATGAGAAACGCTTTCTTTTTCAACTTCTATCTTTCTTTTTTTGACTGATTTTAGATCGCAATCTGATCTTTCTTGCGCTCCGAGAAAGATCCAGACCCCCACTCTTGTTCCCATCCCGGACGAATCTTTCTCCAGCGACGCGCTCAACGATCACAAGGCATTCACGTTCAACGCCGAGACAGGATTCCTGGCCCTGCCGTTCTACTCCTGGAACAACTACGACACGGGAATTTACACCTACGACGTGCAGGAGAGCGGAATCACACTCGGACCCATCCTGCATCTCAACGAAGAGAACAACGATTACGAGGGCCAAGCCAAGCGCTCGGTTTACATCGGCGATAACCTCTTTGGCGTCTCCCGCTGCCGCATAACCTCGGGCCTCATCGACGACCCGAGCCCGGTCATCTCCACAGTGCCCCTCTTCACGACCGGCTCCTGCGACGACTTCGATAACTACTACTACGGTTGGGACTAGGTTCTCTAAAGTGCGTACCGAGGGTGTCCGAGTGCGCCGCGAGGCGCTGTAGATACCGCGAGCCAAAAGAGCTCGCCGCGTCCGGGTCGGGCCGGATGACGAAGGGGGCCGTGAACGTCGCCGCGACTGGAACGGCGGCCTGCAAGAGCCGAACGGTCTCAACTGCGCGCGAAAGGCGCGCTACCGAAGGTGTAATGGCGAGGAATACGAAATCGGTGATTGATCCCTCTGTATGGATCGCGAACCCGCGATGCGGGACATGCCGCCAGAGCCCGGCCGGTCATCAGACCCCGGCTGGGTGCGCCCGTAACGGACGCGCCGTCTCTTTTATCCCGAATGAGAAGTCGGTCAGCGCGGTCAGGGGCAGAGCCGGTCGCCTAAAACACCAGGGGTGTCTTCAGTGAACGCGGGAACCTCGATTCGGGCGCCCGGCAAGCGAGGCCGGGCGAGCCGCCAGGTCCGGTGATGTCCTGAACGAGGGGCGGAGCCTCCGTAGTAGTCAGAGCGCGGGAAAGCCGCGCACACGGCAAAGGGAGGCAGCAGGTGAGTACGGTAACCGATGACGCAGGAGAGCGCCATGTATGTGGCAACCGGAGAAGATAAAGACTGGCTCCTGAACGTGCAGAGGAAGCTGTACGCGCGAAACTGGGACTCCCGTCCTGTTTTCGCGTTATTGCCTGTGGAAAGCCCGGTGCGTAACGAAAGGCGCACGCCGGGTTTGGAGGAGGGGGCCTCGGAATCCGAACGGTGAAAACCGTCACGGCGCCGAGGCTCCCATTCCTACCCC
>CAZWQV010000148.1:0-2889 GCA_964636235.1 uncultured Thermoplasmatales archaeon
GTTATGAATGGGGCTATGCCTTTGGCAACCAATATGATGATGGTGCTTTTTGGTTTACACGAGACAGTGGAAACCTCTGGAGAGATCTACCTACGATGTATGAGTTTGTGTTTAGAACATATGGATACGATTAAAGTATCCATTCTTTTTTTTCTTTTTTCGCCAACATATATTATACTGGTGGGAGGTGAGTTAGAATTCCCTCAATAGATAAATTAATAATTGGTTTTGGTCTTGGTGGCATTGTTACTACAATTCTACTTTCTGTCTTCTTGTTAATCTCAAATATGACATATGATCTAACAGATTCTGAGGAAGGAAAACAACAAATCCAAGATATCACAACAGATGGATTGATGGTTTTTGATATTTATACGTTTGCGGGATTTGTTTTATTATTTTTGAGTATTATGGGGATTTTTATTGGGTATGTAAAACTAAAAAGATAGCTTTTTTCCAAAATCCCCTTGCACCCCTTGCAACGCTACGTAACCTTACCTAATAATAAACCCTTAAGCCTTAGTAGATCGGCCTTTGCAGGGCTATTGCAATAGCTTAAATTTAGCTATTTAGTAAATTTTATTACTACCTACCTTTTAAAATAAAACTAATATTTTTTTTAAACATACTTTATTCCTTAGATAAATATTAGTACAAAGGTCATATAACATATATATTTGAGGGAGTTCATGAACAAAGAAGAAATAATACAACTACATCTCTTTTTATTACATTTACGAAACCTAATAGAACCACTCCATCAAAATCCTAATAGTTACCAATCCTATGAAGAACATGGAATCTACCCCCAACATGTAAACAAATCAAAAAAATTACATAAACAAGCAGTATTCGAACTCAGCAAAGGAATTGCAGAATCTCTATCAAATGAAAAATCACTATTTTTTCAACAAACCCACAAACAACAACAACTATGCGATAAAATATAAAACTCATTTTTATAATAACATTACAAAACCCACAAAACAAACATTCTTTATTTTTTTAATTATTCCAACAGGTTACTTTTCGTCGAGAAATTGTACATCTATTGTACGTACATCAAATATATAGGAATTTTGGAATTGGAAAAAAATAAAAAATTTTTATTTCTTTATGGACTTTTGTTAATTTAGTAATTAATCCTTTCTATTTTTTTACTTTATCTCTTCTTAAAATCTCGTTGATTAGTTTTTGCATAGCACCATATGGGTTTCTAATATTTCCTTTTTTATTTTTTTTAAATTTAATTTGATCATATGCTTGTTGATTTTTATCTTTCATTATATATCACCTCCATAATCTTAGAAATATAATTTTAGTATTTTACGAATTAATTACCCCTTTCAAAAAAAATATTAAACCCTTCATAAATTTTTTTTCAAATGGTGTAAAGCAATAATAATTGATAATTTCAAAAATTATTAACTCGAATTAATGTAAATCCTGGATTTATTTTCTTTATCAATTAATCAATGACCTTTTGATATAAATAATTATGTTTTTGAAAAATATTTATATCTTTTTTCTTTATTTATATAGCTTTTAAACTGCTTATATCTAAAGATTAATAGTTTATATCTATTTATATTTGAGAACTTATTTACAAGACTTTGTGATTTTTAACTAATATTATTCTATTGTAATATTGCTTTTTTTTACAAAAAATAATTATATTTAAGATTAGATTGCAATTCTTATACTATAAAAAATTAGGAAATTATCGATAAAGTTTACGTTTTTACACGAATTTTATAGTTAAGTATTTATATAATGAGCTACTAATATATAATTGCTTAGAGAGAACCGACGAGGATAGCAATATCTTTTGATAGTTCCTAAATGAAGAATATCGGTGGATATTTGGTATTCATCGAGAAACCTTCCTCTAGGCAAGACTAACTTATTATTTTCTGCATTTTCATTGTATAAATATTAATAAAATTATGGTTTAAATATTGGAACTGGGAAATATTTCTTTTTTTGATTTATTGCTTAACTATATATAGTAGACAATTACTATATGAAGTTTAGATATAATTATTTCAGAAAAGATATTATGAATCTAGTTTTAATGTGATATAACAGACATATTGATCAAATAATGGTGATTTATTATAACTTAATCAAAATATAATTATTTCTATAAATTGATATTTCTGTTTATTTAAGGAAAAAATGAAAAATGAAAAATAAAATAAAATATAAAAAATCAATTGAATTGTTTCATGAAAAATCTGGGGAAGTAGTTCGAATTCTTCGATTTAAAAAGCCAACAGATTTTGATTATTTTTTAAATTCTTTTAAATTAATGAGATATCCCGGCTATAACTGGAGGCTCCGTAAGTATAGAATAAAAGATGTATATAATGAAAGAAAAAATTATGATACAAAATAATAATTATTAAAAAGAAATTCTTTAAAATCTATATTTCAATGATAAGATAAAATAATAGAAAAAAAATTGAAAAGATTAAATCGAAAACATATAAAAAATAAAAGAAGACGGAAAAATTCAAGATGATACAAAAAAAGCGAATAAAAAAATCTATTAAAGATATGATATTAAAAGATGATGAGGTATTAGAGATAACAACTGCTGTTGAAGGACCATTAGGATATGAAAATTCTGCTAATTATAGACTAACAGTTGATTCTAAAGGAAGATTAAATATTGAAAAAATGACTCCATGTGGTTGGCGTTTTTTAAATTGATTTTATGATATGTACTATTTGTAAAATTTATATTGATAAAACAGATGAATGCAAATATCCATTCAATTCAATTGCAATAGGTGATAATAAAATAAATAATAATGGAAAAAAAATTGCATGTACACATGGAATTAAGAAATGATTTTTTCTATTTTTATTCCTTATCTTTATTTT
>CAZWQV010000149.1:0-2780 GCA_964636235.1 uncultured Thermoplasmatales archaeon
TAGAAAGACGGTTCAAAAAAAATTCAGAGCAGTAATTAACGTTCCTATTGATACACTTGAATACTGTATAGCTTTACTCGGCATATATCATCAGAAAGCAAGTATAAATGAATTTAATGAAAAACACTTGAAAGCATTGTCTAATTTTGTAGATAAACTCGAAAAGAATAAAGACTCATTACTGAAACCACTAATAAAAGGTGTAAACGATTGACTAAAAAATATTATAATAATAAGCCATCGAGAAAACCGTTAGATTGGAATCAAACATCAACAAGTACAAAAGCTAAGTTAGGTTCAGTTGCTCTTAGATTAGACCAAAACGGATATACTGCTAAACAATTGTTAGAGACGGATAAGAAAGGAAATTATAAGATTGACAATCAACAATTAAAATCAATATTCCAGATAAAAGAGAAAGGACGGTCTACAAAAAATACCATAGGATTTAGAAAAAACGTTAAACAACTTCAATTTGACTTAGACCGTAAAAGAGGTATTTATACTAATGTCGAAAATAAATATTCCAATATGGGATTTAAAGGAAAAAAATTAAGAACTATGATGACTCAATTCAATAAAACAGTTGGACTGAATACCTTTTTCGATATAGCAAGAGAAGTAAAAAAACAGTATGGAGTATCTGAAAAACAGAGCTACACTATTACGAGAAATATGATTGATGTTTATAATTTTGATAAAAAGCAATTATCATCGAATCAAAAAGCCATTTTTGACTATTTCTATTAACTTGAGGTGCTAAATTGACTAATTGTAGAATTGAAGTAGTAAAATCCATTAATACTTTAGAAGGAATGGATACTCCCTATACATTAAGAAATGGATTAACTTACTCTGTTAAAACCACCGAATTAACTAAAGATAATGTATTTAATGAAGTCTTAGCTATTGATACGGAAACATACCACGGAAAATGTAAGTTAATTTGTCTTTTTTCTTTAAACTCTGATGGATTCATTATTCCCGTTAAAATAAACAACATATTCATTCCAAGCTTCGATGACTGTATTAGAATGATGACATACCACGTTAATAACTCTGGAGTATATCGGTTTTTTTATAACATTGATTTTGACATACAAGCTATTCTAAAACTTTATTATAAAGATGATAAGCTTGATTTCATAGATAAATTAAGTAAGGGCATATCAATGGAATATGTAGATTATAGAAAGGTTAAATACGAGTTAAGATGGATTAGGTCTAAAATGTTTTCCATTAAAATCATTAAATCTAAAAAGTCTATTACCTTTACTGACCTACATTCATTTTACAACCTCGGATTAGGCAATGCGGGTAAAAAATATCTGAATTTACCAAAAAAGGATATAATAGACGGTCAAAAGCTAAATACGGATAAATCGTATTGGAAACATAAGTATGATATATTAGATTATTGTCTTAGAGATACCGAGTTAACGGCTAAACTTGGAAAATATTTAATTGACTCTATTTTATTAGAAAAACTACAATTGCCTAAATTATTAGTTTCTCCCGCATCAATTTCAAAAGCTAATTATCGTTATCATAATAAAATCCCTAATCTTGTTAGAACTCCAATTTCGATTGTTCAAATAGCTTATGACACTTATTTTGGTGGTCGATTTGAAGTGTTTAAGAGAGGTTGGTTCAATGAAGCTTATCTTTATGATGTTGTATCAGAATATCCAAGTTATATTAAAGACCTTCCAGATATGTATTCTGGAATATGGATTAGAAAGGTTGGAAATATTAAATTACCTAAAAAGAGACCTTTATTAGCTTTTTATTATGCTAAATTAAACATTCCTTATGATAATAAAATGTCCACTATACCATTTAAATCTAAATCTGGAGTAGTATGTTTTCCTAACGGCATAATAGAGAAATGGTTCACTTGGTTTGATTTAGACTTAATGAGAGACTTCATAGTAGATATTTCTGAAGCTTATGAGTATCATAAAAAATCCAATGCGGAAATTTCATATCCTTTTAGAAAAACCACCATTAACCTTTTTAATAGAAAATTAGCAATTGATAAAAATTCCATTCCAATGCGGTATAATACCGTAAAGATAACTATGAATGGAATTTATGGATGTACGATTGAAACACACGTTAATATTTCCATTGAAAAGGATATTAACGGTAATGAAATCGAAATAAAAAAGCTAAAAGGTGGTGTAATTTTCAATCCGATTTACGCGTCTCACATAACTTCATTTGGACGTTGGAAATTATTTAAAGAGACACCAAGAGAAAAATGGAATGACATATTAGCCGTCCATACTGACTCAATCATAACCGACATTCCCTTTGAACATCTGGATAAAGGGAAAGAACTTGGAAAGTGGGATATGGAAGCTAAGGGAAAAGCCATAATAATCGGTACGGGAATGTATCAAGTTGGAAAATTGGTAAAAACTCGTGGTATTCCTAAGAAAGAGATTAAAAATTGGCTTAGATTTTGCTTGAAATATAAAGATATGGATAAGAAAACGTTCATAATAAAGCATATGCGAAAAGTAAGGGAAAGCATAATACAAGATAAATCCATATCGTATATGAACACTATGAGAGATATTGAACGTTCCGTGAATTGTAATTCTGATACTAAAAGAAGTTGGTTAAATGAGTTTAAAATTTTTAATGATTTAATTTCATTTAATATCGATTCATTTCCACTATACGTTAAAAACAATGAATTAGAACCTAACCCTAAGAAGCTTGGTGCTAATCTAAACATATTGGATATGCTAATTAGCAATCAATCCGAATTA
>CAZWQV010000150.1:0-2776 GCA_964636235.1 uncultured Thermoplasmatales archaeon
ATATAATGTTGTTCAAAACCAAAGTTTATTCTTAAGTCTTGGTAATGAAGAAAGTGCGAGTCCATTTATATCCAATCCTATTCCAAACGACGAGAATAATAATGTAGCTAGTACTCCATCTTATTTTCAGATAACAATTTTTGATCCAAATCCTGATTTATTAAATATTACTTGGAGAACAAACGCATCTGGAAATTGGAACACATTTAATGTAACCAATGGATCTGGAAGTGGGGTTGCGGATGGAACCTATCAAGTAACAAATACTTCTTGGGCATCTGCATACTCGCAACCCTATTGGTGGAGTGTAAATGTTACTGATGGATTTCATTGGACTAATCAAACCTTCCAATTCACCTTACATCAGTTCACACCTGTTATTAACAGTTTTATCCTGGCTAATAATACGGGTAATAAATCTAATAATGAAACCGGTAGAATATCAGTTCAACAAACATATTATTTTTTATTAAATATTACAGATAACAATGGATGGGATGATATTGATTATATAAATATTACTTGTTGGTATGATCACGGAAATGATACAGCGTCTAACTATTACAATAAAACAAAAGGTGGAAATATCAATATGTTTCTTCAATACCAGAATACTACTGGAACCGCATCATTCAAAGCATTATGGCCAACTGATGAGATCACTTTTTCCAATGAAAATTGTTCAGAAATCAAAGTAAATGAAACCACGCGATTAATTAATATTAGTTTTAGACCCGGCAATCAATTTCGATATGCAACAAGCAATGATACCTGGAATACAACCTCAAACGAATATAATGATCTTTATTCATGGAATATAAATTACTCCATAACTGACTCATTGCATAATGTGGGATTCAAAAGAGATGAATTCGGTGTAAATTGGTATTCTTCAATAACTGCTACAGATATAGTTGAAATCAATGGAGCACCGGGGATGGACACTACTTCATCAATAATGATTATTACATATTCATGTAACTATAAATATCATTTGTTTGTGTATATGGATGCAAATTTTTCTCAAATTAGCGGTTCTGACATTATAGGAGTATCAGGAAATCTTTCGTTGCTTGAAGATGCTGATAGTACTGATGAGCTGACTGTAAATACTACCTTTACAGGTATTGGTGAAGCACATGGAATCACTCTTTTTAACACCATTGCAATGAATAATGGAACAAGTAGCTCGGTGGATGTTCAATTTCAGCTTTCAATTCCATTTGGGACGTGGGGAAAGTATACATCAACCGTAGTAAAGAAAATTCAACGTGTTGATTAATAAATATAGTATACAATTTTTTATATCTGCATAGTAACTTGCATATGTATATGCTTATACACTTGCAAACAAAGTTTAAAAGGATGTCAAAGTTTAACAAATTTAGCACTCTATGTAAATAGTAGATTGTTAAATTTACTCGGATGGGATGTGGATTTGATGGAACAAAAAAGAAAGATGTTCTTTGCAATTTTTGTAGTTATTGCTCTAATTGGAACGTTATGCGTTAATTTTACAACAACCTCAATAGTTTTTAATCCGTTTATTATCCATGCAAATGCTGGTGCTAATGAAAATTCATCGTGGCATAATACGACTTATTTAAACGTTACTATTGAAAGTAAAAGGCCTCGTATTAACTGGTATGATTTTCAAAAATGTGAAAATACAAGCTTTGATGGAAGAACAAATATAAGTGACCAAAATTGGACTTCAAAAAGAAACAACATGACAGAAACAGATAACAGCACTTGGTATCGATTTATTATAAACATCAGTAGTGATCAAGGATGGGATAATATTGAATATATCAATATGTCTGCATGGCATGATGATGGAAATGATACGGATAATTGTGGATTATTAAATAATAATACGGGAAATGATTCAGGTGGTTATAACCGAAGTGGAAATGAGGGAGGAAATAGGAATTTCTTCTTAATTTATGATAATACAAGTAACACTACTGCAAATTATACTTTAATTTATCCTGTTAATAATACTGAACTAACGATTGGAAATTATAGTGAAGCAAATGTTACTGATCCATTAGGTATTGTAGGTCAAACAGAGACTCATAATATTTCATTTGTTTTTAAACCCGGATATCAATTTCGATATGCTCCTGGGCCTGGAGAACTGCAAACATGGGTAAATGACAGTGTCACTAATACAAATGGTATGCCTGATGGCGATGGTTATAATGCTCAGACGAGTTGTTGGGAATCATTTGATAATAAATGGTCTTGGAATTTCAATTTGACTGTGGAGAACTGTGGTGAAAGATGGAAGGGATCTCAAGATACAGATGGTATTGATAGATATAAATCATGGGTGAATGATGAATTTGGAATTTACTCTTATACTGAAATCGTATCAGCCACAAATGCGGAAATCTTTGGTGCACCTGGTGAGCGACATTCAACGAATGGTTCTAGTTGGTATAATGATAACTTTAATGGTGGTAATTCAGCGAACGTAACAGTAAGAACACGATCAAATGGAAATTATACCTTATCTGTTAATGTTTCTGATTTAAACCATATCGCAGTTGAAACCGGAGCGGTTCCGTATGATCCACTCTTAACCTTAGATAATCAAACGATTTATGTGCGAGGTGGAAACAGAACCACATCGATTAACTTTAGTGATAATGGCCAGAGCGTGATTTATCTGTATGGTTTTGGTAGTGGCGATGGTCTTTTAAGTGGTATTACTAATTGGCAAAACCATGAGGTAAATGGAACAAGTAAATATACTGGTGAAGCAGGTGAT
>CAZWQV010000151.1:0-2681 GCA_964636235.1 uncultured Thermoplasmatales archaeon
TTGGCAAAACCATGAGGTAAATGGAACAAGTAAATATACTGGTGAAGCAGGTGATGATGGCATGACTGAGATTTATCCTGATCATTATAACAGTTCGACGTTTAATAGTAAAAACGCAGCAAGTCATTATATTGAATTTGCTTGTAACATTCCAGCCGGTCAAATCGCTGGTAAATATACTACACACGTCTATTATCACTTAAGAACACAAACACAAAACTAATAAGGAAAATGAATTAACATCAATCATTTTCTTTTTTTTAATTATTTTTTATTTGTTTTGCTATTGAAGAAATGGTAAATGTTTCATCTTCTTTCATCTCAAGGATACCATATTTTATCATAATAGAGATACTTTTAAAAAGTTCTTCATCAGGTATCTTTGTTTTATTTTTGATGTCGTTTGCACTTAGGTTATTTTTATAAACAATATTAAAAATATCTTTACAATATTCTTCTTCGTCCATTAGTTTTTCTTGTATAGCAACATATGCATCTGGTTTTTCAACAAAAAGGTCAATATTGTGTAAAAGTCCTTGTGTTTCAGCACACGTTTTTGACCATGGATCGTTTTTATCTATAGATGGGAGATGTAGTGATTTGGAAAGTTTGAGAAGTTTATGATAATTTGTATTATCTAAATAATCACTTTTTTTATGCGAATAATCCGTTGTTGCCAATGCTTTTTTTGAAAATAAGCTAAGTATTCCCGTAAGCAATGTATTGATGATTTGTGTTTTTTTATTGGTGATTATTATTAAGAATAAAAGCGTGAAAATAGCGATGCCATACCATACCCATACAGGTATGCTAATTGGTTGCTGTGTGGATTTTTTGGCAGTAATATTAAGGGAAAAAGTGAATGAGTCTGTTCTTGTTGCAGTTCCATTTTTTAATGTTATTTTAAGAGTATAATTTCCATTTGATATGGTATGATTTAAAAATAAATGAAATGTTTTATTATCCTGTGTTGTTGAATCAACGCTTAAACCATTCACAGTAGCAGATTTTATTACTGCAACTGCATCATAGGTCACTGTAAAGACTGGTTTTGTGGTATGAAATGTGGTATTATCAAGTGAGGATACAATAGATGGGAGTGTATAGGTTATTTCTTCTATTTCTTCATTTTCTTTACCTGCGAGAGTAAAATATGTTAAATGGGTGATATTGATGGTTACTTTCCCAGCATAATCACCAGTATTTGTGGTATCAACGATACTATTAATTGCAATCCATTTATTTTGTGTTTCATTCCAGTAAAATATTTTCAGTGAAGATTCATTAATATCTTTTGTTGAAATAGCACTTTTTAGATAGTATATGGTTAGTTCTATCCATTCAAGTGCAGAATCATTTTCAAGGGTGATATTTACATATGATTCTAAGTTTTTATATGAGGATATAACATCATTGATTTCAGATGGGGTTTCTGAATATGTGCATACTGATACATTTGTGTCATTCGTTGTTTTAATATTAATTTTAATGTCACATTCTTCTACTAAATCATAACTGTTTATAATGTTCTTTAAAAGTTCTTCTGTGTATGTTTTTTTCATGATGATTTGTTTTGTTTTTATTGATGTATTTCCATCATCATCTTTTATGGTAAGTGTGACTGTTTTTGTTTTTAAGGTATCAAACGAATAAATGCAATCTTGGGTATAATTGGATTGGTCTGATTCAAGCTTCCATGTCCAATTTGCAATTGTTCCATCGGGATCAGTCGATGAATCATTAAACCATATTTTTTCACCGAGCTCTGGATATGTAGGCTCATAGGTAAAATCAGCTATTGGTCCAACATTTAAAACAGTAATAGTACTACTTATTTGATTTGTACTTCCATCATTATCTGTAATATTCAATGTTACTGTATATGTTCCATTATCATCATATTTGTGAGTAGCATTTTGTGAATAATTGTGCTCTCCATCTCCAAAGCTCCAGGTCCAATTTACAATAGATCCATCTGAATCTGTTGAATTATCAGTAAATGTAATGTTTTGCAGATCAGTTGGATGGAGTGGTGAATAACTAAAATTGGCTACGGGATTTGTATTTGAGATGGTAATTGATTTTGTGGTTTGATTGGTAGCACCATGAGAATCTGTTATATTTAAGGTAATCGTAAAGTCTCCACTGGTATCATATGCATGGGTAGGATTTTGACTTGAGGAAGTGTCTCCATCTCCAAAATTCCAAGACCATGATGAAATTGAGCTGTCGCTATCTGAGGATGTATCTGTAAATGTAACAGATTGATTGGTTCGTGGTGATGTGGGCGAATAGGAGAAATTTACTACAGGTCTGTAAGTTATTGTAATACTTTGACTTACATTTGTGTAATTTCCATCATCATCGGTTGCATTTAATGATACCGTATATGATCCATTTTCTGAATAAGTATGGGTTGTGTTATGTGTGTAGGCAAATGTTCCGTCATCAAAGGTCCATGTCCAGTTTTCTATAATTCCATCATTGTCTGCTGCAATCGCATAAAAAGAAATGGTTTCATTCGCTATTCTAACTGAAGGTGTGATTAATAATGATATACTTGGCGGTACATTCTCAACCGTTATAATTTGAGAGGTTTGATTTGATTGCCCAAAAGTGTTTGTAATATTAAGAGTTACATTATAAGTTCCGTTATCAGAATAATTATGAGTTGGATTTTG
>CAZWQV010000152.1:0-2666 GCA_964636235.1 uncultured Thermoplasmatales archaeon
AATGGTCAAAGATCTTTGTGATCTTTATGGATTGCTTTGGTATTCTGAAGAATCTATAAAAGAGATTATTAGAAAAACCTTAAAATTTTTGGAAGAAAAATCATTAATTCTGTTAAGAAATAAAGTGAATTCAAAATTAATGCAGGAATGTGAATTGATTCTTGGAGAGCCAAAAGGCTCTGTAAATACAGTTCTCAATGAGCTATACAGTCATATCTTATGACATTATAAATAATATAATATACAAACAAAAATACAGTTTACATTAAGTTTTTCTCTAGTAAACTAAGGTTAAGCCAGCCAGTTCATTGGTTTAAGCATATTTTTCATTAAAATTAAATTTCCCTTTAAAATTTGATATTTTATCTTCTTTTACTAGTTCTTCAAGAATTTGTTTTATTTCATTCTTATTGCATTTTAATATTGATACAAGATCATTTAATGAACGTGGTTTCTTTTGAATGAATTCAAGGATGAGTTTTTCTAACATCTCCTCTTCTGCTAGTTTTAAAAACTCATTATAATCTGGAAATATTATATTGTATTCACTAACTAATTCATCTAATCCAACAAAAAAATATGAAAGCCATGCTTTATTTTCATCTAGTTTTGCTTGTTTTCGAATTTCTTTCTTTATAATTTCTATATTAAGGCCATGAGAAAATAAAGAAAACATATCTTCTCTATCTCTTGGTCTTGAGGTAACTGATTTTAGTATGAAAATATCCTCTGGTGATACTAAGTAGGTTTTAATATTGTTAAATTCTTTAAATTTCTTTGATCTTTTTTGCATATCCTCTGAAAATGTTAGTCCACCACATATTTTATGCACAAAAATATCCCATCTAAACCCATCTGTGTTTTCAATTATTCCACGAGTCTTCATTTTGATATAGATAGGATCTTTTGTTTCAATGTTATTGTATCCACTTTTAGATAATGCTTTAATTAATGCAGATGATTCCGCTTCTGAAGGCAGCAAAACATCAATGTCTTTTGTAGCTGTTTTTAGATCATAAAAACTCATGGCGCCTCCACCAAAAATATAGATATTTATGGGTTTGTTGAGATATTTGTTGATAGTTATAAGTTCTTTTTCTATATAGGTACTGTCAAACATTTTCATATTAGTTTACCCCATATTGTCTGGCAAGTGATTTGTATTCATCCCAGGTTGGCAAGAATTTTTTTTCTGATTCTTGTTTTTCAATAAATAAAATTAATGTTTGTATGTGTTCTGTTAGATTGTACATTCGTGCCTTTTTAATAATATCTTTTGGTTTTGTTTTTTCATATAAAAGACATGCATATGCATTATAGGTTTTACTTTGAGGATTTATCAAAATTGTATGTAGAATAATATCAGTTACTTGTAATTGTCTTGTTGTGTGATAATAATATTTTATATCTCCAAGTAATGGTAGATTATATGTTGAAAAGGCTGTGACTGCTGTTTCAGCATGATCTGTTAATACGTTTTTTGTTTTAAATAAAAATTCAGAACCATGTTGCCATATTATCTGGGCATCTTCTGAAATTGTTTTTACTGTTTGATGATTTTTATAATTATAATATTCTTTTGCAAAATAAAATAAAGGTTGATGGGCAGAATTGAGATAATATCCATCTTGTTTTTTCAGGATAATGCCATAGCGGCTCAGATCTTTTATGGTCTTATATGTCCACTGTCTTGAAACATGTAACAACTGGCTTATTTCTTTTTTATTTAAAGGATATTCTATTATTGCTATCAATTTTAAATTGGCATATGAAAGGATGCTTTCTAAAGGCAATCTGTTAAAATCTTTTATTAGGACTTCAAGTTTTTGTGCATGAGATGTTTGAGCTGTTTCAACAATTACTTTCATTCCTTGTCTTTTTTTTATAGCAAGCCCATTTTCTATCATTTTTGCTACAATTTTTGAAATTGTTCCTGAAGACAAGTCTAGTTTCTTTGCTATCTTTGTTTCAGATGAGGGAAGTAAGGTAAACGTTTCAATTTCCCTTTTGACAATCATATTGTAAACTATATAGAAATAACTATTTATGCTTTTTCATTTTAATTTACATTTTGACTTTGAAAACAAATCTATGGTATATCATATGGCGTGTTTGCTGGATTTCTATCAAATAATTTTTTATTGATTTTATAGGGAACAACAAGGAAAGATAGAATATTGATTTTTAATCCTATATAATCGCTATAGTAATTGTTATCCCAGTTGTTATAACCGTCATCTTGTACGTTATGGTAATTGTTGATGAAATTATTGGTATAGATAGTGTTATTTTTGCTTCTCCATCCAAAGTAGATTCCATAGTGTTGATTATTTTGTACGTTATTATAACAAAAAATATTGCTGCTGGAGTTTACAAATTGGGTTCCATGGATATTATGAATGATGGTATTGTTATGCATATAAAAATTTGGAGCATTGTATAGGTAGATGGAGTACCAGTTGTGATCAAACATATTTTCCTTTATTTCACCAGTTTTTCCTTCCATCCAGATTGCATACCATTCACTATAGGTAAAATTGTTACCTGAAATAGAAATACTGTAGGTGTTTTCACCCCAAACTCCGCACCAATCATTGTGGAAAACATTCTGGTATATATCCATTTGTTTGTTTTTATCTAAATATATACCGTAATAATTATTTGTT
>CAZWQV010000153.1:0-2663 GCA_964636235.1 uncultured Thermoplasmatales archaeon
TCATATTCCATAGATTTAAAAATGACTTCACTCCATTTTTATATTGCCATGAAACCTTTTCTGTTGACATATTTACACACGGTTGAGTATGTTGAATAATGTAAAATACATATAAGGATAACCCTACGAAATGAAAGGTGGAATAAAATAATTACTGATTATTTACAAACAACAATTGCTCTTCTTATCGTAGATATAAATTGGTAATAAAAAAATTTTATTAAGTTAAAATAAATAAAAAATTATAATTAATTTTTTAAGTTTAGTACCAATTAATTTAGGGTACCTATAATTTGTACAAAAATTTATACTTTACATGAGTATACAGGTTTTGAGATATCATGATGAATCAATGTGAAGAACATGGTTATTACCGCGGAGAATTATGTCCGATCTGTAATAAAAAGGGACGTTTCTTAATGAATGAAAGGGAATTAAATGCACTTAGCAGGATTATTGCGGGTGCATTACGTCATTTTCCAGATAAATTAGGATTACTTATGGATGGCCACGGGTATGTTGATATCGATTCACTGATAGATGCAATCGGTACGAGTAGATCTGGTTTTAATTGGTTAAAACCACATCATATCAGAGCATTAGTGGAGACAGATCCTCGTGGTCGCTATCAAATAGATGGAGGTATGATACGAGCAAAATACGGTCATTCCATAAATGTGGATCTATCTGATTTGCCATTAGCAAAGGCAGATGAATTTTTTTATCCGGTAACTGAGGAGGAAGCCGATATTGTTATTGAATCAGGTATTCGTCCCATTGATAGGAAAAAAGTCCATCTCAGTATAAGTATCAGAAAAGCACTTGAGGCTGGGAGAGCTCGTTCAGATAATACCATTGTTCTCAGGATTGATGGAATGAAAGCTCGTGAAGATGGAGTAGAAATCTATCAAGCAAGTGATGATGTATGTGTTACAGACTGGATAGATCCAAAATACATTAGCCTTGTTGACGAATCAGAAATTAAGAAAATTAAATTATAATCGAACAATTAATTTTATTTATTTTCTCAATATTAAAAGTATATTTATCAATAATTATTTATAGTTATTTTTATATATTAAAATGGAAAATAAGGGGGTATTATAATTGAAGAAAGGATTACAAATCATATTATTTTTAATGATAATGCTTGTGGGGTCAACTTCACTTCATGCAGCTATAACTCCAATATATACACAATCACATATGTTGCAACCTTTACCCAGTTCAATGGTGATTGAAAAAAAAATATGTTCAGAAAATATATGTAAATTAGTTCCTTTTCAAACAAGATCCGATGAAAAGATACCATTAAACTTGCCTCCAGATGAAAATATTCAGATTACAAATTCAGATTCGATGGAGAATCATCCGGCACTTGTTATTGACAAAGATGAAAATCCATTTTTGCTTTATGATTCAAAAGATGCTATGTATTCGTCAAATAGTGATATTTTGATCCGTAGATCGATGGATGGTGGTGAAACGTGGCCTGAAGATGATATATGGAAATGGGAATCTGAAGGTACATATGAATTTAGACCTGATCTCAGTATGATGGCGGATGGATTGAGGGCATTTGGCACCCATGAAGTGGATGTGCTGGAACCAACCATTTATTTACATGATTATGTAAACATAAAAATACCAGATAGCTGGGTTATGTATTATTTTGATCTCTCACCTGAAATTAGTTATGTCAAAGATACGGCAGTTGCAACATATGGAGTTGATACCATAGCACTTGCAGGAGTTGTTGATTTTAATTATCATGAATATAATCTTGATGATACTGTTGTCATTTTTTGGAATACTCAAGGAGGAATAGATACTTGGCCAGGTCTTTTTATGATAAACACTGATAATACTGGTAAGGGCCAACCTATTTCCCATCTTACTGCTGATGCAGGAGATAAAATGTTCGTTGCCTATCAATTAGAGGATGAAGATTCAGGCAGTGACATTTATGTGGCATATTGCCCTTGCGATGAACTGATTTTTGAGCGATGGAGAATTATTCCTATTACAAGTTCAAAAAGTGATACAACAAACCCATCCATTGATGTAAGTGGAAAATATGCCTATCTTGTTTGTCAAGATAATCAAGAAGGAAATGAAGATATTGTGTGTTATTCTACTACATCTGGCCATTATTGGAGAAGAAAAGCAATTACAAATCTTCCTGGAGATGAATTGGATCCAGTGATTATGGCTGATGGCGAAAAAGCAACTTGCGTCTATACAAAAGATGGAAATTTATTTGAGGTAAAAACACAGGATGGGGGACTAACCTGGAATGATCCTGTCCAAATAAATGATATTGATGGAACTGTCTCATCGGGATATCGTTATTCTGATGCTGCGGGCGTATATGGGGTATGGACAGAAAAAAGAAATGATAATTATGACCTATACATCGACGAAGTGGGACCATCACCAATTTTAACAATAGGGAATATTGAAGGTGGATTGACAGTTTCCACTACAATTTCAAATACTGGAAATGCTCCTGAAACAAATTTAAAATGGACTATTGAAATTGATGGTTATGCCATCCCTGAAAGCAAAACTGGTCGGATAACATCATTAGATGAAGATGAAACAGTGATGATAAAAACTGATTTCTTTTTTGGTTTTGGTCCTATATCGATAACAATTACTGC
>CAZWQV010000154.1:0-2661 GCA_964636235.1 uncultured Thermoplasmatales archaeon
TTTTGCACCGTGACCTGCATCAGCCAGCGCCTGGCGTGGGCCATGCTCTTGATTCCAGATCTCCTGACATACGCCGTCTAACCTATTGAAAACACGTCCATTCGCGTTTTGAGGGTGCGTACCCAATACTGTCCGGTTGTTTGAGATGGTTTGGTCCGGGAGGCGCTGATTTTCTGGTTTTGGGGGTACTTACCTGCGTACCCAATACTGTCCGGTTCGGCGAAAATAGGGTGGTGGAAAACCAGTGCACATTATCATTGCCTCAGTCGGCGCTGGAGTCGCGGGCAGAGGTTTTCAATGGCAGGTGCGTCCTTCGGCGAGAGGGGGAGCAGCGGGTGATTGTCGTATCAGGCGTTGCAGCGTACCGATACATGGCCGGGGACGAGGTTGGAGAGGCCTATGCGATGGTCTATCTGGTAGCGTCCGGGTACGCGACGCAGGACGAGGTCGCTCGGGTGTACGATTGCAGCGTCCGGACTGTGCGGCGGCATCAGCGACGTTACGAGGAGGGCGGGATGGCGGCACTTGCGACGCACAGGGGCTGGCGACCAGGACGGCAGCGGATACCGGTCAAGCGGCAGTTGAGAATCGAGCGGATGCATGTCGAGGGTCTAAGCAACCGGGAAATCGCAAGACGCCTTGGCGTAAGCGAGGGGGCGATTCGCAAGCAGGTTGGTCCTTGCAGTAGCAGCGGCGTGCAGATACCGCTCCCTCTGCCGCCTGAGCACGAGCGTATAAAGAGCGAGTCAAGCCCGACCGAGGCAGAGTATCTCTCCGATTCCGTGCGACAATCAAAAGCGTCGGAAGACGACGTAGAGGTTCCAGGAAGCTTTGACAGCGACCCTCGCAATCGCATCGTCGACCGATCACTGGCGCGTTTCGGACGACTCAGCGACGCGGCGCCGATGTTCGTCGACGCCAAGGGGGTCGTCAGCGCGGGAGTTTTACTCGCGCTGCCGTCCTTGGTCCAAAGCGGTGTCTTCCGGGTCGCGGCCAAGCTGTACGTCGACATCGGTCCGGCCTTCTATGGCCTACGCACGACATTTCTCGTGCTCCTGTTCATGGCACTGTGGCGCATCAAGCGTCCAGAGGGGCTCAAGGAGCGAGACCCCGCCTCCCTGGGGTACATACTGGGCCTCGACCGCGCACCAGAGGTAAAAACCGTTCGCCGCAAGCTCACCCGTCTCGCCGCTAGACACAAGGCCGAGCAGCTCGGAGAAGAGCTTGCCCACATCCGCGTAGAACAGCGGTCGGCGCTGATGGGATTTCTCTATGTCGACGGTCACGTCCGCGCCTACCACGGTAAACGCGACATCCCCAAAACACACGTCGCGCGCATACGCCTCGCCATGCCCGCCGTCTCCGACTACTGGGTGGGAGATGCCGCTGGCGACCCGCTCTTCGTCGTCACCGCCGAGGCCAACGCCGGTCTCGCGAAGATGCTGCCCCCTATCCTCGCGCAAGTACGCGACCTCGTAAAAAAACGCAGAGTCACCGTTGTCTTCGACCGAGGCGGCTGGAAGCTCGAGCTCTTCAGGCAAATCGTCAAAGACCTCAAATTTGACATCCTCACGTACCGGAAGGGCAAGTCGGAAAAGATAGACGCCAAGTGGTTCAAGGAATGTGAAGCGGTCATCGACGGACGCCGAGTCGCGTACACACTCCACGATCAGCGGGTTACTTTTCTCGATGGCAAGCTCAAGCTGCGCCAAGTCACCAGGCTTAATAGCGACGACCACCAGACACAGATTATCACCAGCCGTGTGGACCTGCCCGCCGTCGAGGTCGCCTTTCGCATGTTTGAGCGTTGGCGACAAGAAAACTACTTCCGATACATGCGCGAAGAGTTTGCCCTAGACGCCCTTGCCGACTATCAGGTCGAATCCGATGACCCCACCCGCACCGTCCCCAATCCTGAACGACGAGAGATCGCGAAACTAATCAAGACCACGCGTCAGGAGATCAAAGCGCTCGAACAAGCTTTCGGCGCCGCGCTCATCAATGCAAAAGAAAAGAATCTCAAAGGCGTTCCCGCGCTCGCCAATGCCTACACGGATACCGAAGAAAAGCTAACTGCTACACGCGAGAAGCTGAGTGCGCTTTTGAAGAAGCGCAGCGAAACGCCCCTGCGAGTAGAGATTCGAGAGATTTCCAAGGGGGCCGTCATTAAGCTCGCCACAGAGCGAAAACACCTGACCAATGTCATCAAGATGCTCGCCTATCAATCCGAAAGCGAGCTCCTCACTTTGCTCGACGGCCGCTACCGTCGCACCGAAGACGAAGGAAGAACGCTCATCCATGAGCTCCTCTGTACGCCCGCGGATCTCCGCGTCGCCGGCTCCGAACTCCACGTGACCCTTCATCCCCTCTCAGCGCCCCACCGCACCGAAGCCGTGGCAGACATCTGTCAAATCCTCACCGATTCTCAAACCATTTTTCCAGGCTCGAACATTCGCCTTTGCTTCTCCATCCAGCCGCCGCCGAAAATCGGTCTCGCTTTCCCTGGTCCGAGACCAAAAATTTAAATCGGAACACGTAGCACCGGACAACTCGCTTTCAGCGTAAGTCAGGAGATCTGGAATCATCTGAGAAAGTGCGACCAGAGTATCTCCTACGATCTCCATCATTTCAATCATAACATCCTGACTCTTATCTCTCGCT
>CAZWQV010000155.1:0-2660 GCA_964636235.1 uncultured Thermoplasmatales archaeon
AATCAAGATATCCTTCATAAATAGAACAATTCACCACCACATCTGTTTGATCATAAAAACCAAGGTTTTGCACGGTTGCATTCACAGTATAGGTTCCATATGAAACCGGTCCAACTGGACTGTTCACAGATATGGCAGCAAAATCATTGCCATAGACAACCGTTAAATCAACTGTGACAACTACTTCTGGATCATCCAGATCATTACTTGCAACGGTTAGTTCACCTGTGTATTCTCCTTCTGTAAGACCTGTTGTATCAACTGTAATAGTTACTATTTGTGAATCATCAATTGCAACTATTCCGGTTTCTGGATTGGCTGATAGCCAACTTCCCCCGAGATCTCCATCGTAACTGATAATATAATTAAGTGCTGCTTCTGCTGTCGGTAGATTTGTAATAGTTATGGTATCTGTGTCTTGTGCATCAGTTGGAACCATATATGTCAAGCTCAGTGGTGTGACATCAATTGCGGTTGCAGCAATGACATCAACGGTTTTGTTCACATTGTTGTTTAATAAATCATATTCATCAACTATTGGTTCAGATTCAATTGCCACTAGATAGGTACCAATTCCTGGATTCCATGGGAAGTTTACAGTGGTGCTTTCCCCTTTGAGAAGTGATGGAATGATAACTGAGTCTATTTCAAATCCATCTTCTAAGAAATTAACTACAATATTTGTTTCGGTATTGTTTCCATCATTTTTTACAAGGGCTGAAACAGTTTGTTCTTCACCATGAGCAACAACATCAGGGATATTAAGATCTGCTACTTTGATATCATGTTCTGGTGTGAATGGATCTTCAGTCCAAATCACAAGAGATGGGTCACCTAAAATATTATAACTTTCCACAAATATGGGCATATTTCCGCCACCATGAAATTGATATGCATCATAAAGACCTTTATCAGTCATTTGACCAATACGGGTCATACCATCATACCACCAGGCATCAAATGTTTTCTTTTCAATGGTGTCATCTTCTGTCCAGTAGGTGTTATGAGATGAACCCCAGAATGCAAGAGCTCCTTTATTTGGTGCACGAACCCAGGTTTCACCAAAACATTCATCAATGGTAAATGTTCCAGTGACACATGCATGACTGCAAACAAATGGGTACATATCTTGATTTTGTAGACTGTTTACATTTGCTTGACTGAATGGTGGTCCATCAGCCCATGATGTGGTTGATCCATGACCTGAATAAATAGCCAAGCTTGCACCAGCATTTAATGAGTCGATAACATCTTGAGTGGTCGCACTATAGGTTACCGTATATAATTTATCAACTGAATATCCTGCAGGAAGTAAATGGTTATCAATAACATAGTTATGTGTTCCTTCGGTTATTTGATAATTATCGGTTGATGCCATGAATGTTGCATTTTTTATCCATACATCGGTATCAAAATCTCCGTCTTCGTAATATATAGTTTTGTCGACCATAGCAGTAATTTGGGATTCATTAGATCCAGGAAATCGGCCAATGAAGATATCTGAAAACTCATCATCATCCATGGTTCCAAAATATGTATCAGTTGCGGTTCCAGATGCACTTCCTGTAAATGTTGGAATTTGACCTGTGTCGCCAACAAGGAGGACATATGCTGGAGGAATTGCCCAGTTATCATATGCATCTTCAATGTATGTTTTAATGTTTGTAGCTGTTGGCCCACCTGGTATGTTTGACGTTAATGTTACAGTAGTATCATATCCAATACTTGCTTTCCAATTTGCAAGTGGTGTGATTTCATCATTGAAATCATCATAGACAATAATGAGATATCCTTCTGGATCTCGATTTGGTTGTGCATAATTTTCATAGTATCCATAATTTGGAAATAAATCTTTGATTAATGTATCATGGGCCTCTGTTGAATATCGTTCTATATTGCTAATTGTTTTTTCTATATCTAATCCAGGTAGGTTCATAGTTAGGTCACATGAGACCATTAGTTTTATATTTCCAGTATAAGGATTATATAAAATTGGTGAAATTTCAATGAATGCTAGTCTTCTTCCCCGTATTTCTTTTATTTCAAGAACTTTAACTGGTTCATTTGGTAGAAATTGATTTGTATTATAATATGCTGCATCATATGCAAAATCAGGGATTTCACCTGTTTTTTGTATTGATGGTTGTTTTGGAAGTATTTGATCAGGTAGATTCATGGATTGCAATGAGGTTTGTTCCCAGGTCATATCATTAATGGTAATTTCTGGAGTTGCGCCTTGTGGTATTTCTATCATTCTTCGTATTTTTGGTAGTTGTGCTTGTCCATCTACATTGCTGAATCCTTCTTCTCCAAGTTGTAGGATTGCATATTTTTGATTATTCTGCGTCACTATAGAACTATCTATTGCTGGAACAAGAGCTGATATGGCTATTGCTTCATCAGCAGTATTTTGAATATAAAGTTCTAATTCATGTGGTCTTTCTGTTTGACTGCTACTTGTTATTGGAATAAGACTCATTCCAAGAAGTAGAGTTAAAGTGAAAAGAACCATGCTTGTTTTTATGGTTTTATTTTTCATTTTTTTTAGTCCCCATAATTATTGTTTATTTTTTACATATTTTTTAAATCTTATAGGAGTCCATATGTTTTGAAGGTGAACTCATACATCTCTGGTAAATCACGCCAAAGAGTACCACTGT
>CAZWQV010000156.1:0-2648 GCA_964636235.1 uncultured Thermoplasmatales archaeon
TCATCTTTGTTTTAGGGATGATGCTTTGGGTGAGTTGGAATTTGAAGATACTTGTGATTGGAGGAACGGGCCTGGTTGGTAGGAAATGCATTACTGCCTTTTCTTCTAATGAGTTTGAGGTTTTTTCTACGTATCATGATAAAAAGATGTCATCTGAACGTTGTATGCATCTTGATATTACGGATATGGATGAAATCTATGATGTGTTTCAAAGTATTCATCCTGATGTGGTGATTCATACCGCTGCATTCATTGATGTTGATGGATGTGAACGTGAGCAAGAGAAAGCATTTATGGTGAATGTGCGCGGAACAGAAAAACTTGCACGTATTAGTAATCGGTTTAAGGCTAAATTGGTGTATGTTTCTTCTGATTATGTGTTTGATGGAAAAAAGGGAATGTATACTGAGGATGATACGGTTCATCCTGTGAACTATTACGGTAAATCAAAACTACTTGGTGAGGAGCAGGTAAAAGCGTGGTGTTCGAATTATCTTATCTGCCGTACGGCGGTGGTGTATGGTGTGGATAAAAAAAATTTTGCATTGTGGTTGGTGGATAATTTATCTTTGGGTAAAAAGGTACGGATTGTTGATGATCAATATGTCTCCTGTACCTTGAATACGGATCTAGCTGGTCAGATGTTAACGCTGGTTTCAAAGGATGCTAAAGGCGTGTTTCATACTGCTGGTGCTGAGCGGATGAGCCGGTATGATTTTGCGCTTAGATTAGCTGCAGTATTTGGGTTTGATGCTGGCCTAATAACACCGGTTCCTATGAACGGGTTTGATTGGTATGCAAGAAGGCCTGCGGATTCATCACTGGATGTTACAAAGATTACTAGTTATAAAAAACCGCTAACGGTAAAGGAAGGCCTGGAAAAGTTTTATGATGAATGGAAAGAAACATTTGATAACATATCTTCGATTGTTTACTGAAGATAGCTTTTACAAACTCAATAAGATAACACAAAGCAGGTGATTTGAAAATAGAGGTTACGAATATACTAATTGTTTTAATTTTTCCAAAATTTTGGATTTTTTAAAACAAATTATTTAAATATTGTATCGCCACGATTGTGCGTTTGAAAAAACATCAGTATATTAAATTGAATATGTGATCTTTTTTGGTTTTTTAGCAATAGTATTTATTCGTATGTTCTGAAAATTTATGCTATAAAATTGTTCTATTAAAAAACAGAAAAGTATAAATACTGTTTTCTATTAAAACAATAATGTGGATGAAATATTTGAAGAATGGGACATATATGCACAGAAAAAGAAACTCAAACAACGAGAAATTGATTTCGATCTTCTCATAAATACTTCCAAATTGAAAATTATTGCTATCACCGGAGTACGTAGATCTGGTAAAACAAGTTTATTGATTCTTTTACGCCAGATGCTTGCAAAAAGAAATGAAAAGGTCAGATATGTAAATCTGGAAGATAGTAGAATAAAAGATAAAGAAAAGGTTCTGGATGAGATACTTGCATGGTTTGGCGATTCAGGATATCTTCTCCTTGATGAAATAACAAGTGTAGAGGATTGGGCGGGATGGCTATCAAGGACTCATGAAATGTTAAAAGGTAAACTAAAACTTATCGTCAGCTCATCAAGAAAAGGTTTGGCAATTCCAAGTAAACCTCTCAGAGGAAGAATATTGACACAAGAACTTTATCCTTTGTCCTTTAAGGAGTTCCTTCAATTTAAAAACATTCAAATAAAAAAGACAACAATAGGTATAGGAAAAGCAAAAAGAGCACTTGATGAACATCTAATATTTGGCGGATATCCTGAAATAGTTTTGATAGGTAACAGAACAGATAAGATACGAATATCAAACTCATATTTTAGAGATATAATTGGATTAGATGTAGCTGAAATTTCAAAAGAGAACATATCAGTTGTGGAAATGTTTGGGAAATATATCATTGATGCATCTTATTTTTCTGCTTCAAAATGTCTGAATTTTTTTAAAACACTTGGGTATAAAATAGGAAAACAAAGTATTCTAGACCTTGAAAAAAACTCCCAAGAGAGCTACCTGTTTTTCTTCGTTCCCATCTTTTCTTATACTATTAAGGATAGAACACAATATCCAAGGAAATCCTATCTTGGAGATACAGGATTTATGTATTCAATTAGTGGTAAAAAGGATATGGGCAAACTGTTTGAAAATACAGTATTTTTAGAATTAAAAAGAAGATTATCTCAAAATCATGACATAAATTATTGGAAAAATAAAGCGGGCATTGAATCTGATTTTGTAATAAGAGAAGGGTTGAAAATAAAAGCAATAATTCAAGTTATGTATGAGTTAAATGATGAAAAAACCAAAGAGAGAGAAATAAAAGGATTACTATCTTGTGCAAAAGAGTTTAACATCAAAAAAGGAACCATAATAACAAAAGACTATGAAGCTGTTGAAACAATTGATGACATAAAAATTGAATTTATACCTTTATGGAAATGGTTGTTAAAATAAAACAAGATTTCAGATCTTGTATATTGCATCTGTTTATCTTTTTTTTTAACCTATTACAAAAATTAAGAAAAAAAGTGGTAGGATACCTAATTGTATCTATGGATTCTAAACACAAACTCTTACATAGTACGGAGGCCTCTCCAATATTTCTGTTATCTTTT
>CAZWQV010000157.1:0-2635 GCA_964636235.1 uncultured Thermoplasmatales archaeon
CATAATCCTCTAATATAGGTGAAAATATGGCAATAAGAGCTTTAGGATACATTGTAACAGCAATCATAATAGTGATGGTTGTTGTTGTTTTATTAAATATAAATTTCTATGAAAATAAAGATGCTAATATCAGTGATGTTAATAAATTCGAGGGGACATGGCATTTAATTAATATCTCAACAGATCCTGAAGAAAATCAAAATCCTGATACCACTGAAGAAAATGATAATACGATGAATTATGAAATGTATAATTTTTTTAAAAATGGATCTTATTATCATATCGTGGGTGAAGATAACTCAAGTGGGATGTGGATATTAAACAATTCTTCATTGATTTTATCTACTGATTATCCCTATGGTAATTTATCACTTTCATATCATTATATTTTTTCTGATGATAATAAATTACTTGATTTAAATATTATTGAAGATCCAAGTACTACCTTTATATTTGAAAAAATAAAATAAGGAGAAAAATTATTTATTCTTAATTTATTCTTTTTAATTTATTACTTCAATGTTAAAAAAACCATAAACAAGTACATGTTTAATAATTTTAATTTAGAAATTATTAATAAAATACTGATTTTAAAGATATAAAAAATAATGATATATTTTGTTTAATATTACAGAATAACCGGAATCTAGTGTGAATTATACAGATGCACATACAAAAAAGTAATTTCATAAAACCATTCTATACTAATAAAAGTTTATCCCCTTAAAATTTTAAAGATTTTTGTAAAATATCTAGATAAAAAATTATCTATGTTCTCGTTCTTATTTTTCTGGTAGTATACTTTCTATATAACCATTCAATGATAAATGAACTTATTAACACAATGATTAAGGTTAAGAGTGTAATTGGAGAATTTAAATATTCATAATAAATAAGCACTCCAAGAAAGATTATACTAGTTAATATAGACAAAATTATAATTAATAGATTTGCTTTTGTTTCTTTTATTACCTTTATATGTGCTATATTAACTGCAACATAAATTATCAGTAATGAAGCACTTCCAAGCATTGCAATACTGCCTAATTGAAAGACATTAGTAAAAATTAATACTAACACTACAGTAATGATTAAACCTTCAGTACTATTTTTCCATATTTTTCTTTCAAAGATTTCCGGAAGTTCCCCATATTTGGCGATAATATAATTTATATTAGCTCCTCCATAAAGTGTGGCATTTATCCCAGATGCGGTTGAAAATAACGCTGCTACTGCAATTAGACTGAATCCAATAGCTCCAAGAAATGGTTTGGCTGCTGCTGCGAGAGCATAATCTTTTGCAGCAATAATTTGTTGGATTGGTAAATTACCAAGTACCGTAATTGCCACTAACACGTATATTGCCATTACAATAAGGACGCTAGTGTAAAGTGCTTTTGGTAATGTTTTCTTTGGATTTTTCATATCTTCAGCAGTATTAGTTATTAGGCTAAAACCTTGATATGCAAGAAATACAATTCCTGCACCAAATAAAATATTTGACATTGGGGGTAATTCATTAAAGGAAAGATTGTTCGGATTAATAAATAATATTCCAAGGAATATAAAAAATAAGAGTATTCCTAATTTTATTGATACAATTATAATCTCTGTTTTTCCAACTGCTTTAGCTCCAATAAAATTAATAAAAATAAAAATTAAAATTATTCCAGTTGCGATAATATTCTGATAAATATCTGGTGAATTTGAAGGAAGAAAAGTCATTGCGTAACCAGAAAACGCCCGCGAATATAAAGCAAGGGCAAAAATGTAACCAAACCATAAAAGAATATTAAATCCACCACTGAGTATATTATCTCCTAATCCCTTAACGAGAAATTCAACCGGCCCACCAGCTGAAGGGAATCTTGATCCAAGTTTAGCAAAAGAATATGTACTCAATAATGCAATTAGACCTGCGATAATAAACGAAATATACATTGCATGACCGGCAATATTTGATGCTACACCAAGTATGGAAAAAATACCTGCACCTATCATTGCTCCTATTCCAATTGAGATTGCAGACCAAAATCCAATTGCTTTTGTTTTTTTAATATTCTTCATGATACTTCAACTTATAAATTAAGATGAAGGTTAATGATTATTTTAAATCTTTGATTTTTACATAATGATTACATTATTAAACTGAACATAGTTATAAATCTGAAGGTTGTTTTATTATGAATTCAAATCAATCGTCTATTAAAATACGTAAAGTAGCTAAAAGATTAGATGATAATATTGAAAATCATGAAATAAAATCTGTAATAAATTCTTTTGATGATGAATGTGAAATTGAGATATTTGGAATAACATTTAAAGGAAAGGAGAAGTTAGAAAAAGTATTAAGGAGACTTTATTCTATTATTGGAGAATTTAAATTTGAACCGATAGTAATTTTGGTAGACAATAACACCTTTTTTGAGGAATTTAATATTATAATAAAAAAGGAAAATAAAGAATTTAAGATTAAGGCTGCGGAAGTTCTCATTTATAAAAATTATAAAGTAAAAAAAATTCGACTATATTTAGATAGAATACAAATATCCAATATTATTGCCAAAGGTTTATTTGAAAGATTCATTGTTGGTTTTATCAATAAGAAATCACTAAAGTATTTTAAAATTAAATA
>CAZWQV010000158.1:0-2626 GCA_964636235.1 uncultured Thermoplasmatales archaeon
TATCTAAAAAATCTTTTAGATGTCCATAAATCGTTGAAACTGGTAAATCAAGATCTTTGGATAATTTATATCCATATGTTTCATTTTTTTCAATGCTACTTAAGATCCTCTGCTTTGTTTTTCCAATATACATTTTCTGACCCTTGTTATCTCACACAATAAATTTAAATCATATATTCATAAGAATTTGATATATCGAATATATTCGATATATTGTCCTTTGTTATCCATTTAAAAATATGCTTTAATTCCATATTTTTCCTTCTCTATCGTTAGGTTATTTTTTCATTTTTATTGAGAAAAAAACCGCAATCTGAGAGATTATTTTTTTGAATACTAATTATGTTATTTTCAAATATATAAAGCTATTGTTTTTAAAAATTATAATCAAAAAACATTAAAAATTATAACAATGTCATATAAAATTTGTTTTTTTAATAAAATATAAGGTAATTAATCATATTCATTAATATTCCTTTTTTATCTTCTTCAATCAATTTTCTTAAAAGGAAACATATCATATAGACTTGAATGAAAATACATGATGATGTCATTATCTTCAAAGGGTACATAATCAAGCAGGTTTTTAAATACGTGTTTTATAATACAAATACTATTGAATAGAGGATTGAAACTATGGCAAGATATGGAAGCGGATTTCGTGAACCACCCTGGGTAATGGGATCACCAAAAGAAGTCATGGAATGGCTTGATGCAACCCATCCACCGAAAAAAGAACATTATGCAGAAGAACCAGAAGAAACAAAATATCTTAACGATTTACATATCAAATTTGATTTTGATGTAAAAAAAACCATAAAAAAATCATCAAATCCTCTTTTTCGAACATTTGGATTATTTACCAGAATTGAAGAAGATTTTGATCCATTTTCAACCACAGAACTTATCCTACGAGGTCTGGCAAAAGCAAAGTTTCATAATACAATAAAGATCACTGTTGATAAAAAAACACTCTATGAACATCCCGAAAATAAAAAAGATTTGAGAAAAACGATAGAATTAATATATGAATTTAAAAAAGAAATATACCAAGGAGCCCATATTGAAATTGATGCACAATTAGAAGATGTAAAAACCTGTCTAGTAACCATTCAAGTGAAAAAAGTTCATCGAAAAAAGGAACACACCATTGATCTTCAATTCAAAGGAAAAATAAGAGCCGATGTCTATCATACATTTCTCAATTATTTGAAGGAACATATAGAATTTACGGATGAAAAACAAACATAATTTCATTATTTTAACACGTTTAACACATAGTCTTTTTATACGCTTATATATTAAGGATTAGAAAATAATATGGAGTAATTTTCTTGAAACAGATTGTTCTTGATGGAAAATCACTTACTTTAAAAGACCTGATTCTCATCAGTAAAAAAAAAGCAACAGTTGCTCTTTCCGAATCTGCAAAAGATGAAGTGATTAAAAGTCGTAAGGTCGTAGACAGTATTGTATTTGATAAAAAAGTGGTCTATGGAGTCACTACTGGGTTTGGGCAATTTTCATCTGTTGTCATTCCCATTGAACAAGTAGAGCAGCTGCAATATAATCTCATTCGATCACATGCAGCAGGAGTTGGGCCGTATTTTCCTGAAGATATTGCTCGTATGATTATGGCCCTCCGAGCAAATGTACTTGCAAAAGCCCGATCTGGAATATCACTTGAGGCACTTACCTTATTAATTGAAATGATTAATAGACAGATTTATCCCTTGATTCCATCAAAAGGATCTGTTGGAGCAAGTGGGGATCTGGCACCGCTGGCTCATCTCGCATTACTATTGATTGGTGAAGGGAAAGCACGATATGAATATTTTGAAGGGTCCGGAGCGGAGGTGTTAGCAAGAGTAAATCTTCAACCTATTCGATTACATGCAAAGGAAGGACTTGCACTCATTAATGGAACACAAGTTATGACTGCAGTGGGTGCAAAAGCATTGCATACTGCCAAAAGTTTGGTAGAAACTGCTGATATAGCCGGTGCGATGACCCTTGAAGCATTAAAAGGAACAAGTGTTGCCTTTGACAAACGAATTCATGATGAACGACCATACCCTGGACAGCTCAAATGCGCATCACATATGAGATCATTATTAACACACAGCGAAATAATGACATCTCATAAAGGATGCGGAAAAGTCCAAGATAGTTATTCACTTCGTTGCATCCCTCAGGTCCATGGTCCCGTCTATGATACCCTTGATTATGTTGAAAAAATGATAACCATTGAAATGAATGCAGCAACTGATAATCCCATGGTCTTTGCAGAGCAACATGAACTGATTTCCGGTGGGAACTTCCATGGGCAATCAGTGGCATTTCTCATGGATTTTCTAAAAATAGCTCTAGCTGAAATAGGAAATATCTCGGAGAGAAGAACCGAACGGTTGGTAAATCCACATCTTTCAGATCTACCAGCTTTTTTAGTGAAAAACGGGGGACTTCAATCCGGTTTTATGATGGCACAGGTAACCGCAGCGGCACTCGTATCAGAAAATAAAATCCTTTGTCATCCTGCAAGCATTGATTCCATTCCCACATCAGCAAATAAAGAGGATCATGTAAGTATGGGAACCATCGCAGCAAGAAATGCATTAAGTGTTGT
>CAZWQV010000159.1:0-2597 GCA_964636235.1 uncultured Thermoplasmatales archaeon
GTTTTATAAAAAATACCAGAAAAATCTTATTGAACTTACTGATAAAGATATTGAGAATCTAGATGACATTATGCCAATAAAGCTTAGGCCATATCTGCCACCAACATTTAGTTTTGATTAAAACACAATATTGTCCTTCTATAAAATAGTTACATACAAACAAAAAATACGCGTTCTTAATGCATGCTTTCTCCTGTAAAAACATATCTAACCCGTAAGGTCCGACAATCTTCAACATTTTAAAACTATAAGCTTTTTAATAATAATTGGTTTAAAAGATCTAATTGAGGAAGAAAACATGGAGTTAAATATAAATGAATCAACTTTAGTAATTACCAAAGGAGATATCACAACTGAATCAACAGAGGCTATTGTCAATGCTGCAAACTCTCGATTAATTGGTGGAGGTGGTGTGGATGGTGCCATTCATAGAGCTGGTGGCCCATCTATTATGCAAGAATGTCGCAAGATCGGTAGTTGTCCCACTGGAAAAGCAGTTATCACAACAGCGGGAAAGCTGAAAGCAAAATATGTCATCCATACCGTTGGTCCAATTTACAGAGGCGGAAATAAAGGAGAAGCAGATCTTCTGAAGAGTGCTTATTTAGAATCATTGAAACTTGCTTCATCAAAAAAACTGAAAAGTATCTCATTTCCAGCCATAAGCACTGGAGCATACGGTTATCCTATTCAGAAAGCCGCTCGTATTGCTTTACAAACAATAATTGAATATCTAAAAAAACATCATGATATTGAACTCGTAAGATTCATTCTTTTTGATCAACATACCTATGAAATCTTTAAAAATGAACTAAAAAATCTGTTATAATTGCCGATATATTCTATCTAATTTCATTATTCATATTAAAAAAAATTGATTATGAAAAAAGATATGTAACTGAATTTTTAAGAATAAATTATTAAAAGGTTTTTTCCATTTCTCCAAAAAAAGTTCTTTTCAGGAGAAAAAACATACATGATCAAAAAGTATAGCATATTACAAATATTTCTTATAGGAATAATATTGGTATCTGTATTACTTCTAACAGGTTGCACAGAAACTAATGATAATAATAACAATCAAAATACTGAAGATGATAATACTGACGATAATTCAAATACGTATTCTGGCAATCATGATCCAAGATTAATTGGAAATTGGACAGGTAATAATAGCTGGGTCCATTTTCATGAAGATGGAACGTTTCAATCAGCATATGATTATGATTACACTATCGTCACCTATGAAGGTACCTGGCAGGCTAAAGATGGTCAGCTCAGTTGGGGAACCAATGGACATGAGATCAGTGATTGGTACTCAATGGATACATACCATTTCAATGGTGAAGATCTAGTTATCACCCAAGATACTATAGAAAGTACTTATGAGAAACAATAAAAAAAATTGCAAATGAAAAAGATCTGAAAATCTTTTGCAATCTTTAAAAAAACTGAAAAACCTCTCATAATATACCAAATATTTTTATTTAATGTGTTGTTTTAAACTATAAAGGCAAAATTATGAAAAAAATACTGATATTTTTACTATTATGCCTCATGCTTTTAACTATTCATTTCTGTGGCTGTGATGAACTAGAACAAGATGTTAACTATAAATATGTAAGCGTCTCAGCATCTGCGAAAGTAGTAGATTTCAATGATATCATAACCATTCCAGGTATGCAAATACAAATGGAGATCATTAAAGCAGGTGCTGTTAAAAAAACAGCATATGTCACCACCAACGAAGAAGGTCCATCAGCATATGTAAACCATAAAGTAACACTGTATAGAGAACAAAACGTAAAAGTACAAGGAAACCTGCTCTCAACCCTTCCACAAGAATATATCGATCAAAACTATAGTGTCTATGGATATCAATATGATGTGTTAACCTGGGAAGTAGTACACATGTCAGTTGATTGGGGTGAAACCTATTTCTGGACCCCACAACTTGAGTTCATCATAACCAAATCCTAAATACTATCTTAACAAGATGAAATACTCATTTATTTTTATCAACAAGAAAAATAGATTTCAGATCATCAGATAAATGAATCTTATTTATCTTCCCATGCGATTCAACTGTAATTATTTCCTTTTGTTTCATATCACGCAATATCCTACTTGCTTTTACTTTACCCATGTTCGGCAGTCTACTAATCTCTGATTGATTCACGGTTCCATTATGCTCGAGCAGGGTTTTCATCACCCGGTTTTCATTGTAATTTAAGAATTTCAAAAGTGTTTTTTGAACCATTTTTTCAAGGGCATTATCAGAACTATTTACCCGATCAACTGATTGTTCAACATGATTTATTTGTTTTGCAGCAAGCATTTCTTCCATTATTTTTCGGTTATTTTCAATATGTTTTTTCATATTTCTTGTGATAAGAACATATGAGATGATAACCAATGCAATAATAACAACAATAACAATCAGCCAAGTGGTATAGCCTTGCATAAAACCTCTATTTGAATTATCTCCTTGTGCATGCATTCCTTGACCATTGTTTGATCCATTTACAGTATCTGTTTCATTTCCATCTTGCCCAAGACAAATACTACAATGAGAAAAACAAATTAAAAACAAAAAA
>CAZWQV010000160.1:0-2563 GCA_964636235.1 uncultured Thermoplasmatales archaeon
CTGGAGGATTTCAAAAAAACCTTCTTTTCTTAATAGCCAATCCATTGAGACAACAGCAGACCTTCCCTGATAGTTAATGGTTGCTTCAAGCCCTTTCATAGTATCAACCATTCCACCAAAATGAAGATTATTAACCTTTAACTGATCACCTGAGTTATCAATATCCCAATCAACTTTCAAATCATCAGCGGATACTTCGTCAACCAATAGACCAATTGAATCACCAGTATCTGCATTACTGACCATTAAATCATTTCCAAAAATACCTTCTGATGTATCAAAGAAGAAATACCCATTATTTCCAATACTAAATTTGGTATCAATATATCCATCACGAATGGTCAACACATCATGAATGCTAAACCCTTGATAGGCCACATTTATTTCAACTGGATCAGGCGGCCCTGCTGATCCTCTCCACACGTACGCATTCCCTTGTAAATTCGCCCAATTCAGTTTACCTCTTGCTTCTGCATATGACGGAATCTCATTAACTTTTATAATTGGTGTATCATCATCGGGAAGAAATGCTTGAATACAATCAATATTGCTACTACAATCATGTTTAATCATCCCAGAGACAAAATTAGTTGCCGCTTTCAAATTTAATAAATTAACATTTAATGTTGCCTCAGCTTCAAACTTTGCATCTTGTGGTATACCCTCTGGCACTTCAATAAAAACTTGATCAGATGCCGAACCATCAGTATTTGGATAATAAACTCGTATTGCACCCATGTCCGAACTCATGGCAAGATCAATAAATCCCTCTGTATGAGCAAAAAGATTAGGAGATGGAACAAAAGAAAAATCCAAATCCCATGAAACATCAACACTTGTTGGAATACCAGTCATTTCAATTCTTTCTTCAAATAAAGGCGAATCAACAACCATCCCCACCATAAATTTATTACTCGCAGCATAATGAACACTTCCTCCAAGAAGTTCATGATCACCAAGCATATCGATATCAAAACTCAGCCATTTACCAGTTTGACCAATACTCGAATCAATAGCATCAAGAACCAACCGCAATTCAGTATTTTCGCCAGCACCCTTTAAAATATTTGATGAAAATGTTATTTCCGTTGGACTGTTTCGTTGACTAGTTTGATCAAAAAAGTAGTACACATAACCATTTGCAGGGATAAATTTTGTTTTTAAATAAACTGCTGGGTTAAATTCTGTTGAAAATTCAATATCAAATGATGGAATAGTTGATCCACTTTTATATGATTGAAAACCATAAAGCATTTCGAATGGTCCTTTCCCTTTAGATGTGCCAGGATCCATTATATGTTGAAAAATGGTTGGACTGAAGAGGTTTTCCCGGGCAAAAGAAAAACGTTTTTCAGCATAACGAGGAATATCTTGTCCCAATGGAGATCGATAACCTGCTCCAACTACAATATAATCATTTTCATCCATCACTGATTGTGGGTTTTCCATAGCATCTCTTGATTCTTGAAGCAAATTGAATAAATTACTAGATGAAAAATATTTAAAATTCTGGATTCTTTCTTGCAATTGTTCTAATACTTTTAATAAAATAGTATGAACACATAAAGGAACATCAAGATTTTTAGCTTTACTTTTCTGAATTAATCCATAATTAATATGAAGCTCAGACCAAACCGTTAATTCACCAGTTGGATCATCAATATATCCTCCAGATTCTAATTGTCGTACTCTCACCCTTTTTTCAAGGGATTCAACATCTCGTCCATCAGCATCCTTAATCAATGACCAATAAAAACCAACGATCACTTCGATATCATCTTCAGCATCATTATCAACATTGAATCTTAATTTCTCTCCGTATTCTGGATGTTTTAAAAATTTTTCCTTAAAATCAGTAATGTCAACTGGTACATTTTGTCTAAATGTTTCACCATTATAATCAATACGAATTACCCATTCCAATAAGCTTACATCTGAATTAAGCCAAGGAAGCTGAATATCACTTACAAATTCCTCTTGACTTACCCGTTTAATTTCATTTCCATTTACCTCAACCTGTCTTTCTTCTTCCCATTCCCCTATAGGATTATAAATCTCCGCTTCGTTTCTCTCATCTTTATTTATTTCAAAACCAGACCCCAACCCTATAAAATTGTAACAAATCAACAACAGGATTATTAGACCTGCCACTTTTTTTTTCATTTATCATTCACCTCTTCAGCCCTATATAATAATATTATCGTTGCTTTTATATAGCAGTTTCCATTAATTAATAACATGAAAAGGGGGCAAAGGTTCTGGTCAAATAAAAAAATACCAAGGAGGCATAAAAATAAGGGGGTTGACCAGAACCTATATCTTTATATCCTGAATTAAGAGATGACCAAAGCATTAATTCTAACACTCGACCAAACCTCTTCTTCATGATAAAACAAACCAACGAATTCTTTATAAATCGTATTCTCAAATATATGTTCAAAATGCGAAAAAAATATAAACAATGTAGATTATGAACAAATTAATGAATAATATCGATGTAAAAGACCGGAGAATTTTATATGAATTAGATTTTAATTCTCGACAATCCAATATAAAAATTGGA
>CAZWQV010000161.1:0-2550 GCA_964636235.1 uncultured Thermoplasmatales archaeon
AAATTCTGGAAGTTGTAAAACTGAGGAGACACTCTATGGAAACCACCAAACGCGGCCTTCCCCCCAACGCGTACCGCCAGCTCCAACCTAATGAAGAGTATGTGCCCGTTGTTCCGGCAGATAAGTTTTTGCCGGAAGTAACGCCTTATTCAGTTGGCTGGGGAATATTTTACTCAATTCTTTTTTCGGCAGCCGCCGCATTTCTCGGATTAAAGATTGGGCAGGTTTTTGAAGCGGCAATCCCGATCGCAATCCTGGCGGTCGGTTTGTCGGTCGCGCTGAAACGAAAAAATTCATTATCCGAGAACGTTATCATTCAATCCATTGGCGCTGCCTCCGGGGTAGTCGTCGCTGGTGCCATTTTTACAATTCCCGGTCTTTATATTCTGGGATTGGATGCTACTTTTTTCCAGATCTTTCTTGCCTCCCTTACCGGTGGTTTTCTGGGAATTCTCTTTCTTATCCCATTTAGAAAATATTTTGTGAAAGAAATGCACGGGGAGTTCCCTTTTCCGGAGGCAACCGCCACAACCGAAGTGCTTGTTGCCGGCGAATCCGGCGGTGAACAGGCTAAAATCCTGCTAAAAGCAGCGGCAGTGGGTGGTTTGTACGATTTTATTGTCTCGGCTTTCGAAACCTGGAAAGAGGTGGTTTCGACGACTGTCTTCAATTGGGGCAAGGCGCTGGCGCACAGCACCAAGCTGGAATTTCGCCTGAACATCGGGGCCGCAGTCATGGGGCTGGGCTACATTGTCGGGCTTCGCTACGCGATGATCATCGCTGCGGGTTCTTTCCTGGCCTGGTGGGTATTAATCCCGATGGTTTATTTTATCGGACAGTATGTGCCACATCCCATTCTACAATCCACAACGCCCATCGCCGATATGACACCTCTGCAAATTTTTTATGATTATGTGCGGCATGTGGGTATTGGCGGAATCGCGGCTGCCGGAATTATCGGCATTATTAAATCCTGGCGAATAATCGCAGGCGCATTAAAATTGGCGAAGGATGAAATTTTTGGCGGAAAACTAACCCAGGGCGAAAGTGGCGAGATACGCACCCAACTGGATATCAAGATGAAATGGGTGGTTACCTTGTTGATCCTGAGCGTTTTCGGCATCTTTATATTCTTCGCAATCGGCGTGGTCAACAACATAGGTTATGCGCTGGTTGGCCTATTGATTGTCGCTGTTATTGCATTCCTTTTTACAACCGTCGCTGCCCGTGCAATTGCCATTGTCGGAACCAACCCGGTTTCCGGAATGACTTTGATGACGCTTATCCTCTCATCAGTCATTTTGGTGAAGGTAGGGCTTTCCGGAAAAAGCGGAATGTTAGCAGCGTTGATCATTGGCGGCGTGGTGTGCACCGCGCTATCCATGGCTGGCGGTTTCATCACCGATCTGAAAATTGGCTACTGGCTGGGCACCACACCCCGCACTCAGGAACGTTTTAAATTCCTGGGGACTTTTTTTGCGGCAGCATCAGTGGGAATCGTAATTCTGGTACTTTACAAGACCTACGGATTCGGTCCCGGTGGCCTGGAAGCGCCACAAGCTTCGGCGATGGCTGCGGTACTTGAACCGCTTATGTCCAACCAACCTGCCCCCTGGCTGGCTTACATGGCAGGCGTCTTCATTGCTGTTATTCTTGAAATGGTGCGAGTGCCTGCCCTGGCCTTTGCGCTGGGAATGTACCTGCCCATCCATTTGAACACGCCAATTTTGATCGGCGGTTTCCTGGCTTACCTGGTTTCGACCCGCTCCAAAGACGAGGAGTTGAATACCGCCCGTCGCGAAAGGGGAACGCTGATCGCATCCGGGTTTATTGCGGGCGGCGCTATTATGGGAGTCGTTTCGGCTTTCATCATATTTTTTGGCAAACAGCTCATTAATCCCGAATGGACACTCGTTTCGGCATTGGGCGAATCCTATGTTCACTGGACGGAATCCTGGGGCGCTGAAGCGCTCGGATTCGTAATGTTCGTATTGCTCTGTATCTATCTGGTCTGGGATGCACTGAAGGCGAAGAAAGCATCCTGATCGGGTTTCGGCAAGCAGCTATTTTATTCAGAGATAAATCGCATTTAGGAGGCTATTCCCGCGGCAAGAACGGGAATAGCCTTTCTTGTTGCGAGCTTCCCCGACAGTTTCTGAATTTTCCGATTCATCTTAGCTGGTTTTTTGTTAAATTAAATCCCTTGATACATTACATGGATGTTGCGAAATGCATTAGGTTGAAGGTAGTTGCAGGAAGTGCACCGGGCATCGGATTGTTTGTAGATTCCAAGAACCGGTGCGATGGTCAAAGAATGTGCAGCAATTAGTTTGCCGGGAGACAAATTCACATTTGTTTTCCAGCCTTTCAATTCTAAAGGGGGAGAACAGACACTGGGTATGTGTGAATAGCGACCTTTAGAGGAAAGCTGCACTAAAATAGTCCTGATATTGACCGAAATTTCCTGAGTGAAAGAATCTGTTTTTGCCAGGAAGTAAAAAATTACGACACAGGAAGCGGTGATTGTACGGAATTCCCGAAAGGCGTATT
>CAZWQV010000162.1:0-2540 GCA_964636235.1 uncultured Thermoplasmatales archaeon
CGTAAAATACTGCCTTAATCTGAGTACAATACTACCAACCGTCCAGATTGGTGAGACAACATTCCAATTGTAGACTCTACAGGATGCAACCCAAGCCGATCATTAACAGCATCATAATATGCGGCTATATAGGCATGGCTTAGTGCGGTATCGTTATCATATACACCTATTGTTCCGTAGCCATTTACCATGGTCATAACGCCGTATATAGCAAGGATGGTTTTACCACCTAAGCCCGCTGGAGAAATGTATTTATGGCTGGTAGTATCGTTAGGATCAAAATTAGCGAAATCATATACCTTAACCTTTATTCGTAAACCAGCGCCGGCACCGTCATAGTCAACCGTATCTAATGATGTAAGTAAGATATCGCCTGTTACAGCACCAACGGTGCTTGTGATTTGATCGAATACGGGTGGATTGTTGACTATCATATGATGACGTTTTCCTCTATGTATATGGTAGATACACCACCAACTGCAATTGCCCATCGTTCTGAGGCAACAGAATTGAAGTCTTGATCGGGTTGCAGTGTAATTGCACCACCACCAGCCGCAAGGTATATTCCCTTACTGCTGCTGACGGTGTTATCACGACCGATGTAAATAGGATTTGCGCCTACATTCATAATTAGAACTGAAAGGCGCCGTGGATTGTCGGTAAGTACACGCGTTGCGGTAATCGCGACAGCATCGGTAATCGGGTTGACTCCGGGTCGTGTATCAACACCATATCGCGATATCAGATATTCCTTTAGACTTCCTACCTTATCCACGGCGCTACCTCACTTTGTTTTCTTGCCGGTCTTACAGACCGAGCAAGCCTTTTACGATACCCACGAGGATATCGTCGAATGGATTAGCGCTCTTCTTTGCAGCAGCTTCCCATTCAGCAACATGTGTCTTGGCAAGGTCTCTTAGCTGCGGTGTTACCGCACCAGCGACCGCGCCAAGAATCGAAAGAATGATACCCAGTATTCCCTTCACAATTTCGCTCCTAAGTGCACGAGCTATCTCGCGAAAGATAGCTCGTAAGAATGACATTAGTTACGATCCTGATTTGACCATAACATCCATGGTGCCGTAGTATGTAGCGGACGCTGCCGCTGCATCGGCAAGAATGTCGACTGAGGGAAGCTGCACGGTATTGAAGTCAAACCATGCGCCGAGACCGCCGAACCGAAACTCGCGCATCTGGACGTCGGCTGCCGTGTTCTGGCACATTGCACCGGGGCGGTTCGCCGATCCTACCGGGTAGAATCGAAACGCTACCCCTGCTGCCGCTTCAAGTGCCGCTCCCACAACCGTATACGTGCCGGTCGGAAGATCGTCCACAAGGTCGATGATTGCGTTTGCCCATGCGCCTTTAACAAGCGCGAGAGTAACGCTGAATCGAACCGGGAAAATCTTCCCCGATACCGGGTTGACCGCACCGGGCGCGAGGAACACGACACAAGACTCCTGTTCTGCTGCTGCCGGATCAGCGGTAAACTTGCAATTTAGGGCTTCATTCGGCGTAAGATCAATAGGCGCCTGCGGGTGGATACGAAACCCGCCGAGAGAACCCGGCAAAATGCCGAGTACAAGCGGTCGTATATCGTATGTGTTTCGCTGCCGGAGTGAAGGCGATACCAACCGTGCACGGGTACCGGTTGAACCAGGCAGCGCAATTGCTCCTATGAGCATATTGTTAGGCCCGATAACGATATCGTCGCCGTTGACGAAAATGTGCGGGTCGGCGACCGCTGCTACATTTCCCTCCGCCGCTGCAAGGTCCTGATTTTCAGAAAAGGCTACAGTATCATGCATTGTTTCTACCTCCTATAAAACGCGGTTGACGTTGCGCCTTTTCTCAGGACGATTTGAAGCGATTGTCGTGCAGGTAGTGCGCGAGTTTCGACACTTTGGCGATACCATCGTCGATGGTATTGTGAGCCATTGCGTCGATCTCCGGCAGAATGTTGTTGAGAGTTTGGACCATGTACTGGTCAAACTTCTGTCGTTTCGGCATTGCTGCATCGACGCCAGACGGCAGTCGTGCCTGTACCTTTGCAGCAGTTACTTGCTTCCACCCGGCGAGTGTCACATTGGACAGTCCGCGAGCGATCCTGCCGTCAGCGGCAGCGGCCTGCACACCGGCAACCATCTTATCGATGTTTGCAGCGGCCTTTTCTGCCGGGTTTACCGTGACATTGTTGATGGCCTTGACGATGTTCGACACATTTGATTTCATGTTCGCGTTCCATTTCTGAGAAATGGTACCAGCGTCAAGACTTACCTTTGTTTTGCCCATTGCGATACCTCCTGTCGTTCACATGGCACTATACATAAGAATAGTATACATCTGTTAAGTGAAAGTTGCAAGGCGAATCTACCTCGCGTTTTAACAGTGTCGAACGGTTGATTCAGCAGGCCCGGTTCTTACTGCAAGATTCCGTGAGGGGGGTACCCCTGATATTGCAGTAAAGACTACTTCCCATTTGGCGCTGCTGCGGTTCTCGACAGGCAACGTATTTTGTATTTACAAATTGCATCGAAATG
>CAZWQV010000163.1:0-2520 GCA_964636235.1 uncultured Thermoplasmatales archaeon
CTCGGCGGCGGCGGCCGATTTCTCGGTGTCCTTATTGATCAGGTGCGAAGTGGGTAAATAAGCGACAACACATATAGCAATGAGGACGATTGTCGCGAACGGCAAGCGGCTCAAGATCATGTCGTCGTGACCGAGCGGAATGATGATCATAATATGATTAGTTTAGCTTTTTTTCGGGCACCCCCCAAATGAGGGCTTCCGTCGGCCCTAAGGGGCATCCCCATACAAGCCCGGCGCAGGCAATCTCCCCCTTGCAGGGGCGGCCGGGGGGATTTCCACACGTCAATTCGTCTTTATCCCCTTCCCAACGGTGCTAGAATCATGCGTCATCCAAACAAGGGGAAAACCGTCTGGTCGAGTAGCCAGGGGAGATTGCTCTCCCCCGGCTCGTCACAGAACCGGACTTGTGGGTCTCACATCCGGCTCCTCGGGACGTCGGGGTCCAGGCTGACTTCTCCCGTATTCCGACGCCAGCGTTTCCACCCTCAGCTATCCCAGAGTCAAGCATAGTTGCTCTAGGGCGATTGCGACGGTGCGAGCCTGGTATTCTTCCCATTTCATTGTCAGGAATACCAAGCCCCAGTCCGCAAAATAAGCGTTGTTGAGGGTTCTGTTCACTGTTGCCATGTAGGACAATTTCCACAACGAACGTTTGCCATTGTAGACAGTGTTCCATGCTGCCCTCTTGCTTGCTCCGCGTTTGATTAGCTGCTTCGCTATCGTCCGTTTGCGCTTCCACTGTTTCAGGATGATTGCGCGCAAGCGGCGCCTGATATGGGCGTCTATCTCTCCTAGTGTCGGCAGCTCATCTTTCGTGCAGATGCGGAAGAAACCAATCCATCCGGTGAGGTAAACATTGAGGCGCTCGATGCATCTCTTAAGAGATTTGCCGAAGTTCCTCGGTGTCAGCTCCTTTGTCTTGGCGTCGATGCGTTTCTTGGACCGCTTCGACAGTTTCACTTCGACTATTCCGCTTCCAGGATCACGCCTTAGGCGAAATCCGACGAAGTGTCTCTCTTCCGTCTTGGCGACAGCGCTTTTCTTCTCGTTCATCTTGAGGCGCAGTCGCTTGACAATGAACCGAGAAACGCTCTCCATCACTCTTTTGCCCGATCGTTCGCTGCGTACGTAGATGTTCTGATCATCGGCGTAGCGGACGAAGCGATGTCCGCGCTTTTCCAGCTCCCAATCGAGCTCGTCCAGCACGATGTTGCTGAGCAGCGGGGATAGAGGTCCCCCTTGGGGGGCTCCCTCCTCCGTGCTCACTATCACTCCGTCGGGCATCACCACCTTGGCCTTGAGCAGGCGCTGTATTAGACGAATAATTCGTCTGTCTTCTATTCGTCGCTCCAGCCGTGCCACGAGCCGTTGGTGGTGGACTCGGTCGAAGAAGCTCTCCAAGTCGATGTCCACTACCCAGTCGAAACCTTCCTCGATATGAGTTTTGGCTTCTTCTATGGCCGTGTGGCAGCTGCGACCCGGACGAAAACCGTGGCTACTTTGGTGAAAGGTCGGCTCGTAGTGCGGGCTCAGTATCTGAAGCACCGCTTGCTGTACTATCCGATCTATAACGTCTGGTATCCCGAGTCCACGCTCGCCTCCTCCGGGTTTGGGAATCCATACCCGTCTGATCATACCTGGACGGTAGCTCTCGTCTAAAAGCTTCTTGCTCAGAAGAGACAGTATCTCGCCTCGCCTGGCTTTCACCTCCTCGATGCTCTTCCCGTCTGGTCCAGGGGCTCCTTTGTTGGACGCCACCTGTTTGAACGCCTCTATCAGATTTCCTCGTGAAGCTACCTCCTCCATCGTCATCGCCGGCGGAACAATTCTCTTCGTGCCCTTCGATCTTCGCACCGCGCGCTTCGCAGGCAGGGATTCGTCCCGGTCCGCTTGGCCGTCGACCCCTTGCGGGCTGTCGGCTGCATCGATTGGCAGTCTAAGCTGACTCGCCTGTTTGCTGGCCGTCATCGCCTTCCCTCCAGACGCATTACCGTCCTTCCTCGGTACCGTGCGATGATCCGACTTCTCTCGTGTCTTCGTCATCTCATCCTTTCGTCTTCAACAACTACCGCTCGCGCCCAAGCGCGCTGCGGAACCCGAGAGACCTCCCCGGGTAAGGTGCGCGGAATTTCCTGCTAAACCACCGCCTCTACTCACGCGTGACGAACGGAAATAGGGCTTTGACGCCGGTAGTCGTCTCACCCACACGCGCAAGCCTCAAAGTACGGTTCACTGTGCGTTTGATTCAGCATTTCACATTAGGCTTCCACCAGACGCCACCTCGCGACTCCCTCTCCTTCCACGGATCACTCCACGGCCACGCCCTTTTCAAAAGCGCCCTTGCCTCTTCAGTGTCGGGTTCCCTCCGCCAGGGCCCCGAGAGGACTTTCACCTCCTATTCCGCGCCCATGCCGGGCGCACTACGGGCGACGCCCGCGTCGCCCTGTCCCAACAGCGATTAAAGACCTGGTCGATAGGTTCGGAGAGCACACGCTCGGCCTTCACGAGCACGCGCGCCAG
>CAZWQV010000164.1:0-2516 GCA_964636235.1 uncultured Thermoplasmatales archaeon
GTTGTCGGCCCGCCTGCGATTCCATAGATATAGTTTTCAATGTTCAGGTAACTATCAGTATAAGTGTTGGTATCACCAATGACATATGCAAAAGCATTATTAGATAAAATAATAATGCTAAGGATCAATAAGAGTATAAGTTTCTTCATTTTCCTCAACTGACACCAATCGTTCATTTCGTTTCTTTTTATGAGTGATATATACTGCTTTAACCATGGCATAATAATAATGAAGCACATAATTAAAAACAAGATATAATATAAAAATAAAAGGAAGCAAACCAGCGATAAAAACATTTACAATAGTAGTCGGCAATGTTATTTCATTAGCAGCCATAACCACAGAAACAACAATGGTTACGAATAAGATAAAAACCAATACAAAAGCCGCTGATAAAAGAGAAACCAATGTGATGCTAAGCTGCAAAAACATATCAAGAATCCTTTCAACAGTTCTAATCTTAATCATCAGAACCCTCCGAACATACCAAACAAATTACTGAAATCCAAAGCCGATAATACACTAATCAAAATAACAATACCAAGGATAATCATTACAATCATCATGCCAATGGACTTATATTTCTGAAAATCCTTCTCATCCTTATAATCAGTAGCAAGCTTCAACATACGGATTTTTTCAAGATCAGTCGCATTCTCCGCAGCACCCGGATCATAATTATATTTCAACCACATACAACGACTACGGAAATCAACAGTCTGACCACAAATCTGTTTCTCCAGTTTATCCTTAGGTACTCGTTCAGCAAGCCAATCAAGTTCCTCATTAATCTTATAAAGATTAGGCTCACGACCAGGATGACGGAACATTGTGCGGAACTTTGCATAATCATCCTCAGATAAATATTGTTTCACACAGGAATCCCAATCATTAAGACCATTATCTTTTTTAAGTAAACTAAAATAATGCTCACTGACCAAATCAAGAGTGTAACCTGATTCAGGCAATGCAAACCCCATCTTATCACGACCAAAAAGAAAACTCGTACCCTTATCCTCAAATAAGCCAACACCTTTTAAATACAAAATACCCTTATTGGAATACTTCATAATAGTCAAATGGATCTTATTATCACGATCAGGAACCCAGATAAATTTTTCATCCTTCGAAATATCCTTAAACAAAGTAAGAAAACCTTTCCCCTTTGCAATACCAATGATCTGAATAATAGCCATAAAAGGAAGCAACCCACCAAAAGCACCAAGCATGATACCAAAGGGATACCCAACAAAACCAGAAAGAACACTTAATACAAAACCAAACAAGGCCAGCATAATGAACATAACAATCCGTGACATATTTTTATTCTCCTTTTTTCCTGCTTAAAAAACTCAAAATACTACTTTTCCTTTTCTTTGGTTGATTCCCATCAAACATCGTCTGCATCTGTTTCATATCAATATCCTCACGTTTAATAACTGACCGGTCCATCTTACGATCAAACCCACCAATCTCAGGATTACTCCGGCACATCTGAAACTCTGAAACCGTGAATTTTTTAATCAACAACGCACGATCCCGTCTCGTAGGAATACGACTATACATATTCGCCAGTTCCATATCCATATAATGACGAAGGTTATCAGACCGCTTGGTATTACTATTCGGGACATGAGCACCATAGAACACCCAATCAGAATCAAAAAGTATTTTCTGATCACCAGGGATATTCGGGTTTTTCATCCATTTCTCACGGGCTACATCATACTCTTCAGGGACATGCACGTTCTCATCTATCTGATAATCAGAATCATTAAAATCAGTATGAGTATTCTGTAACCCATCTATATGAGAATGAATATCATCCAAGTCATCGCCTGATAACTCTATGTCATCATAATCCATAGTAATCATTTATCTCCAAATTTTTTTATGTTTTTATATTGCCCCCAAGAATATCCATGATCTTTGAAAACAACATGATACCAGGAATAAAACTAATGATGAAACAAGCATATGCAAAAGGTTGATAACTGAACACATAACTAGTCTGCAACACACCAGATGCATCCACATAATCAATAGTGATACCATACAGAGTAAGACCAGCGAAAATAACAAAAAGCATACTGAAAAATAAGAACATCACTATCATATGATTAATGCCATTATGAATATTGTCATTATATTCATACATGTTTTTATATTCAAAGAATAACCCAAGGATAAAAAACAATGCAAAAAAACCAAGATACAATAATGTTAAACTAAGATTCATAGAGTATTACCTCATTTTGTTTATTTTTATGCATATACATAAGACCAACACCATAACTAAAAATAATCACGCCCCCTATTAATAGAAACAATAGGGCAGCCATTACGAGTAATGGAAATAAAAGGCTGATGGTAAGCAGGATGAAAGCAGTACCGGTTATGATGTAAACGATGGTCTGGCCGAATAATATTGTTTTTTTTATTTGTTTCTCATTGGTTTTATTTTGATGATGTTCAAGGATAAGGGCTCGGATGAATTCTGATAGGTTTCCATTAGC